>CAVIKQ010000010.1:11919-12733 GCA_963643305.1 Eggerthellaceae bacterium
TTATTAAGCATCGCAAGCCTTGCATTTGCACTTTCTATTAAATGTTTAACGAGATAAAGAGAACTAATATCAAATAACATGAGGCGGCCAATTTTGGCCGCCTCCTCTCTTTAAATGAACTTCATCTTAAAAGTTATCTATGTGCAACTCAAAATAAGCCTGTGGATGATTGCATACAGGGCATTCTTCCGGTGCCTTCTCCCCTACTACTATATGTCCGCAATTACGGCACTCCCATACTTTAATCTCACATCTTGCAAAAACCTCCTGCATCTCAATATTCTTTAAAAGAGCACGATAACGCTCCTCGTGACGCTTCTCAATAGCAGCAACCAACCTAAACTTCTTGGCAAGGTCAACAAAACCCTCCTCCTCTGCAGTCTTGGCAAAACCTGCATACATATCTGTCCATTCATAATTCTCCCCCTCTGCGGCAGCTAAAAGATTCGCAGAAGTATCTCCTATACCGTTCAACTCCTTAAACCACAATTTTGCATGCTCCTTCTCATTATCTGCTGTCTGCTGGAAAATTGCAGCAATCTGCTCAAATCCATCCTTTTTAGCACGAGAAGCAAAATATGTATATTTATTACGTGCCTGGCTCTCACCGGCAAAAGCAGCCTCAAGATTCTTTTCGGTCTGCGTTCCTGAATACTTAGTTGACATAACTCTTATTGTTTTATTGATTAATTTCTGCAAATATAGATATAAATTACAGACAAAGCAACTTTTTTTTAATAATTAATAAATAATAATTATTAAAATTTATCAGTATCAAAAAATATTATTGCAAAATAGCTGAGTAAAAGTGGAA
>CAVIKQ010000010.1:12743-23274 GCA_963643305.1 Eggerthellaceae bacterium
AAGCAGTGTCATAAACCCAAAAAGTAAAGCATAAGTTGCCTGTTTTTGGTATCCGTGTGCATGCGTTTCGGGAATCATTTCATCGGAAGTAACATACAACATGGCTCCACCGGCAAAACCAAGCATTACCGGCAGAAATGTTGTTGAAATTGCGCCTAACGCAAAACCGGCAAATACTCCTACCACCTCCAATAAACCTATGGCTAAGGAGATTAGCATAGTACGTATGCGTGATATGCCGGCTAAAAGCATTGGAGCAATTATCACCATCCCCTCCGGTATATTCTGTAATGCAATACCAAAGGAGACACTCCACGATGCAAAAGCATGATTGCTCATACTTACCCCTGCTGCCATCCCCTCCGGCAGTTTATGTATGGCAATTGCCATTACAAACAGCAAAATCCTATTTAAAGACTTATTGTTTCTGTGTATCTCTGCATCCAAGCCGGTTATTGTATGAAGATGAGGTGTAACATAATCTAAAAGATTTAGGAACAGTGCTCCGCATATCACCCCTACTGCCACCAACCACCATCTGTTGTCGGGAGCCATATCAAATGCAGGGAGAATAAGTCCAATGGTGGATGCCGCTAACATGATACCTGCACAATAGCCCAATATTGTATCATTGAATTTATGAGGCAACTCCTTGATAAAAAAACCTATAAGAGCACCTATTAATGTTGCGCCGCACAGCCCGGCCGCTATTATCCAAATATCTGTCATCCCTTTTCACGTTTATGATATAACCAACACAAATGTAATGCTTTTTTCAAACTGCTTACAATAAACAATTATACCAATAATCATATCCCGATAAAATATTTTGAAAGGAGGATATGGTTGCCTAACTTTGTTTCCCGATAAACCCGGGGATGAGATTTATTATAATCGCTGCCCCATAAAAAACATCATAAATGAAAAAATTAAATCATCCGGCAATCTTGGTCGTTGATATGCTTAACGACTTTGTTACCGGTGCTCTAACCTGCGACAGGGCAAAAGCCATTGTCCCTGCAACAGCAAAACTATTAGACGCAGCACGTGCTGCCGGAGTTCCTGTAATCTTCTGCAATGATGCACATATTCCCGGCATAGACAGGGAGCTAAAAATCTGGGGAGACCATGCTTTGGCAGGAACCAAAGGTGCGGAGGTTATTCCTGAACTCAAACTGTGCAGCAAGGATTATGTTGTACCTAAACGCAGATACAGCGGCTTTTTCCAGACAGACCTCGATATTCTATTAAGGGAATTAGGGGTACAGACAGTTATCATGACCGGTCTGCATGCCCACATGTGCGTAAGACACACATCTGCAGATGCCTATTGTCTTGGTTATGACGTTGTTGTTGCAAAAGAGGCAACAGATTCCTTTACAGAAGAGGATTACAAAAACGGCTTGGCATACCTTAAACTCTGTTACGGAGCAGATGCCTATACAAATGAGGAACTTATAGCAATGTTATAGATATTGCACATAAATCCGTTTTAAGGAGTGTGACTAAAAAATGACATGCACCCCGAAAGTTAGACAAAAAACTTTCGGGGTTTTGTTATGTCAAAATTAAAGAAACACGGCTATGCAGATTGGTTAAAATATATGCATATGCCGGAAGAAGGCTACAGCTGCAACTATATCCACAGTAAGTTAGGCATTAACAATAAGTTATTATTAAGAGTTTGGAAATCATACCAACAGTACGGAGCAAGAGGATTTGAGAAGCAAGCGTAACGCAGAAATTACCTTTTTAGACAACTTCTTTTTTAGACAACTTCTTTGTATAAGGAACAAAACATTGTAAATTAATTGTATCTTTGCAGATAGTAAACTATTTTACTATAAAGGTGATTACTTATTAAAATTCATATCCATGATACTTAACAAGCAAGTTGGCGTATTTCTGAATTTTGTACACAATAAATTTAAACAGTACGTCACCAGTATCTTTCAGCAGACAGGATACAACATTACACCGGAGCAATTCCTCCTGATGGATGCACTTTGGGACAACGGTGTTTTATCTCAGCAGCAGATAGCGGATATAATGCTTAAAGACAAGAACTCTGTTGTAAAGCTAATAGACGGTTTGGAAAAGAAGGGATTGGTTACAAGAGAACCTGATTCTCAAGACAGAAGACAGAACCTAATTAAAGTAACCGCAGCTGCCATTGAGATGAAAGAGGATGTAACAAACACCGCCATGAATGCCGTAAATCTCATAATCAAAGATATACCCCAACAGGAGCTGTATTTCTTTATAAAAGTGCTGGCAAAAATGGCAGAGAATATGACTGCCGAGGAGGATCTTGTACAGTTATCACAATTTGGAGAGGCTATTGCGGCAAACGATGCAGCTGCCGGCCGTGATGAGATAAAAAATTAAAGTTATGGGAAAACTATATGATGAGCTTACATCTGACTACAGATTAAAGGAGGGGCTGAATGCCTGCATAAACTGCGGAACCTGTACGGCAATATGTCCTGCGGCAGAGTTTTACCGGTACGACCCAAGACATATTGTAGACCTGGTACAATCCAAAGATGATGCAGCTATAGAGGAATTGCTCAATTCAGACACAATCTGGTATTGCGGAGAATGTATGTCCTGCGTAACCAGATGTCCAAGAAAGAATGCGCCCGGCTTGGTTGTAATAGCACTAAGGAACATGTCTATCTCCAAAGGTAATTTTATAAACTCAGAAAAGGGAAGACAACAATATGCTCTTACAAAAGTGCTTGCAGGAAATGTCTTGAACTACGGTTATTGCGTCTACCCCAAGACTTTAAAGGCATCTCTCCATCCGGAGGCCGGTCCTATCTGGGAGTGGATAGCAAAAAATATGGATGATGTATATGCACGGAATGGAGCCAACTTGGGTGGAGAAGGCCCCGGTGCACTAAGAAAGATTCCTCAAAGCGACTTGGATGAGCTTAAAAGGATTTTTGATATAACAGGAGCAACAGAGAGAATAGAGAAAGTAAACAAGCTCTCAATGGATAAGGCCAAAGAGTTAGGGTTAACAGAGGAGGAATACTTTACAAAAGTCTTTACCGAATCGGCCAATAATCATTTCAACAACAACGGGGAGGAATAGATATGATTTACGAAGGTAAAAAGAGAATTTGGAAAGATTATCAGAAAGAGATTCCCGATGATCACTATTTTTATGTAAGAAGCTGTATAAGACAGACATTCTTCCCTGCATCAGAAAAGACCTTCCTTGATATATGCAGGAACAAGCTGCACAAGGATTTTTTTGAAACAGAGCACCACACAACCTGCGGAGGAATTGCATATCATGCAGATACAATTCCACAAGAGACGGCAATGACCATAATTGCAAGGCAATTTGCACTAATGAAGAAATATGGTTACGAAAACTATGTATGCTCCTGTATTACATCATTCGGTCTGTACACCGAGACTCTTGAAACATGGAGAGAATTTCCGGAACTCGAAGCCAAAATTGCAGACAATCTCTATAAAAGCTGCAAATTGGAGTTCTCAAAACCAAAATATCTTGCACATGCCAGCGACCTTATCTATAAGTTCCGCAATTTAATTGCGGAGCAGGCTAAATATAAACTTATAAACAAGAATACCGGTGAACCGTTAAGAGTGGTAGAACATATAGGCTGCCACTACTCAAAAATGTTTCCATCTAAGGGTGTTGGCGGTGCAGAATATCCATACGTGCTAACCGGCATGGTAGAAGCATGGGGAGGAGAGGTAATAGACTATCCGGAGCGCAGACACTGCTGCGGTTTTGGATTCAGGCAATACCTTGTAATGGCAAACAGAGGCTACTCCATCTCTAACACACACAAGAAGTTTGAGAGTATGGAACCGTTCAAGCCGGATATGATTATTACAAACTGCCCCGGGTGTCCATACTTTTTAGACAGATGGCAGTATGTCATTGCTGAGATGGAGGGAAAAACGTATGGCGAAAATGGTCATGGCATACCTGTTTTCACATACGAAGAGGTTGCCGGTCTTGTATTAGGCTATAATCCTTGGGACTTGGGCTTGCAGATGCACCAGATTGGGGTTGAACCGCTTTTAGATAAGATAGGTATTCCTTATAATCCTAATGAAAAATATAAAGGGTTGAATGGTAAAGATTTAGGCGTTCCACAAATGCCGTTGTCTATTCGTTGAACAGCTAATACTTAAATAAATTATGAATCACAAAAACGTAGTTGTTATTGGTGGCGGTCCTGCCGGTATGGAAGCCTCTGCCCTACTGCAAAAGATGGGGCACAACGTTATTTTAGTTGAAAAGAGAGAAAAATTAGGGGGACACCTTGCAAAATGGGACAGACTGTTTCCTATGGGCATTAAGGCCGATAACGTTTTAAATTCTCTTACAGAGAATCTTAACGGCGTAAACTACTTTCTTAATACAGAGGTAAACTCTATCAACAAATTGGAAAGGCAATACAATGTAATCCTGTCAAACGGTATTGCTATGCTTACAGACTCAATCCTTTTTACTACAGGATTCGACCTTTTCAATGCAGAGAAGAAGGAGGAGTACGGATATGGCATATACAATAAGGTTATAACCAATGCAGACCTCGAAAACTATTTCAGAACCGGGTCAGACAAAAGGATAGATAATCCGCAAAGGATTGGATTTGTGCATTGTGTAGGGTCGAGAGATGAAAAAGCCGGCAACAGGCATTGTTCAAAAGTCTGTTGTGCAACAGCCGTAAAACAGGCATGTGAGGTTAAAGAAAAGTTCCCTAATGCAGAGGTCATCTGTTTCTATATGGATTTGAGGATGTTTGGACGAGGTTACGAGGATCTGTACCTTAAAGCCCAAAAAGAGTACGGCATAAGGTTTATCAGGGGCAGGGTTTCTGAAGTTGCAGAAAACATTGAACACCGGCTTGTTGTAAAGGCAGAGGATACATTGAGCGCAAAACCGCTAAAGGTAACATTAGACCTTTTGGTCCTTATGAGCGGAATGTGTAATTCGGCCTCCGGGAAAGAGGCGGCATCTCTTATTGGATTATTACCTGCCGATGACGGTTTTTTTGAGACAAAAGACTCAATTACAGGAACACTAAACAGTGCCAAGAAGGGTATCTTCTATGCCGGAGCTGCTACAGGGCCAAAGACATTGCCGGAAACCCTTAACGAGGCAAGAGCGGCTGCACTTTCTGTAAACAACTACCTAAACTCAATGGACAATGAATAAATTCGGATACTCCCTCTCTCCTGCATCTGTCATAAATTTAGACAAGGTTGACAGCTCTAAATTCATGCTTTTGGCCAAATTGGAGCCGGATGTAAGAAAATGTATGGCCTGTGGAAGCTGTACGGCAACATGTACGGCCGGGAAGTTTACAAAAACATCGCTCCGCACTGCAATACTTGCTCTCCAAAACGGCTTGGAGGAGAAAGCATACGAGAGTCTTAAAGGGTGTATGCTGTGCGGAAAATGTTATATGGTATGTCCTCGGGGAATAAATACAAGACACCTTATTCTGTCTATATTCAGAATGTACAATTTTACTTTAGGAAAATAACTGAAAATGAAAGAACGAATAACAGGCGGATATGACAATTTTGTACTTCCATTCATGATAGGAATAAGTTTCCTTATTGTCTATCTGCTTATAGGACTTATAAGGATAATAATCCATATACCGCCGCAGGACAGAAAAAGATATCTGCTCTCGCTCATAACCCCAAAAACAATTGTAAAGAATATAAAGGATATAGTATGTGATTGCCTTATCCATTTAAAGATATTCAGAAGAAAACCTCTGCTCGGATATATGCACGCAAGTATAGCCTTTGGATGGTTTATGCTTATTGTTATAGGTCATATAGAGGTTGCCCTATATGCACCGGAACGCAACGGATTGTTGTATTATCCTGTATTCTTCAGGTTTTTTGTAATGCAGGAGGGGGATGTTACATTAAGAGGCGCATTCTTCTTCTTTTTAATGGATTTCTTCCTGCTAATGGTACTGAGCGGTGTTGCTCTTGCAATGTACAAACGCATACACTCTATTGCCCTTGGAATGAGAAGGACTACAAAGCCAAGTCTGGCAGACCGTGTGGCTCTCTATTGTTTGTGGTCTATATTCCCTTTGAGATTGCTTGCAGAGAGCTTTACAGCCGGTATAAGCGGAGGAAGTTTTCTAACCAAGCCAATGTACTGGCTCTTCAACAACTTCCTTACAAATGATGCACATATACTTCCAACATGGTGGGCATACTCAACCGTTCTCGGACTGTTTTTTATTGCAATGCCGTTTAGCAGATATATGCATATCCCAACGGAGGCATTACTGATAACCTTTAGGAATGCCGGTTTAAAGACCATCAAACCGCGCAAAGGGTTTGCGGAAGCCGAAATATATTCATGTTCAAGTTGCGGACTCTGCATAGACGCCTGCCCCATGAATGCGCAAAAGAAGAACCTCAAATATTCCTCTGTATATTTCATTAGATTTTTAAGAAGGCATAATACAAAGAAAATTAATGAGATAGCAGAAAAGTGCCTTATGTGCGGAAAATGTGTTGCGCTTTGTCCCGTTGGAGTAAATTCATGCGACATAAAACGCGCCCAACGCGCTACCGTGTACAATAATCTGAAATATGATTACAGCTACCTGTCACAGGCACACCACGCAGCAGATACTACTGATACAACAGACACAACGCCAAATACCCAACCTAAGATTCTCTACTTTGCAGGTTGTATGACACACAACACCCCATCTATAATAAAATCCATGGAGAAGATTTTTGAGCTTAGCGGAAGCAGCTATCAGTTTGCAGACAAAGAGGGGGGCGTATGCTGCGGAAGGCCTCTCCTTCTTGCAGGCAAGACAGATGCGGCAAAGGAGGTAATTGCAAAAAACCGAGAGTTGATAAAGGCAAGCGGATGCATGGCAATAGTCCTCTCCTGCCCTATCTGCCTTAAAGTAATGAAAGAGGAGTATAATCTTAAAGGGATAACCTTGCTTCATCATACACAATTCATAAACGACCTCATTACAGAGGGCAAGCTACAGGTTGGCAAAATTAATGAGAGTATGGTGTACCACGACCCGTGCGAGCTTGGAAGGGGTTGCAGCATATATGATGAGCCAAGAGCTGTTCTAAAGAGAATCGGAGAGCTTAAACCAAGCTCAGACTGTAAGACAGAGAGTATCTGTTGCGGAGGCAGCTTAGGCAGTCTTACATTATCTTATGAAGACAGAGCCAAAATAACGCAAAGTTCTGTAGATAAATTAACGGCTTTTAATCCCGATAAAATAGTAACAGCATGTCCGCTATGTCTAAAGACATTTAAAGAGAGTGCAAAGATACCGGTTGAGGATATAGCCAAGATTGTTGCCGATAATATTGTTAAATGCTAAATTATAACTGAACCGAACATGGAGATTGAACCTACAAAATTCAGACTTGAAAACTGTGAAACAGGAAGATTATTCAACGATACCGGATGGCTTCTTGCAGACCCGGACTATGACAAGCCATCACTTATACGTGCTGTTTATGAGAAGAAACAGATAGAGTTTAAGGATGACAGCTACGGCTTTTACAAATTTGCAGACTGGTTGCCAATATGGCATACTCTAAAGAATTCTTCCGCTCCTGTTACCTACAGAGGTGAAAAATTAGCATCGAGACTTGGACTTAACGCTCTATATGTTACATTTTCGGGATATTGGCCTAAAATTGGGGCAAATATGCCTACTGCATCTTTTAAAGAGACAGAGGCTTATTCTGTATGTGCAAGACTGCCTAAGGAGATGTTGCAGGGAGATGGAGATGAGGCAAGGGTGCTTGTTGTGGCTTCTGCCGGAAACACTGCAAGAGCATTTGCACAGGTCTGTTCAGACAACCATATTCCTGTTGTGATATCAATCCCGTTTGACAATCTGAATGCACTCTGGTTCAAAGAGCCGCTTGACAGCTGTGTAAAGATAATATGTTCTCCATCCGGTACAGATTATTTTGATGCAATTGCACTGTCAGATAAGCTGTGCAGTTCAAAAAGATATATGGCAGAGGGTGGTGCCAAGAATGTTGCAAGAAGAGACGGTATGTCTACAACGGTACTCTCTGCGGTGCAGAAAATAGGAAGAATCCCTGATTTTTATTTTCAGGCTATAGGCAGCGGCACAGGTGCTATTGCTGCATACGAGGCCAATCTGAGATTATTGGAGGACGGTCGTTTTGGCAACACTGTAATGAAGCTGTTCCCATCTCAGAATATCCCTTTTACACCAATGTACGACGCATGGAAAGCCGGAGAGAGAAACATAGTCTTTGCAGACGAGGATGCAGCACGTGAAAATGCCCTTAAAATTGATGCAAAAGTGCTTTCAAACAGAAAACCGCCATACTCAATTCCCGGAGGTCTGTATGATGCCTTAAAAGCTACCGACGGAGAGATGGAGAGTGTTACCAATGCAGAGCTGAAAGAGGCATGCAGTCTATTTGAAGAGTTGGAGGGTATTGACATTCATCCGGCAGCAGGTGTTGCCACGGCAAGCCTTATTAAGGCGGTAAAAGATGGCAAGGTTAAGGCAGACGATATTGTAATGCTCAATATAACCGGTGGCGGAGAGAAACTCTTTAAAGCCAAATACAGCTGCATATATGCAAAACCTAATCTCATCCTTTCCCCCTCTCTTGCGGCAGAGGAGATTGTTTCAAAGGTAGACAGCCTGTTCTAAGAGAGAGTAAGAAGTTGTCTAAAAAGGTAATTTCTGTGTTACGCTTGCTTCACAAATCCTCATTTACGTAAGTAAACTCCGGTTTGTTCAGCTTCGCAAGCCTTGAAATTTCTCTTTTTATACAACTTCTTATAAATGGTATACTTAAAGAGAAGCGAGGGTGACTCTTTTAGTTTAGTCACCCTCACCTCTTTAATCAAACGTTACAAAATAACTAACAGTGGAAATGTTTGCGAACAAGCTCCAATACACCAGCCTCATCTCCCTCAAGCTCTTTTCTCAAATTCTTGTCATTGAATTGTTTAAGATTGGCAATAATTCCATCTATCATTGCACTTGAGAATACATTGTACTGCTCAAATACGGCACGATGTCTCTCCAAAGCCTCGGCAGAAGCAAAGCAATTATCGGGAAGATTTGCAAGTTTGCTCAATCTGTCTTTATTCTCCTCCTTGTGGATATTTACATCTACGTATGTATCTGCTGCAATCTTTAGAGGATTCTCTATCTCAAAACCATGACGGCAGGCAACAGCCAAACCTGCAAGAAGCTGGTACAGGTCTGCAGAGCCATCGGGAGAGCGCATCTCTACCGTCTGTTTCTGGGTTGTATCATATTTCTCATCTGCCTCAAGAGGGTTCACCTGCGAACACATATCCTTGCCGCTTGTCCAGCCGAGTGGTACTCTTACCAATACAGAACGGTTTCTGTCTCCCCAACAGATATTTGTAGGAGCCTCCTGATGAGGTACCAATCTGAAATATGAGGTTGGATTCTTGTTACCGAATGCTGTGATTGCAGGTGCAAGTTCCATCATGCCGGCAATGGCGGTACGCGCTGTTTCAGACAGAACACCGTTGCTTATCATCTGGTTCTTGCCATCTTTCATCATTCTCATGTGAATATGAAGCCCCGATCCGGCCTTGCCTACAGTAATCTTTGGAGCAAAGGTAACATCCAATCCGTACTGGTATGCAAGGGTACGTATAACCCATTTGGCAAGCATAAGCTGGTCTGCGGCTTTCTCTACAGGATTAGGAAGGAACTCTATCTCATTCTGCTCATAAATTTTTCCGTCTAAGGTAAAATTACCAACCTCAGAGTGCCCGTATTTAATCTGTCCGCCTGTCTGCGCTATATACAGCATGCACTCCTTGCGGAACTCGTTGAATTTAGAGAATGGGGCCGATTCGTGATACCCCCTCTGATCCGATGCAGGGAAAAGGCCGTCATCCTCTGCTATGACATAATATTCAAGCTCTCCCATGGCTTGGAACTCCATACCTGTTACATTCTTGAATGCTGTAGCAGCCTTATGAAGTGTGTACTCAGGAGAACTCTCAAGCGGTTCCCCATCTTTGTTAAAGAAAGAGCAGAGCATTACCAATGTTGGAATCTCGGCAAAAGGATCTACAAAAGCGGTGCTGTAACGGGGTATAACATACAGGTCACTGCTTCCGGCCTCAATAAAGGAGAAAAGGCTCGATCCGTCTACCCTCTCACCGCAAGTAAGAATCTCTTCTAAATATGACAGACTGTTAATCACAAAATTAAGGGTCTTCAACCTTCCGTCTTGGGCAGGATACATGAAATTAACATGTGTAATCCCTTCCTCTTTTATGAAATCTATAATATCTTTGCGCGTAAAAAGAGATGGGTCCTTTTTAAGCTTTTGAATTAAAACGTTAGGGTTTAGTTCTAGTTTTTTATCCATGATACATTATTATATAAAAGTTACTTGTTAAACAAATGCCGATATTGTATTTATATTTTTTACAAAATACAAACAAATCCTTTATAATCGGAAGCAATCT
>CAVIKQ010000010.1:23284-24627 GCA_963643305.1 Eggerthellaceae bacterium
CACTTAACACAATATTACACACTATTCAGCATTTAGATAATGAAAATCGATTTAACCCGTATTTTCCAGCCCAAACTGTTGGAGATTTTTAGAGAAGGAAAATACAACAAAGAGACATTCATCTCTGACCTCATTGCAGGAATCATTGTTGGCATCATAGCTCTCCCGTTGGCAATAGCTTTTGGTATTGCATCCGGTGTTTCTCCGCAACAGGGACTTATAACCGCAGTTGTTGCAGGATTTTTGGTCTCATTTTTCGGCGGTTCAAATTTTCTTATAGGGGGACCTACCGGAGCCTTTATAGTAATAGTATATGGTATTGTTTCCCAATTTGGAATGTCGGGACTAATAATAGCAACATGTCTTGCAGGTGTTATGTTGGTGCTCATGGGGGTGTTTAAACTTGGTACAATAATTAAATTTATCCCCTATCCTATTGTTGTAGGGTTTACAAGCGGTATTGCCGTAGTTATATTTTCTACGCAGATGAAAGATTTCTTTGGACTGAACATAGAAAAAGTACCAAGTGAGTTTGTATCGCAATGGGGCGCGTATTTCTCAAATTTCGGCAGTTTAAATCCGTACGAAACAGCTTTAAGCATAGTGTGCCTTCTTATCTGCATCTTTTGGGTTAAGATTAACAAGAAGATTCCCGGTTCCCTTATAGCTATAATTGTAGGAACAGGGGCATCTTTATTGTTGTCTGAATATGCCGGGATTGAGTTTGCAACCATAGGCAGCAAATTTCCTGAGCTTGCCGGTGGCATAGAGATTCCCAAACCGCACACGCCAAGTATAACTTGGGAGGCTGTAACAAAACTGTTCTCTCCGGCATTTACCATTGCCATACTGTGTGCCATTGAATCACTGCTTGCAGCTATAGTTGCGGATGGTGTTACCGGTAAAAAACATAATTCGAACACAGAACTTATAGGACAGGGAATTGCAAATATAGTTGTTCCGTTTTTTGGGGGCATACCGGCAACCGGTGCAATAGCCAGAACCATGGCAAACATAAATAATGGAGGCAAAACCCCTGTGGCCGGGCTTATCCATGCTGTAATACTGCTGCTCATATTCATATTCCTCATGCCATACGCCATCTATATTCCGCTTGGATGTCTGGCTGCAATTCTTGTAATGGTAGCATACAATATGAGTGAATGGAGAACTTTCAAGTATCTTTTAAAAGGGGAAAAATCAGATGTTGCGGTACTGCTTATAACCTTCTTTTTAACAGTGATAATAGATCTTACGGTAGCCATTGAAATAGGGCTTCTTTTGGCTGTAATACTGTTTGTAAAACGAGTATCGGAAACATCCTCTGTAAAGGTGCTTTCAAA
>CAVIKQ010000011.1:0-1397 GCA_963643305.1 Eggerthellaceae bacterium
CCATGGCATAGCCCAAACAAGTTTGGCTCTGCTCATTTGGCTTACGGAAAAGGTTTGCTTCCGCACAGCTTTTCCTCGCCATGGCATAGCCCAAACAAGTTTGGCTCTGCTCATTTGGCTTACGGAAAAGGTTCAATCATTTCAGTACCACACGCATACTTTGAACACACACAAGCAGCAAAATATGGTGCTAATCATATTACATAGGGGTGAATCTGAAACAAATAGCCGGCAAGGGGATTTATCTGTTTCTGTTGTATTTCTCAAAGAAGTTGTTCTCTATATTGTACCACTCCTTTCGGTTAAAATCTTTGGGGAGGGTGTACAGGTAATACTCTTTAGGTGAGGATATAAGATTGTAAATGAAGAAGTTGTTTAATGGCAGACTCTCTGTCTCCTGCAAACCTATCTCTATTAGGAATGGAGCCGACAGCGCCTTTGCAAGGTATGGGAACCTAAAGCCGGTGTTGTTGAGCAAGGTGTCTGAAAAGAGAGGGGAGTATGTTGCGCATCCGCCAATCCTTTTATCCAGAGCTGCAATGCCGGTTGCAATTACAGCCCCTATGCCACCACCCTCCGAGAATATCTTGTCACTGTCTGTAACTTTCTTGCTGCAAAGAAAATCTACTATCATGGAGGCATCTTTACACAACTGTATATAGTTTTCCCCGGTATTGCCGGATATAACCACAAACTCTATCAAGTTGGGATTGTCGTTGGGCTTTACCATACATTCATTCTCTTTACAGTAGTCGAACCTGATAACTGCAGGGTAATTTTTTCTATTTACAAGAGAGGTTGCACCCCCTTTAGGAACAAAATAGTAACCTTTTATTTTGTGATTGTTTTTTGCAGGAATCTCAACTAAGTAGACCTTTCGCTCCTTGCCGTCCAATGATTTGATTCTTGTGATTTTATAATCTGTCTTTGCCACCACAGGCCTGTTGCCAATAACTGAGGCCAATGAGTCGCAATACCTTTTGGCCGCCTCGTTGGTTACCTCTTTCATGTTTGGGAATCTGCCTAATCCCGATTCGCTGTCTATTCTCTGCGGTTCGTATGCAATGTTGTATTTGTAATAGAAATGAGTTCCCGATTCTTGTCTGTTTCTTATCTGTACGTTGTATATTCCCGGTACAGGAGAATTAAAGGCAAAAGAGATGAGAGTGCTGTCTCCGCTATCTATGGCTGTTTCCTGAACAAATGAGTACAAGGGTTTGCCGGGGAGCTGCTCAATGTCACATCTTATATTAAACAGCTCTTTCTTGTAGTTAGTGTTAATTACAGATAATGAGACTTTAGGTTTTTCGCTACCGTAATATACCCAAGAACTGTTCATGTAGAGATTGTAGATAAAATCTCCCTTGATAAACTTTAGTTTCTCCTTGGTTCTCAGC
>CAVIKQ010000011.1:1407-24194 GCA_963643305.1 Eggerthellaceae bacterium
CATACTCTTTCTGATATATCTTTATCTCTTTGTTATGGCTGCTCTGAGAATAAGCTGTGTGGTACAATGCACAAAGCAGTGCTGTAGCCAAGAAAATTTTATATGGGGCAAAAACAGTTTTCCTTGTCATATTTGCAGGGTTTTGTAAAAAGCCTTATAGCCTTTAAGTGCGCTATTAGGGGAGTTGATTATAGAATCTGCTATCTTTTGTATAAGGTAAAGATTGTCTCCTGTACTACAAAAAACAGTTCCTCCCTCAGACTCATTGGCAGGGAGCAGATTCATATTCCTTAAAATGTTTACAGTTCTTATAGCTACTGCCGGAGCAGGGTTTATTATTTGCATCCTGTTTCTTACAATTTCCATAATAGGATTTATGAGGAAAGGGTAGTGGGTGCAGCCAAGAACAAGATGATCTGCATTCTGTTCAAGCATGGGATCTATATATTGGCGCAATAAGGCAAGAGCCTCGTCTGTATCCTGCAGCCCGGCTTCAACCAGCTCTACAAGCCCCTCTCCAACCTGCTCTATAACCTTTTTATTGTAGGCGTATCTCTGTCTTGTATTTTTGTAAAGGCTGCCTTTAAATGTTCCTCTTGTTGCCAGAACACCTATAACGCCTGTCTTTGTGTTAAGTGCGGCAGGTTTTATTGCAGGTTCCATTCCAACTATGGGAAGAGGGTAGAGCTTTCTTAATGTGCCCACAGCTCCTGCGGTTGCCGTATTGCATGCAATTACAATAATATCTGCTTTTTGTGCAATAAGATAGTTGCAGATGGCCTTACACCTCTCTATCACCTCCTCTTTAGGTTTGGGACCATATGGGCAGTGACCGGAGTCTGCTATATAAAGATACTCGGCATTTGGAACAAGCTCTACAAGCTCTTTCCATACGGAAAGTCCGCCAACACCGGAGTCAAAAATGCCTATCATGCCTTATCTGTTTTGAGATGGCAAATATACAAAAGAAGAAGCTGAATAAAAAGGTAACAGAGGTCACACATTCTATTCAGCTTTTAAAGTTAACGGCCTGAGCCGGCAGGATTATAGATTTTTACTAAGAATCTGCTCTATCTCCTCTTCTGAAGCTCTTCTCTTAATGATTTTTCCGCTCTGGTCTACCAATACATTCTGAGGGATATATCTTACCATGTATGGTACACCAACGGCATTCTCCCAACCTTTAAGGTCTGATACATTAGGCCATGTAAGCCCATCCTTCTTAATGGCATCTTCCCATTTTGCCTTGTCTGTGTCAAATGATACTCCAAGTACCTCAAAACCTTTATTGTGATATTTTTTGTAAATCTTAACAAGGGTAGGGTTGAATGCACGGCAAGGGCCACACCATGAAGCCCAGAAATCGAGCATTGTAATCT
Source organism: Eggerthellaceae bacterium (assembly GCA_963643305.1). Taxonomy (GTDB): domain Bacteria; phylum Bacteroidota; class Bacteroidia; order Bacteroidales; family UBA932; genus Egerieousia. The sequence goes on from CAVIKQ010000011.1 coordinate 2,787, forward strand.
TGTTCTTAGAGTAAATATCTGAGAATCTAATCATTGTACCGTCCGGTGCTGCCTGCTCAAAATCGGGAGCTACCTCGCCTGTCTCAAGAGCTTTCATATTCTCAATGGCAGCTGCTATTTTCTTTACTATCCTGTTGTTTTTAAATGTTACAGTGTCTGCAGCAAAAGGTTCAAATGCTGTAACAAGCTCCTCCAACTCAATAGAGTTAAGGTCATTGTTGAGTTTGTAAAGCGCATATAGAGATGCAGGATTCTCCTTTACAAAGTTGTCTATGGCATTGTGGTATGCTTCATTTATCTTTTTGTCTATATCAAGAATCTCTGCTCTTCTCTCTTTAGTGGTCTCGGCATTCCTGTATTCATCTACAAGGGTTTCAAAGTTATACTCCTCCTGCATGCTTCTCAGTATGTTGTTGAGAGAGTCTATGACAACCTGAGTTGTTCCGCCTTTTATGGTGCTGATACTCTCTGAGAATACTCCATCTTTGACTTTGGTAAAGTCAAGATCTACAATGTAGTTCTCATTCTCTACAAACAGTCTTGCAAATGCTTGTCTTCCGCTCTCTGGGAATGCAAGGTAATAGATTTCCGGAGTGGTAACGGTACCTGTAAACACAGCCTTGCCATCTTTGATTGCAACAGTTTGGCTTATAAGGTCTTCTCCTTTCTGAAAGTTGGTAAGCATCAATGAGTCAGATGTTATCTGGGTGCTGTCTCCCTGTAGGGTTACAGTAATATTGTATGATGCTGTCTTTGTTGTGTTGGTGCAGGCAAATGCTAACAATGCGGCACCTATCAGTAATAAACGTTTCATATTTAGTTATTGTTTATAATGTATTCATGCCACAAAGTAATAATCTTATTTTAAATCCATACTCGTATTGGAATTTCTTTAACATTTTTTTAACAATTAGATGGTGTAAATTACAACTTCTTATAAAGGGGATGCTTAATTGAAGAGGGTGACTAAAAAGTTAGAACAACTCTCTGAGAATAGAATATTAGGAAACAAGGTAGAGGTTGACCTCTCCGAAAAACAAGAAAAAGAGGCTTGACTAATGCTTTTTAGTCAGCCTCTTTCATTGCTCTATATAACTTGGTGTTATTCCTCCTCTGTAGCTGTATCTTTGGCAAGTTTGGCCTTGGCCATTCTCTGGTAGTCGTCCATAGATGCAACAACAAGTTTCTCGTACTCTCTTAATCCTGTACCTGCAGGAATAGGGTGTCCGCAGATAACATTCTCTTTAAGACCCTCCAAGGTATCTACCTTTCCGTAGATAGCCGCTTCGCTAAGTACTTTTGTGGTCTCCTGGAATGATGCTGCAGACATAAAGCTGCTTGTCTTTAATGCAGCACGTGTAATACCCTGAAGTACCTGGTTAGAGGTTGCAGGGACAGCATCTCTTGCCTCTACAGGTTTCTTGTCCATACGTTTGAGCATAGAGTTCTCGTCTCTCAGCTTTCTAACCGTAACAATCTGTCCTGCTTTGAGGTTCTCGGAGTCTCCTGCATCGAGAATAACCTTTTTGTCCCAGATATTGTCGTTTTCCTGCATGAACTCCCATTTGTCTACCAACTGTTCAGGCAAGAATCTGGTGTCTCCCGGATCAACAATCTCCACCTTGCGCATCATCTGTCTTACAATAATCTCAAAGTGTTTGTCGTTGATCTTAACACCCTGCATACGGTAAACCTCCTGTACCTCGTTTACAATGTATTCCTGTACTTTGGTAGGGCCCTGTATTGCAAGTATGTCTGCCGGAGAGATGGCTCCGTCTGACAATGGCATGCCTGCACGGACATAGTCGTTCTCCTGTACCAGAATCTGCTTTGAGAGCGGAACAAGGTAATGCTTCTCCTCTCCGGTCTTTGGCTTTATTATAATCTCGCGGTTACCTCTCTTAATCTTACCCATAACAACCTCTCCGTTAATCTCGGAAACAATTGCAGGGTTAGATGGGTTACGTGCTTCAAACAGCTCTGTAACACGTGGTAGACCTCCGGTTATATCGCCTGATTTACCAATTGCACGAGGAATCTTTATAAGAATATCTCCGGCTTTCAGCTTCTGGTTGTTCTCAACCATGATATGTGCTCCAACAGGCAGGTTGTACTGCCTGAGCTCATTGCCGCTGTTATCCAAAATCCTTATTATAGGGTTCTTTGATTTGTCTCTCGACTCTATTACCACCTTTTCTCTGTGCATTGAGTACTCATCGGCAGCCTCTTCTCTGTAGGTTAGGCCTTCAACTAAACCATCGTAGGCAACCTTACCGGACAACTCTGTAATGGTGGTTGCGTTGTATGCATCCCATTCACAGATTCTGTCTCCCTTCTTAACCATGTCTCCATCTTTGAAATAGAGGATTGCACCGTATGGAATATCGTGCTGGGATAGGGTTATGCCGGTATTGGCATCAACTATACGCATCTCTGCTGTACGTCCTATAACAATATTCTGTTTCTCTCCGTTATCCAACTCTTTTACAATAGTCCTAAGCTCTTCGAACTCAAGTTTACCGTCATATTTGGTAATAATCTCGTTCTCTGTTACACTGCTCGACGCTGTACCTCCCACGTGGAATGTTCTAAGTGTAAGCTGTGTACCAGGCTCTCCAATGGATTGTGCTGCAATAACACCAACAACCTCTCCTTTCTCAACCATCTTGCCTCTTGCAAGGTTACGGCCGTAACATTTTGCACATACACCTTTTCTCGATTCGCAGGTAAGTACAGATCTAATCTCCACAGCCTCAATAGGGAGAGATTCAATTAGAGATGCTATCTCCTCTGTAATCTCCTCTCCGGCTCCTATAATCAATTCTCCGGTAAGAGGGTTGTGTACCTCATGAACAGTTGTCCGTCCAAGGATTCTCTCGTAGAGTGTCTCAACAACATCATCCTTGTTCTTTATGGCTGTTGCTATAAGTCCCCTCAGGGTTCCGCAGTCCTCCTCATTAATGATTACATCGTGAGATACATCTACAAGCCTTCTTGTAAGGTAACCGGCATCTGCGGTCTTTAATGCTGTATCGGCCAAACCTTTACGCGCACCGTGCGTTGAGATGAAGTACTCCAATACAGACAACCCCTCTTTAAAGTTTGCCAAGATAGGGTTCTCAATAATCTGAGGTCCTTCTGAGCCGGATTTCTGTGGTTTTGCCATCAATCCACGCATACCGCAAAGCTGACGAATCTGCTCCTTGGAGCCACGGGCTCCTGAGTGAAGCATCATGTACACAGGGTTGAATCCGTCGTTGTCTGCAGCAATCTGTTTCTCTACTATGTTTGTTAGTCTTGAGTTGGTATTTGTCCAGATATCAATAATCTGGTTATATCTCTCGTTGTTGGTTATCAAACCGTTGTTGTAGCTGAACATTATGTTCTCAACGGCCTTGTAACCCTCTTCTACGAGCTCTTTCTTCTCATCGGGAATAATAACATCTCCAAGGTTGAATGAAAGACCTCCCTTAAACGCCATGGTATAGCCTATGCTCTTAATATCGTCAAGGAACTGTGCTGTTCTTGCAACTCCCGATACTTTAAGAACCTTACCAATGATGTCTCTTAGTGATTTCTTTGTAAGAATCTCATTTATGTAACCTACTTCTGGCGGTACTACCTGGTTAAAGATAACTCGTCCTGCGGTTGTCTCCATCATCTCATATCCATCATCGGGATGCATGAAATCTTTAGGCAACCTCACAGAGATCTTTGCATGGAGGTCCAATCTCTTCTCGTTCAATGCAATGATAATCTCCTCCGGCCCGTAGAACCTCATACCCTCTCCCTTTACATTTGGCCTTGGTTTGGTTATGTAGTACAAACCAAGCACCATGTCCTGGGATGGAACTGTGATAGGTGCTCCGTTGGCAGGATTGAGGATATTGTGTGAGCCTAACATCAGGAGCTGGGCTTCGAGTATTGCAGCATTGCCCAATGGGAGGTGAACTGCCATCTGGTCACCGTCGAAGTCGGCGTTGAATGCCGTACATGCAAGCGGATGCAGCTGAATGGCTTTTCCCTCAATGAGCTTTGGCTGGAATGCCTGAATACCAAGTCTGTGTAGGGTAGGGGCACGGTTAAGTAGTACGGGGTGCCCTTTCATTACATTTTCAAGAATATCCCAGATTACCGGCTCTTTCTTGTCTACTATCTTCTTTGCAGATTTAACGGTCTTTACAATACCTCTTTCAATTAGTTTTCTAATGATGAACGGTTTGTAAAGCTCTGCCGCCATATATTTTGGTAATCCGCATTCGTGCATCTTAAGCTCAGGGCCTACAACAATTACAGAACGTGCCGAATAGTCTACACGTTTACCCAACAGGTTCTGACGGAAACGTCCCTGTTTTCCTTTAAGGCTGTCTGAAAGGGACTTTAATGTTCTGTTGGCCTCTGTCTTTACTGCATTGGATTTCTTTGAGTTGTCGAACAGCGAGTCTACAGCCTCCTGAAGCATACGTTTCTCGTTTCTTAGAATCACCTCCGGAGCCTTTATCTCAATAAGCCTCTTCAGACGGTTATTTCTAATGATTACCCTTCTGTAAAGGTCATTCAGGTCTGATGTTGCAAACCTGCCTCCGTCTAATGGAACCAATGGTCTCAAATCCGGTGGTATTACAGGGATAACTTTAAGAATCATCCATTCCGGCTTGTTGATATCTTTAGACTCTCTGAACGCCTCAATTACACTAAGTCTCTTTAGTGCTTCTGCCTTTCTCTGCTGTGATGTCTCTGTCTCAATCTTGTTTCTCAACTCGTATGAGAGATCGTCTAATTCAATCTGAGACAGCAGTTTGTATATAGCATCTGCACCCATGCCGGCAATGAACTTGTTAGGATCGTCATCGGGAAGCATCTGATTCTCTTTTGGAAGGGTGTCCAATATGGCCAAATACTCCTCCTCTGTTAACAGATCTAACTTGTGTACACCGTTATCGGCCGCCAATCCCGGCTGGATAACCACATATTTTTCGTAATATACTATAGTATCCAACTTCTTTGAAGGGATACCAAGCAGATAGCCTATCTTGTTTGGTGTTGAACGGAAATACCATATATGCGCTACAGGAACGGTAAGGGTTATGTGCCCCATTCTCTCTCTACGAACCTTCTTCTCTGTTACCTCTACACCGCAACGGTCGCAGATAATCCCTTTGTAACGGATTCTCTTGTATTTTCCGCAATGGCACTCGTAGTCTTTGGATGGGCCAAAGATTCTCTCGCAGAAAAGTCCGTCTCTCTCCGGTTTATAGGTACGGTAGTTGACAGTCTCAGGCTTTAGAACCTCTCCCGATGATCTCTCTAAAATCTCTTCGGGCGAAGCCAATCCTATGCTAATTCGGTTGAAATTGCTTTTAACCTTAATCTCTTTCTTAAAAGACATATTATTGTGATTTCTATTTATTAACAATTAATCCAAATTCACGCTGAGTCCAAGACCTCTTAGTTCGTGAAGCAATACATTCAGTGATTCAGGAATACCCGGTGTTGGCATTGGGTCTCCTTTTACTATAGCCTCGTATGCTCTTGACCTTCCGGTAACATCGTCAGACTTAATAGTAAGAATCTCCTGAAGAACATTTGATGCTCCAAATGCTTCAAGTGCCCAAACCTCCATCTCTCCAAATCTCTGGCCTCCGAATTGTGCCTTACCTCCCAACGGCTGCTGGGTAATGAGCGAGTAAGGTCCAATTGAACGTGCGTGCATCTTGTCATCTACCATGTGACCCAATTTAATCATATAGGTAACACCTACTGTAGCAGGCTGGTCAAAGTACTCTCCTGTACCACCGTCTCTCAGGTATGTCTTGCCGTATCTTGGCAGACCTGCCTTGTCTGTGTATTCGCATATATCCTCTAAGGTGGCACCGTCAAAGATAGGGGTGGCGAATTTAAGACCAAGCTCTTTACCTGCCCATCCCAATACAGCCTCATAAATCTGTCCTAAGTTCATACGAGAAGGCACGCCAAGAGGATTAAGTACAATGTCTACCAATGTACCGTCATCGAGAAACGGCATATCTTCATCTCTTACAACCTTGGCAACAATACCTTTATTTCCATGTCTACCTGCCATCTTGTCTCCAACTCTAATCTTCCTCTTCTTGGCAACATAAACCTTGGCAAGCTGCATTATACCTGTTGGAAGCTCGTCTCCAATGGTAAGGTTGTATTTAACCCTCTTCAGCTCTGCATCGTACTCCTTATGAGCTATAAGATAGTTGTTTACAAGAGCCTTTATCATCTCGTTGGTATGAGCGTCGGAGGTCCAGTTCACAGGATTGATATTCTCATAATCCAATGTTTCAAGGGTTTCAAAACTAAACTTGCTCCCCTTGGCAATAAGCTCAACACCGTACAGGTCGCTTACACCGTGAGACTCCTTGCCCTTTACAAGAATCATCAGTTTGTCAAGGAACTTGGCCCTCAACTCACCGGCCTTGCGGTTAAAGTCATCCTCTGCTGCCTGTATCTGAGCTTTTGTATTGCTCTTTACCTTTTTACCCGAACCCTCTTTGCCTACACGTGCAAAAAGTCTCTTGCCTATTATTGTTCCCGATAAAGATGGTGAGGCTTTGAGTGAGGCATCCTTTACATCACCGGCTTTGTCGCCGAAGATTGCTCTAAGCAGTTTCTCCTCCGGAGAGGGATCGCTCTCACCCTTAGGGGTAATCTTACCTATAAGAATGTCTCCCGGCTCAACATTGGCACCAACCCTAATAATACCGTTAGAGTCAAGATCCTTGGTGGCATCCTCACTTACGTTAGGAATGTCTGATGTAAGCTCTTCCATTCCGCGTTTGGTATCTCTCACCTCCATTATATATTCATCTACATGAATAGAGGTGAATATATCCTCTCTTATAATTCTTTCAGACAATACAATGGCATCCTCAAAGTTGTACCCTTTCCAAGGCATATATGCCACTTTAAGGTTTCTTCCAAGAGCAAGCTCTCCGTTCTGAGTTGCGTAACCCTCTGTAAGTATCTGACCCTTGGTAACATGGTCTCCTTTCCTTACAGTTGGTTTGAGCAATATAGATGTGCTCTGGTTGGTCTTGCGGTAGATAGGCAGATTGTAGACAGTTATCTCAGGGTCGAAACTTACAAATTTCTCATCCTCTGTGCGCTCATATCTGATATGAATCTGATTGGCATCTACATATACTATCTCTCCATCTTTTTCTGCAGAGATCTGTGTACGTGAGTCCTTAACAACAGGGCCTTCGAGACCTGTTCCTACAATAGGAGCCTCAGGCGATATTAAAGGAACTGCCTGTCTCATCATGTTAGAACCCATCAATGCACGGTTGGCATCGTCATGCTCAAGGAACGTGATAAGTGATGCGGCAATTGATGCAATCTGGTTTGGAGCAACATCCATAAGGTCTACCTCATCCTTTCCTACAACCGGATAATCTGCTTCGAGACGGCATTTGATACGCTCATCTGTAAGATTGCCCTCGCTGTCTAAATGTGCATTTGCCTGTGCCACCATCTTATCCTCCTCCTCTTCTGCGCTCATGTAAACGCAGCCGGCAGGAGACATATCAACTTTACCGTTATTTACCTTTCTGTATGGGGTCTCTATGAAACCGAGATCGTTTATTCTGGCATACACGCAGAGTGAGGAGATAAGGCCAATGTTAGGTCCCTCCGGTGTCTCAATAGGGCACAGACGGCCATAGTGGGTGTAGTGTACATCCCTAACCTCAAATCCTGCACGGTCTCTCGAAAGTCCTCCGGGACCCAACGCAGACAGTCTTCTCTTGTGGGTCATCTCTGCCAATGGATTGGTCTGATCCATGAACTGAGACAACTGACTTGTTCCAAAGAATGAATTGATAACCGATGAGAGTGTCTTTGCATTTATGAGGTCTATTGGGGTAAACACCTCATTGTCTCTCACATTCATCCTTTCTCTTATTGTTCTTGCCATACGTGCAAGACCAACGCTAAACTGGTTTGCCAACTGTTCGCCAACGGTTCTTATACGACGGTTACTAAGGTGGTCTATATCATCTACGGTAGCTTTACCGTTTATAAGTTGAATCAAATATCTTATAATCTCAATGATGTCTGCCTTTGTAAGTACCCTTACATCTGCAGGTGTGCTGAGATTAAGTTTTCTGTTGAGACGGTAACGCCCTACATCTCCAAGGTCGTAACGTTTGTCCGAGAAGAAGAGCTTGTCTATTACATCTCTTGCAGTTGCATCGTCTGGTGGTTCTGAGCTTCTTAACTGCCTGTATGTAAATCTAATAGCTTCAATCTCCGTATTTGTCTGGTCCTTCTGCAGGGTATTGTGGATAATAGCGTATTCATTGGTAGACGGGTCATCCTTGTGTACCAATATGGTGCTTACGCCGGATTCCAATATCTCATCTATGTTGTCTTCCGTTATCTCTGTCTCTCTGTCTACGATAATATCGTTACGCTCAATGGAAACAACCTCTCCTGTATCTTCATCTACGAAATCCTCGTTCCATGTCTTTAGGACTCTGGCTGCCAACTTGCAGCCGATACATTTCTTTAGGTTTGCTTTGGTTACTTTTACCTCGTTTGCAAGGCCGAATATGTCTAATATCTCCTTGTCGCTCTCAAATCCGATAGCTCTGAGCAGTGTTGTTACAGGCAATTTCTTCTTTCTGTCTATGTATGCGTACATGACGTTGTTTATGTCTGTAGCAAACTCAATCCAAGAGCCTTTGAAAGGTATTATTCTGGCTGAGTACAGTTTTGTACCGTTGGCGTGCATGCTCTGCCCAAAGAAAACGCCGGGAGAACGGTGCAGCTGCGATACTATGATTCGCTCTGAGCCGTTGATTATGAATGTTCCCCTTGGGGTCATATATGGAATGGCTCCAAGGTACACGTCTTGAATAACAGTGTCAAAATCTTCGTGTTCCGGATCTGTACAGTATAGTTTCAGTTTTGCTTTCAATGGTACGCAGTAGGTGAGACCCCTGTCTAAACATTCATCCATTGAATAGCGGGAAGGATCTATGAAATAGTCTATAAATTCGAGAACAAAATTATTTCTGGTATCGGTTATTGGAAATACCTCCTGAAAGACTTTGTATAAACCCTCGTTTTTTCTGTTTTCGGCAGTAGTATCTAATTGAAAAAAGTCTTTGAAGGATTTAAGCTGTACTTCCAGAAAATCCGGATACTCTAAAAGTGATTTGGAAGTCGCGAATGTAATCCGCTGATTATTTGTTGTTTGCGACATTGCTTTAGGGTTGGTTGAGAATAAACTTAAAAAAACGACAAAAAGGTTTAGAGCCATAATTAGCTCTAAACCTGACTATTTCCCGTTTGACGGGGTGAGAAGTTTATTTAACTTCAACTTCTCCTCCGGCTTCTTCAAGTTGTGCTTTAATCTGATCAGCCTCGGCTTTAGAGACTTTCTCCTTAACAGCCTTAGGTGCACCGTCTACCAACTCTTTAGCCTCTTTAAGGCCAAGACCGGTAAGCTCTTTTACAGCCTTAACAATCTGTAGTTTTGCCTGACCGGCTGATTTTAGGATTACATCAAACTCTGTCTGCTCAGCTGCAGCAGCAGGACCGGCAGCAGGGCCGGCAGCAACAGCAACGGCAGCAGCAGCAGGCTCAATCCCGTATTCCTCTTTAAGAACTTTAGCAAGTTCCTGTACATCTTTTACAGATAGATTCACTAACTCTTCCGCAAATTTTTTGATATCTGCCATGATTTCTAATTTTTATGTGTTATTATTATATTTACTCTTTTTCTGATAAGGTTTTTACGATACCTGCAATCTTGCCTCCACCCTGGGATGAAAGAGCTGAAATAACGTTCTTAACAGGCGATTGCAGTAATCCAATGATATCTCCAATAAGTTCCTCTTTAGATTTGATGTTAACCAAAGTCTCAAGATTTTCTGCTCCAACGTATATGCAGTTGTCTACCAATGCACCTTTAAGCTCAGGCTTTCCGTTTGCCTCCTTGCTGAACTCTTTGATAAGTTTTGCAGGAGCGTTGCCAACGCTTGTAAACATTATTGCAGAGGAACCTTTTAAGATAGGGGCGAATTGTTGATAGTCTTCAACACCTTTCTGCTCTAAAGCTTTGTAGAAAATGGTATTTTTAACCACAACAAGTTTTATCTGTTTCTCAAAGCAAGCACGACGCAATTTTGATGTGAGTTCTGCATTGAGTCCTTCAATGTTTGTCACATAAAAATTAGGGGTCTCCTCAAGGCGCGCTGCTATGTTCTCAATAATTTGTACTTTTTCTTCTTTTCTCATAACAGATTATTTTTTATTCAGCAGCACCAAAGGTCTTGCTATCAATACAAATACCGGGGCCCATTGTAGAAGAGATGTAGATACTCTTTATATATGTCCCTTTAAGTGCCTGAGGTTTAAGTTTTACAATTGTGTTGAGGAACTCGGCAGCGTTCTCAGAGAGCTGTTTGGCATCAAATGATACCTTTCCAATGCTGCTGTGAACAATACCTTGCTTGTCAACTTTAAAGTCAATTTTACCTGCTTTAACCTCCTTAACTGCCTGACCTATCTCCATGGTAACAGTACCTGTCTTAGGGTTTGGCATGAGGCCTCGAGGTCCGAGTATCCTACCAATAGCACCTATCTTAGCCATAACAGACGGGGTACAGATAATTACATCAACATCTGTCCATCCGCCCTTTATTTTGTCTATATATTCGTCTAACCCAACAAAGTCTGCTCCGGCCTCTTTAGCCTCGTTCTCTTTATCGGGAGTACATAGTACCAATACGCGGGTCTGCTTTCCTGTTCCGTGAGGAAGTGTCACTACGCCACGAACCATCTGGTTGGCCTTACGTGGGTCAACTCCCAAGCGAACAGCAATGTCAACCGATGCGTCGAACTTGGTAAAGCTTGTTGCTTTTGCAAGTTCGCAAGCCTCAGTAAGCTTGTACTCTTTGCCAGCCTCTACCTTTGCTTCAGCTGTTTTTTGATTCTTTGTAAGCTTGCTCATGTGCGTGTGATTTTATTTTACATCGGCAGGAAATGTTCCTTCCACATTAATACCCATACTTCTTGCTGTACCTGCTACCATGCTCATCGCAGACTTTAGAGTAAATGCGTTCATATCCGGCATTTTGTCTTGAGCTATTGCGCGAACCTGATCCCAAGTTATAGTTGCAACCTTCTTACGGTTTGGCTCCGCAGAACCAGACTGTATCTTGGCAGCCTCCTTTAATTGAACGGCTACCGGTGGTTGTTTAACTACAAAAGTAAATGATTTATCACTGAAAACTGTAATAATCACTGGCAATACCTTACCGGCCTTGTCTTGAGTACGAGCATTAAATTGCTTGCAGAAATCCATAATGTTCACACCTTTTGAACCAAGCGCCGGTCCTACAGGAGGTGATGGATTGGCGGCTCCGCCTTTAATCTGCAATTTAATGAATGCGGCAATTTCTTTAGCCATAATAATTATGTTTTATACTTTTACTATTTGAACAAAATTTAGCTCTACTATTGTCTTTCTGCCAAAGATCATTACGCTTACTTTAAGTTTCTTCTTGTCATCCAAGACCTCCTCAATTACTGCGTTGAAATCTTTGAAAGGGCCATCTGTAACCTTTACCTTCTCTCCCTTGATAAATGGAGTCATGTTCTCTTCATCTTTCTCCATAGACTCATCTACCTGTTGTAGAATCTGCCTTATCTCTGCCGGTCTTAAAGGAATGGCCTTATCCTTGGTTCCCATTATATCCACAACTCCGTTTACACTCTTTATTGCAGAATAGACCTCTTTGGTCATTGCTGCCTCTATAAAGAGGTATCCGGGGTATAAAAGTTTTTCAGAATTGACTTTTTTACCGTTCTTTACCTGAAAAATCTTCTCTGTAGGAATGAGAATCTTGGAAACAGAAGAGGAGAGGTTGAGCCTCTCTATTTCGTTTTCGATATATTCCTTTACTCTTTTCTCGGCACTGGAGAAAACTCTGAGTGCATACCAGTCTTTAGGTGTGTTTGCCATGATTAATATAACATGTTATAAATGGCCTTCATAATGTTCTCAAAAGTGAAGTCCATTACAAGGACAACAGCTGCAATAATCACGGAAGCTACCATAACAAGTATAGCTGAGCTCTGGAGTTGAGACCATGTAGGCCAACTCACTTTTTTGGTAAGTTCGTTGTACGACTCTTTAAAATACAAAGCTATTCTGTTCATATCATTTTAATTATGATAACTACAAATGGAAGCTTTTGTGTTACCTGATTAAATAACCAAATCGTAACTTTTGGTTAGCAGGGACAGAGCGATTCGAACGCCCATCAATGGTTTTGGAGACCACTATTCTACCCTTGAACTATGTCCCTATAAAAAACTATCATCATCAATCGGTGATGATAGTTTTTATATTAGAATCTTATTATTCCAAAATCTTGGTTACCTGGCCTGCGCCTACTGTTCTACCACCCTCACGGATTGCAAAACGTAGACCCTCGTTGATAGCTACAGGGTAGATAAGCTCTACTGTAATTGTAACGTTATCGCCCGGCATAACCATCTCTACACCCTCTGGAAGAAGAATCTCGCCTGTTACATCCAATGTACGGATGTAGAACTGAGGACGATATTTGTTGTGGAATGGAGTGTGACGTCCACCCTCTTCTTTCTTAAGAACGTAAATCTCAGCCTGGAATCTCTTATGAGGAGTGATTGTACCAGGTTTTGCAATAACCTGACCTCTCTTAATCTCCTTCTTGTCTATACCACGAAGAAGCAAACCTACGTTATCTCCGGCCTCACCCTCATCGAGAAGTTTTCTAAACATCTCAACTCCGGTAACGGTTGATTTCTTAGGCTCCTCGCCAAGACCGATAATCTGAATCTCCTCTCCAACTTTGATAACACCTGTCTCAATTCTACCGGTAGCAACTGTACCACGGCCTGTGATAGAGAATACATCCTCAACAGGCATTAGGAAAGGTTTCTCGTTGTCACGTGGAGGAAGCGGAATGTACTCGTCAACTGCATCCATAAGCTCCATAATCTTAGCCTCCCACTGAGGATCGCCGTTAAGAGCTCCAAGTGCCGAACCACGGATGATAGGAGTGTTGTCGCCATCGAAGTTGTAGAAGCTTAGAAGCTCACGAACCTCCATCTCAACAAGGTCAATCATCTCAGGGTCATCAACAATATCTACTTTGTTCAGGAATACAACAATCTTTGGAACGTTTACCTGACGTGCAAGAAGGATGTGCTCACGTGTCTGAGGCATAGGACCGTCAGTAGCAGCAACAACCAAGATAGCACCATCCATCTGAGCGGCACCTGTAACCATGTTCTTTACATAGTCGGCGTGGCCCGGACAGTCTACGTGAGCATAGTGACGTTTTGCAGTCTGATACTCAACGTGTGCAGTATTAATAGTAATACCACGCTCTTTCTCCTCAGGAGCGTTGTCGATTGAGTCGAATGAACGTAACTCAGAAAGACCCTGCTTTGCAAGTACTGTTGTAATAGCAGCAGTCAAAGTGGTTTTACCATGGTCAACGTGGCCTATAGTACCAATGTTAACGTGTGGTTTATCCCTTTTAAAAGTTTCTTTTGCCATAATAAATAAATTAATTTAATTGTATATTTTTTTACACACTGATAGAGCCGGTGATGAGATTTGAACTCATGACCTCTTCCTTACCAAGGAAGCGCTCTACCCCTGAGCTACACTGGCGAACACAAAAAAAGAGCGGAAGACGAGGTTCGAACCCGCGACCCTCAGCTTGGAAGGCTGATGCTCTACCAACTGAGCTACTTCCGCAATTGTGGGGAGAGCAGGATTCGAACCTACGAAGTCGTACGACAGCAGATTTACAGTCTGCCCCAGTTGGCCACTTTGGTATCTCCCCTAATTTACTTCAAATAACTTTGAGCCGATGGAGGGATTCGAACCCACGACCCGCTGATTACAAATCAGCTGCTCTGGCCAACTGAGCTACATCGGCAATATAATTTTTACCCCTTTTTCGTTTGGGATTGCAAAGATAGGTGTTTTGTTTTTATTTGCAAAATATTTTGGGGATTTTTTAGAATTTTTAACTATTGCTTCTCCCACTCCTCCTTTAATAATGCAGCTATCTCCTCTATATTGTATTTGCAGATGGTTGTGAGTTCGTCAATGGTGCCTTGTTCTATAAATTTATCGGGAATACCCATAGATATAATCTTTAAAGGTCTCTTTGCTGCGGCATATTCGCAGACTGCACCATACAGCCCTCCCTTTGTTACGCCGTCCTCTATTGTTATTATTTTGTCATAGTTGTTAAGGACTTTGTCTAAAAGCTCTGTATCTAAAGGCTTTAGGAAACGCATATCATAATGGCCGGGGGTTATTCCCTGCTCTTTAAGCTGCTCTATTGCCCTTGTTACCCTGTTGCCGGTTGTCCCTAATGAGAGGATTGCTATCTGTTTTCCGTGCAGCAGCTCCCTCCCTTTTCCGGGTTCTATATAGGTGTATTCGCCAGGGAGCGGAAGCCCCTCGCATTTCCCTCTCGGATACCTTATTGCGGTTGCCCCGTACTGCTCTTGGGTGGCAGAGTACATTATGTTTTGCAGCTCAACTTCATTCATTGGGGCAGCTATTGTTATGTTTGGAATAGGGCGGAGGTATGCAAGGTCAAAAGAGCCGTGATGTGTTGCCCCATCTTCCCCTACGAGACCTGCTCTGTCTATGCAGAAGATTACTTTAAGGTTCTGAAGCGCTACATCGTGTACAATATTGTCGTACGCTCTTTGCAGGAAGGTTGAGTAGATGTTGCAGAATGGCAATATTCCTGCGGCTGCCAACCCTGCGGCAAATGTCACAGCATGCTCCTCTGCAATGCCAACATCAAAACTTCGGTTAGGGAGGGTCTCCATCATCCTTGTCATGGAACATCCGCTTGCCATGGCCGGTGTTATGCCAACTATGTTGGGGTTGGATTTTGCCAAATCTATTATGGTATTGCCAAACACCTCCTGATATTTTAGTCTGCAATCATTGCTTTTAACCCTTTCTCCTGTTTTTATGTCAAAGATGCCTGGAGCGTGCCATACAGTCTGATTCTGCTCGGCAGGCTTGTATCCTTTCCCTTTTACTGTCCTTACATGCAGAATCTTGGGGCCCCGTATATCTTTTATGTTAGATAATGTTGTTACAAGCTGGCCTATGTCGTTGCCGTCTATTGTGCCAAAATATCTGAACCCCATAGATGCAAAGAGTGTTCCGTTTTTAAGGAGCGCAGATTTTGTTGTAATCCAGAATTTTTGGATTAATCTTCTAACTCTGCCGTTGCCAAGCCTGTTCCATACTCTGTTTTTTATTCTGTTGTAGAGAGGTGATGTAGAGAGCTTTACAAGGTAGTTGTGCATGGCTCCAACATTCTTGTCTATAGAGATTTGGTTGTCGTTTAAGATTACCAATATGTCTGAATTCATAGAGCCGGCATTGTTAAGTGCCTCGTATGCCAATCCTCCCGATAATGCACCGTCTCCTATTACCGCTATTATGTGGTTATGCAGTCCGCGTAGCTGTTCTCCTACAGCTATACCAAGTGCTCCGGATATTGAGGTTGATGTATGACCTGCACCAAACGGGTCATATTCGCTCTCTGCCCTCTTTGTAAAACCACTTAATCCGTTAAGTTTCCTGTTGTTCTTAAAGGCCTCTTTTCTGCCGGTAAGTATCTTATGAGCGTATGCCTGATGCCCCACATCCCATACAAGCTTGTCTGTTGGTGTATTAAAGACATAGTGAATACCAACAGCAAGCTCAACTGCGCCAAGACTGGCTCCGAGATGTCCCGGATTCTTTGCACAGCACTCTATCATGTATTCCCTTATTTCTCCACACAGAGTGTCAAGCTGGTCTATGCTCAGTTCTCGTATCTCTTTGGGATAATTGATATTATCTAATAATCTCACCTCGTTTTTAAGTTTGTTGGGGGCGCAAGTTACAACTTTTTTTGACAGTTATGATAAAAATACCTAACTTGGTTGGCGTTTTTCGTGTCCTAAGTAAATTAATAAATCATATAATCGTGAATAGTACAATTAAAACTCTAAAAGACTCTGCGGCCATGAGGTGGACCGCACTTGTATTGCTGGCAATGGCAATGTTCTTTGGATATATCTTTATGGATATACTCTCCCCTTTAATGAGTATGTTACAGGAATATAGGGGATGGGATCCAACTGCTTACGGCAGATATGCCGGCTCTGAGACCTTCCTTAATGTATTTGTCTTTTTCCTCATCTTTGCGGGTATCATCTTGGACAAAATGGGGGTTAGGTTTACCGCTATCTTGTCTGGTGTTGTAATGGTGGCCGGTGCTTCAATCAATTATTTTGCTGTTTCAGACGCATTTGCAGGCAGCTCTGTTGAGGCGTTCTTTACTAACAACCTGAATATCTCAGATTCATGGTGGAATCTTACGCCATTCTATGCAGGTATGCCCGCTTCTGCCAAATGTTCTGCAATAGGTTTTATGATATTCGGATGCGGAGTGGAGATGGCCGGTATAACCGTTTCCCGTGGAATTGTAAAATGGTTTAAGGGCAAGGAGATGGCTCTTGCAATGGGTTGTGAGATGGCTTTGGCAAGGGTAGGCGTTGCCGTTGTTATGGTTGGCTCTCCGTTTGTTGCAACAAAGATTGGGGCTACGGCAAGTGTATCGAGACCTGTCTTATTTGCGGTTATACTCCTTATCATAGGGCTTATCTCATTTATAGCGTATGCGTTTATGGATAGGAAACTTGAAAAACAGATGGGAGAGAGCGGAGAGGAGAAGGATGATCCGTTTAAGTTATCGGACCTAAAATATCTGTTTGGCAGTAAGGTCTTCTGGCTTGTAGCTATTCTGTGCGTACTTTATTACTCTGCAATATTCCCGTTCCAGAAATATGCGATAAATATGTTGCAGTGCAATCTCGGGCTCTCTGCAGAGACAGCAGGGCTTATCTTTTTCTGGTTCCCGATAGGGGCTGCCGCCATTACTCCGTTCCTTGGCAATTACCTGGATAAGAGGGGTAAAGGGGCTTCGATGCTCATATACGGTGCACTCCTTATGATATTATGCCATCTTACATTTGCCTTTGTACTTCCTGCAACCAAATCTGTTGTTGTGGCAGTTGTTGGGATTATCTTGTTAGGTATATCCTTCTCATTGGTTCCGGCCTCTCTATGGCCTTCTGTTCCAAAACTTGTAGATGAAAAATTGTTGGGTTCTGCATACGCTGTAATCTTCTGGATTCAGAATATAGGTCTGTACCTGTTCCCTATGATTATAGGTATGGTTATCTCTGCAACCAATCCGGGCGTTACAGATCCTTTGAAATATAATTATACTGTTCCTATGTCGGTATTCGCCTCTCTTGGAGTGCTTGCTCTTGTTTTTGGGTTGTGGCTTAAGGCGCTTGATGCAAAGAAACATTACGGTCTGGAACAACCTAATATCAAATAAAGTAGAATACAATTTTAATTATAATAATACTTACCTAAAATTATGAGTAAAGCAATTAAATCTTTAAGAGACAGTAAGACTGCATGCTGGATTGCATTGGCGTTATTGGTGGTGCCAATGTTTGCATCCTATTTCTTTGACGATATGTTCTCAACAATATCGCATATTTTCAAAAATCCCGATTTGTTAGAATTGGGCTGGAATTCAGCTAATTATGGCTTTTATGCCGGAGGATATTCTTTCTTGTGCGTTTGGGGAGGGCTAATAGTCTGCGGTATGTTGCTCGACAAGTGGGGTGTAAGGGTAACCGGTTCTATTTTTGTGGGAATGATGGTTGCCGGTGCTGCCCTGGTTGCATTTGCAATATCTGCAGGATTCACCCCTACAAGATCTCTTACTGTTGCATACGTGGGCTGTATGTTGTTCGGCCTTGGCAGTGAGATAGCAGGAGTGGCAGTAACCCGTTCTATAGCCAAGTGGTTTAAAGGCAAGAATATGGCATTGGCAATGGGCTTGCAGCTTGCTATTGCAAGATTGGGAACAGCCTTGGCATTCTTCCTCTCTCCAATATTGGTAACAATGAAAGGGGAGGGTGAGATGTATGCACTTACAGATACCAACAAACCAGCCCTGTTTGGACTTATGCTACTGTTCTTTGGAGCCATCCTATGGGCAATATTTGTTGCAATGGATGCCAAGTTCGACAAACAGCTTGGTACATCTGACAAGGTTGTAACCTCAGAAGAGGACAAGTTTAAATTTTCGGATATTTTTAGGGTGCTTGGCAACAAACACTTCATTTTGGTATCTCTGCTTTGTGTCTTCTTCTACTGCTGTATTATCTCATTCAAGAAATTTGGAACATCTATCCTTATCCCAAGATTTGGGATTGATGTAGATACTGCAAAATGGATGGTTACAATGATACCTTTCTTTACAGTTATCTTTACTCCACTGTTCGGTACATTGGTAGACAAGATAGGCAAGGGAACAAGATGGATGATAATAGGTTCTATCTTGGTGTTGACATCTCACCTCATTATTGCATTTGCTCCAAGTGTAACCTACTTTGGCTATATAGCCATTGCTCTTTTGGGTGTTGGCTACTCGTTGGTTCCTGCCGCAATGTGGCCATCGGTTCCAAAAATTGTTCCTGAGAAGAATCTGGGTACAGCTTATTCCCTTATCTACTGGATTCAGAATATGGGTATGCTTATAGTCCCAATTTTTGTAGGGCTTATATTCAACAAATATATCACTGTTGCCGAGGGGGATGTTATGAGGATTGCACAGGAGCAGACTGCTGCTGTTGGCGCAGAGTATATCTTTATAGGTCTTGGTATAGTGGCTGTTGTGGTATCGCTGCTGTTTGCTGTTTCTTCTAAGAAACATCCGCAGTTAGAGCTTGACCTGCCTAATAAAAAGTAAAACAATACTCTCTGCAAAGTTGTTTAAAAAGGTAATTTGTTAGTTATGGCAGAATAGGCACCGGCTACCAAATCTCAAAATACCTTGTTGCAACAGGGAGCAATGAGTAATCGATGCAGCTGTCAAACCTGCTGAACAACTTTATTGTTAGATTATTTTCACCTTTTACAACCGGAACTGCAAAAACAAGCGGTTTCGGTTGTATGTTTGTGTACATCCTCTCTGCTATAAGTTTACCGTTGTGCCATACCTCAATGGCATCTGCCGTACCAACAGCAAAGGAAGCAATACCCTGTTCCTTAGATAAAAAGTTATATTCTTTTGAGATTTGTGCCGGAGCCTTTACAGGAATCCGCTCTACGGTACTTATGTCTATCTGCTTGCTATCTAAGCTCTTAGATAGAAGTGCGTAAATACAATCCGCATTGTCTATCTCCTTTTTATGCGTCAGCCTCACAGTTTCCCCATTTTTGTAGACAGCTTCAAAGTTGTTCTCAATATCCGGTACAATTATCCTTATTTTAGAACTGCCTGTGCTGTACGGGAAATACCATCTGTAACCGCAAACAGCCTTTTTAGTCCTGTAATAATCGAACATAGAGTAATGATATAGAGTATCTGCATCCTTTAATCCGTAAACCTTATTCCCTTTTTTATCAACAACAGAGGCAATCTCTTTACCATGCTTTGCATACCTGCCTCTTAAAAATTCCCGTCTTACATTATCATTATCTTTATACAGCGAGGCTCTTGCTGTTGCCAACCAACCTGAACTGTCTATCCACTTCCCAATGGAGAGCAAAAGCATCTTTTCGTAATCTGTAACAGCCCCGTCTCCTGTTGGGCCTATATTCAGAAGATAGTTTCCTCCTGCACCAATGACTCTCTGTAACGACTCTATCTTCTCTGCAAGTTTCTCATTCATTGGAATATGTTTCTGCCAGCTTCTATATCCCCATGTCTCCTTATACACAGACTCTGCTGTCTGCCAAGGTTTGTTTGGAAGAAAATCGGGAATCACATTATCCGGCATTACGGCAAAGTCTCCGTAATCATTGCCAATCCTACCGCTTACCTTGCAGTTTGGCTGTATGCTTTTTACCAAACAATACAGTTCGCAGCTCTGCTCACGGGTAAGTGAACCCATATCAAACCAAAGTTCGCTAACAGCTCCGTAATTCTCTAACAACTCTTTCACCTGCCTCTTGTTGTATTCATGATGCTCCGGTGTTATAGGGTCTGCATTATGGCTCGATATTGGGTATGCAGGAGGGTAATGCCAATCTATCAATGAAAAATAGATTCCAAGATTAAGCCCCTGCCTTTTACAGGCTTCGCTAAGCTCCATGAGTGCATCTCTTCCAAACGGGGTGTTCATTATAGTAAAATCTGTCTCTTTGGAATTGTACATGCAGAAGCCGTCGTGATGCTTTGATGTAAAGACTATGGCATCCATTCCGGCTCTTTTTGCCAATACAGCTATAGAATCTGCATTCCACTGTTTTGCCGAAAACTGTTCTGCTGCTCGTGCATACCAGTCTGAGAATATTCCTGCAAAAGACTGTATCTGTTCGCTGTAACCCCACTCTACATTTTTACCCCGATAGACTCCACCATAAACAGAGTACAGCCCCCAATGTATAAACATGGAGAAACGCCCCTTATCCCTAACAATCTCCTGTTTGGGCATTGCCATAATATTATCTGCTGATACAAGCAGTATTACCAATAGCAATACCGCCTTTGAACATAAACTCAATCTCTTACACATAACTATTATTTACCGAACAATATTCTACTTTAATAAATTTCTGTTCTCTTACATACTTTGGGCTATTTGCTTAAGATAATTTTCTGCCAACTCATTACTGCCTCTAAAAACTATTTCCCCCACAGGATTCATTATAACAATTTGTGGAAAGCTATTAACTTTAAAAGATGCACAAAGTTCATCAAAAGCTCCATACAATACAGGGAATGAATAATTTCCCCTTGCGGACAACCACTGTGATATTCCCTTATTTGTCTCACTGTCTAATCTAAAGAACAAAACATACACGTGTATATTGGGATTGTTCAGATACTTCTCATACAGTTGCTGTATTTTTGGCAACTTTTTGATACACATGCTACAGTGGGTATAACAGCAATCAAGAACAATGTATGAACCTCGCATTGTACTTATATTAACAGTGTTTCCATCAATATCTTCAATTAAAGGATTATTATCTACTTGCTCCAAAACCACACCGGTTAGATTACTATGAGAAAGATATTGTAACCAGTGTATGTAAATTCTGTTAAATACAAGGCAAAATGCAACCATGATTAATACTATTGCAATTCTTGCAATCTTACGGCATTTTAAAAGTGCTACACCGCAAATAATGCCAAGCAGGTGCATTATTTCTTCCGGCAACGAGATAAGGGTTTCACTCCACCATAGAGACCGCAGGATAATATTAATGGTAATATTTACTGTTGCAAATACCGCTGCGTATAAGAC
>CAVIKQ010000012.1:0-3838 GCA_963643305.1 Eggerthellaceae bacterium
GAATATACTCTTCGTCTATATCAAACTGAAATAGGGGGTGTTAGTAATGCAAGGAATTTAGGCTTGGATTATGCTTTAGGTGACTTTATTACATTTTTAGATGATGATGATTTTATTTCTCCGTGTTATTTAGAGGAATTGTATGCAAAAGCTTCAAAAAATACAATTTCATTGTGTCGCCCATTATTGTTTTTTGATGGTTCTGATGAGTATCACTCATACAATATAACTTGCGATTATGATAAAAATAGAGGATATACATTTGTTAAGTGGTATAAGGCTAGACGCTTCTTTAATGGAGCTGTCTATAAATTAATTCATAAGGACGTTATTGGGAAGAGGCGTTTTGACGTTCATTTTCGACATGGAGAAGATAGTTTATTTATGTTTTTAATATCTAACAAGTTCCAGTTTGTAAGTTTTGCATCGTCTGAGTGCATCTACTATCGCAGAATAAGGCATGGAAGTGCTACTCAATCAAAAAGGACATTTTGCGAAAGATTGTTAAATAGGTTGTATTTTTGTGGGGCAGTTACTTCTATATATTTGTTTAATCCATCGAAATATAGTTTTAAAATGTATATACATTGGATTTTTAGTAGCATTGCAAGCTTATTTTTTGACAGAAATTATCGGGTAGGGGATAGATGTGGCATCCATTCCTAACGGGTATTTTTTAAGGTTGTCATCAATGCTATGAAAAACGCTGGTCTCAAAAAGATTTACAGTAAGCACGGTACTGATGAAAGGCGTTTCTGTGTGTGAATTCTTGGGAGCGTTCTTCAAGAACATTGTCATTGGAGGCAACAAGCATCTTGAGATGTTAAAAATGTAAGCAGCACAATAAAAATTGTTAGTTTCAAGTGAAAAATCAATTAAAAGTGGGGAAATTAAGGATGTGGTATTCTCTACATACCTCTGCTTTATGCTTTTCCAAAAATTGACTACTAATTGATAGGTGAAAGGGCTGTGATAGGTGCTATGGTACTGGTGAACAAATCAATCCCACCAGGGGACATTGTCACTGGAATTCCGACAAAACAAATCAAACTGTAATGAGTTATCTCGATGTTAAAAGTCAATACCACCTTTATAAAGGCGCGTGGATCTTCAACGGACCTTTATATAAAGAGGTCCGTATGAGTAAAGCGTCCGCAAAACAATTACTTGCAGGGGGGGGGAGAATGGTTAGAAATGTTTACGATTTTGATTTACAAGTCGATAGTCGCTTCTGGTTTGTCTTAAAAGACTCCTTTGATGGCATGGAAGAGTTGAGTCCAAAAGTGCGGAATTGTGTCCGTCGGTCTTTAAAAACTTATGATGTCAAGCGGATTAACAAAGATGAATTTCAAAGAATCGCTCTTAAAATATACAATGAAGCATTGGGCAACTATAAGGTGAAAGGCTCAAGAGTTTCTCAAGATGACATAGACAGGATGGTGCAGCAGGACAATTTGCAATTTTGGGCAGATTACAACAAAGATACAGGAGAAGCGGTTGCAGTAGCACTAAACAGAATTATCGATAATACCTGCGATTATTGCACACTCAAGGCGTTGCCCAAAGCTTTGCACGACTCGACCTTTCCATATTATGGATTGCTGTATAAAATGAATGAGTATTACTTGTCAGAAAAGGGATTGGCGTATGTCTGTGATGGTGCTAGGACAATAACGGAGCATTCAGGTATTCAGGACTTTCTTATTAGCAAGTTTAATTTTCGCAGAGCCTATTGTTACCTAAATTTATATTATACGCCATTTATGTGGCTCAGTGTGAGGGTGCTTTATCCTTTCAGGAGGTTTATGCCCAACAAAATACGTGGTGTACTGAATTTAGAAGCAATGAGCCGCGGTCAAATGTAGTTCTTTGATATGCAAAGCTACGGATTAGTTTCTATAATAATGCCTACTTGGGTATGTGGGCAGTTTATCGGGGATACGATTAAGAGTGTGCAGGCGCAGACCTACCAAAACTGGGAGCTGCTTGTGCAGGATGATTGCTCAACGGATGACACTCGGTGGGTAGTTGCGGCTTTTGCGCAGGAAGATTCTCGAATAAATTACGAGTGTAATCCTGTCTATTCAGGAGCTGCGATTACTCGCAATAAAGCACTCTGCCGCGCCTCCGGCCGTTGGATTGCTTTCCTTGACAGTGATGACCTTTGGCTGCCAGAAAAACTGGAACGGCAGCTGGATTTTATGGTGAAGAACGGCTACCATTTCTCCTATACTTGTTATGAGGAGATTGATGAAGGCTCACGGCAGACAGGAGTGCGAGTTAGTGGACCGCGACATGTCGGCAAGACGGGAATGTATAGTTTCTGCTGGCCTGGGTGTTTGACGGTGATGTACAACAGAGAGCATGTCGGTTTATTACAAATCGCTGACATTAAGAAGAACAATGACTACGCTATGTGGTTGAAGGTCATTAAACACTGCGACTGCTACCTTCTTGACGAATGTATGGCTAAATATCGCCGTGGACGAGTCGGAAGTGTCTCCACTCACAGATATGCGACGATGATTGGCTGGCATTACCGCCTGTGGCACGATACGATGCGCTTCCCAGTATACAGTAGTGTCTTTTGGACAGGTATTAACCTGATTTGTGGCATATATAAGAAATTTAGGTATGTGAAGAGAAACGATACTATTGCCGGGAAGATGGTAGATAACTCTATGAATATAAAAAACTTAACGAGAAGGGGGATAGACTAACCTTTCCACAATATAGCTTGGCAGCATAGCCTTAAGACTGGTTAGATACAGTCCGTCAAGATTATGTGCGCAGAAGCGAAGATACTTGTTTCTGACATTTATTGTTCTTTACCTGTCTTAAGGTTGGGGTTTGCTTGTCGGAATCCTCAAACTTCTGTTTATCAAGAAATAAAGATGCTGAAGACACTTAAGCCTTTAATAAAAATAGGTCTGGTCACAGCTCAGCTCTGCACCTTGCCTTCTGAACTCGATTTGAAAGTCAGTGGGTTAGTGGTCGATTCCCAGAAAAGATTTTATATGCCTTGGCTTTGGCGTAAAAAAGGTTATGTACAGCAGTCAGGATTTGATAATAGAGCTACAAGGTGGCATACGCTGATGTCGAAGAATAATTTGGGGAAGTATCTATAACGACAATATAATGAACGGCATTATAGAATCATACTTGACATTACAGAATCTTATTTCTTGGTTAGGTGGCGTACTGATTTCTCTTGTGGCCTATAAATTTGGTTACTTGGGGAAGAAGGAGTGGTTTGGAAACAGTAGTTCGGTATGGGTGTTAATTGTTTCTATATCTGTCGTTATGATTCTGCTCGTATTCCGGCTGTACTGGTATATTCCATGTGTACTTCTTATTCCTTTGATGGTAGTTGGTACAAGATGGACTTGGCTGATGCAACGCAGAAAGAGGCTGCTCGCAGGAAAGGAGGCTTTGGATTATGATGTTAAGCGTTATGAGTACTACCTGTGGCTGAGCCGGAAGGAACTCTTTAGGTGGGAAGCAAAACGGTTTCTTCTGCCAGCAATGAACATCCTCTTTGAAATCGGAGCCGTAAAAAGACTGTATGACGCACTGGAAGAATTGTCTGCTTACAGAGAGTGGTACGAGTGGAAAAGGCTGAAGTCGTATGTTCTCTGGACTAGGTATGAGTATAGAGAACTGATAGATATGATGTCGCCCTATATCAAAGGGACTGTAATGGACAGTGACGAGTATGTTAGGACGGCAATCAACATCTATGGTGCATACAGGAATCTGGAGGATGAAGAAGGAGTGACTGTCTATGTTAAGAAGTTGGAGGAATTGCTGTATGAGAGGAAGATATATAGCGTTGAAG
>CAVIKQ010000012.1:3848-12758 GCA_963643305.1 Eggerthellaceae bacterium
GTGTTCGAGGACTTGATGTACTATTATTATGAGAGAGGGGATGAAGAGAAGATAAAACAGCTGACAGGGGTCATTATGGGGTTGAATTACAAAGACTTTTCGCAACTGTTGGATGCTTACGATGTGGTGTATATGCAAAACCGCAGACATGACCGCACTGATGCCAACCGGAAATTGTTGGATGAGATGGTGGTCAAGCGAACCCTGATGCCAGATGGCGAGAGGAGGATGATTTTTGATATCAGGTTGTTGAAGCTATACTTTGAAAATGACTATGGATGGAAAGAGTATAGTATAAAGTTATTCAATGAAGCAGACCATTATCTGAATTACTCTAGCAGGGTAGCTTTTGAGTATCTGAGGGCACTGAACTTAATTGTTCAGAATAGTCAAATGTACAACCTGTACCCCGTAGGCATTCAGAATTTGTTTGAAAAGGTTTTGAAGCGTATTGCAGAATATATAGATGAGTTTGATAGAGAGCTGCAAGAACTGCCTGATGACTTCCTGTACAGGAAGAAAGAGATGCTGATGTTGAAAGTGGAGTATCAGAAGGCGAGGGCAAACTTCGGGCTGAAATGCAGGGAATATATGGGCGTATTAAGCAATACGCTACACAAAATCATGACGCTGTGTGAGAAGAATAATAATCTGCGAGAGAAGGTTCATTTTCTGGTGGTATTGGCAGACGAAGCGATAGCATTTAAGGATGCCATCATGAGGTTTCGAAACACTCAGGGGTTAAGCCAAGAGGAAATAAAGGCTATTGGTGTAGTGAGTAATGAGGATCTGGAAATGGCGCAAATAGAAGCTTTCGAATGTGCGCATGAGCTAAATCAGGAACTAAAGAAATGTAATTACGACAGGACGATGGCATACTATATAGTCTATGCGGCTTATCTGAATTTAAAGATTGGTAATATGGCTATGAGCAGACAGATGCTGACACGGTTTCATACTATAGGTGTGGACATCAGGCATTATACACTTGCGGTGCAGAGGCAATATGAGGAGGTGAGGAAGGCTGTTGAGTTTAATCAATAACGTTGACGGAAAGATAATCATGATTCTTAAATGGATTTTTGACAGGGTGATAGCTCTGCTGGGACTGATGCTCTTATGGCCGGTCATTGTGGTGACTGCGGTGCTGGTGAGAGTGAAGATGCCTGGTGGCCCTGTGTTCTTTTGCCAAAAGAGAGTAGGGCAAGATGGAAGCTTGTTTACTTGTCATAAATTCAGGACGATGACTGTGAAGCCGCCTGTGGTCTCCTTGGCAGGTTCCGGCAGCGATTGGTCTTCAGTGTCGGTTGCGGGTGATAGTCGTATTACTCCGTTCGGAGCAAAATTGCGTCATTATAAGATAGATGAGTTGCCTGAGTTGTGGGATGTCCTTATTGGTAATATGTCTTTCGTTGGGCCTCGGCCGGATGTGCCGGGATATGCGGACAGGTTGGTGGGGGATGATAGGGATGTGCTTAAGCTGCGCCCTGGGATTACCGGGCCGGCAACTTTGAAGTACCGCCTTGAAGATGAGATGATTTCGGGATATGTGGCTAAATGTCAGGCCGCCGGGGATACCCGTCCTATGCAGGAGATAGCCGTGGAGTATAATGACACAGTGATATATCCGGATAAGGTGCGGCTTAATTGCTATTACTATCGCCACTATAGTTTTATTAAAGATATAGAGATGATTTTTGCCACGGTGCTTGGCTTCAAGGTTAAGTTTGCCGGGGAGGAAGTGTAGTGGACAATTTTACACAATCTGTTATACAGTTAATAGTCAATTTTCAGAAAAGCGTTCATGGGCTTTAGCTTTGGCATAAAAAGGATATGTCTATCTGCCGGATTTGGTGATAGAGAGGGTGATTTATCTTAAACAATTCTGCGAGAAAATTATTTGTCTGATTTTCTTTGAATAACAGCGAAATACGTAATGTAGTATGGAGGAGAGAAAGATGATTTATCTCTGTCTTGCTCATATGAGCGAGGAGGGGATGGAGCAGCGGTATGTGCAGGAGGCTTTTGATACTAATTGGGTGGTGCCTATGGGCCCTAATGTGAATGCTTTTGAGAAGGAGTTAGAGGGGTTTGTGAATGGGGTGGCATCGCTTAAAGAGGGGAGTTCTCCTGCGGACACTTCTATAAGTTCAATGATTACAGATGGTCATAGCGGTAGGTTTAATGACGGCAAGGACTTAGTGACTGCAGAACCTCTTGACCGTAAGGTGGTGTGTCTGTCGGCCGGTACTGCGGCGGTGCATCTGGCGCTTATTGGCTGCGGTGTGAAGGCCGGGGATGAGGTGTTAGTGCAGAGCTATACTTTCTGCGCATCGTCTCACCCGGTAACCTATCTTGGGGCTAAGCCGGTGTTTGTGGGCTCGGAGGGGGAGACATGGAATATGGATCCGGAGCTGTTGGAGAGGGCGATAATAGAGAGGAAGGAGAAAATCGGGAGGTATCCAAAAGCCATCATCCCTGTTGCGCTGTATGGGATGCCGTACAAGATAGATGAGATCTTGGCTGTTGCGGATAAATATGGGATTCCGGTGATTGAGGATGCTGCTGAGGGGCTGGGCTCGCGTTTTAATGGTCGGGTGCTTGGTACGTTTGGCAGGTATGGGGTGCTGTCGTTCAATGGCAACAAGATGATTACCACGTCGGGAGGTGGAGCGTTGGTGTGCCGCAATGCGGAGGATGCCAATGAGGTGATGTGGTATGCGACTCAGGCCCGCGATGCTTATCCTTATTATCAGCATACTGCCATAGGTTATAATTATCGTATGTCT
The DNA here is from genome assembly GCA_963643305.1 of Eggerthellaceae bacterium. Taxonomy (GTDB): domain Bacteria; phylum Bacteroidota; class Bacteroidia; order Bacteroidales; family UBA932; genus Egerieousia. Next base: position 6,638 of record CAVIKQ010000012.1, read on the forward strand.
AATGTCTGTGCCGGGATTGGTCGCGGTCAGATGACGGTGCTTGATGCTCATATTGCTCACCACCGGCATGTACAGGCTCTGTATGAGGAGTTGCTTCCCGATATTCCTGGGGTGCATATTCATAAGCAGCCGACAGACCCTCGCTACGATTCCAATTTCTGGCTATGCGCGGCAACGCTTGATCCGTGGGTGCGTATAGTTGGACAGGAGAATGCCTATAAGGAGGTTGTGGGGAGTGCTGTTGGTGGAGCCGCCGGGGTGATTCATAAGGTGTCTTCTCCGGTGACAGATTGCCAGCCGAATGAGAATGTGGAGGCGTTGCGTGTGTTTATGCTTGGTAAGAAGATTGAGGCTCGGCCTACCTGGAAGCCTATGCACAGGCAGCCTGTTTATGCCGGTGCTCCGGTTTATACTAATGGGGTGGAGGAGGAGCTGTTCAAGGTGGGGTTCTGCCTCCCTGCGGGTCCTATGGTTTCAGACGATGATGTTCGTTATATTGTGGATTGCATTAAGGAGGCGATAGTGGGGTAGAGGGCAGTAACGTTTGGATGTTACAGCCCTGTTGACCACATCTGTTTTAAAAAGTCCAATATGTGTAGGCATTCTATATTCCCCATACGGCGGTTGATTGGGTCGAGGCTTACGATGATGGAGCGGCAATCGGGATAGTCGTCGACAAAAGCCTTAAGTCCTTTAAGGTGCCGTGGCAACACCTCTTCAACAGACTTTATCTCTATGGCTATGCGGGCATCACCGATTACGGCATCTACTTCCAATCCTGTATATGTGCGCCAATATGAGAGCCGTTCGTTGCTGCCGGTGTATGACAGCCAGGCTCGCAGCTCTTGAATGACAAAGTGCTCAAATGCGTGTCCGTAGTCGGGGGTTCCTCTCATTAGCTCTTTGCGATGAAGCAGGTGGTTGACAACTCCTACGTCGAAATAGTAAAAACGTGATGCCTGCACAAGTCTGCGCTTGATTGTTTTGGTATAAGCCGGTACTCTAAACCCAATCAGGGTATCTTCGAGAATTTCAAAATAGCCCGATACGGTGTTGGCACTTACTCTGCAGTCTTGGGCAATGTTGTTGTAGTTTATTATTTCTCCGTCTGTGATGGCTGCAACTTCGAGAAAACGCTGGAAAGCATTCAGGTTGCGAACAAGGGCTTCCTCTTTAATCTCTTCTTTTAAGTACACATCGATATAGGCAGAAAGTCTGCGTTCTGGGCTCTTTACTGTATAATGAGGGGGAAGCATACCGTTGGTAAGGGCTTTGTGCAGGTCAAAGTCGGATACCTCTGCACTTACGAGCGGAAACAGATATACAGGATATGCCCTACCACCGAGGGTGTTGTATCCTTTTCTTTTTAGCTTGCGGCCACTCGATCCGCATAGAATAAATACAAGTCCCTTTTCGGAAATAAGCCGATGTACTTCGTTGAGAAGTTCGGGAACTTCCGGAATTTCGTCTATTATAATCAGTGTCCCTCTATCTTTATCGCGGAGCATATCATAGAGTAGTGACGGTCTGCGTAAAAAACGCGATTTGAGATCTGAATTCAGCAGATCGATATAGATGTTGCTGGGAAACTTTTGACGGAGGAATGTGCTTTTCCCGGTCTGTCTGGCACCGAACAGGAATATGCTGTCTTCTGGTTCATTGTCTATTTTACACAATCTGTTATACATAAATATTAATCTATATTTTTGATTGTACATTATAATTATGTTGAGGAAAATGATGTATTATCTGCAGTGCTGTTGAGAAAAATACATGAAAATCCTCAGTGGCAAATGTAATGAAAATAAATTTTCAGAGAAAATAATATAGCTGAAATATGGAAATTTTAATTGCCGATGAACTTTTTTGACTGAGGGGTGTTTATTGTGTAATAGTTTTTAATGTTGAGTTTTTATTGAAAGGCTCGGAGCAGGAGAGTGGCTGCTTCGAGCTTTTTTTATGCTTGCCTTGCCGTGGTTTTTGCCTTGCCGTGGTTTTTGCCTTGCTTACTCTCTTGCCTCGCCATGGCTTTTGCCATTCTTACGCTTTTGCCTCGCCATGGTTTTTGCCTTGCTTACGCTTTTGCCTTGCTACGGCTTTTGCCTTGCTTACTCTCTTGCCTCGCCATGGCTTTTGCCATTCTTACGCTTTTGCCTCGCCGTGGCTTGTGCCGTGCTTACGCTTTTGCCTTGCTACGGCTTTTGCCTTGCTTACGCTTTTGCCTTGCAGTCCCGGCCATGCTGCACTCGCTCTTGCTATTGCTCTTGTTATTGCACCGGCCTTGCTACTGCTCCCGGTCTGCGGCAGGGTCTGTGCGTTTAACCAACACCTTGTCTATGCGTGCACCGTCCATATCTACCACCTCCATGTCAAAGCATGACCAATGAATCTTCTCCCCAACCTTGGGCATTCTCTCCAATATGGTGAGAATCAGCCCGCTTATGGTATTGCAATCGTAGTCTGTGTACAGTTCCTGCATATCAAAGAGTGCAAGAAAATCATAGAACGGATACTGCCCGTCTATAAGCCATGAGCCATCTTCTCGTTCAACAACATCCGGTTCATCCCCCTGTTCAGGCATCTGCCCTACCAATCCCTCCATAATATCCTTTAATGTGACTATCCCCTGTATCCCTCCAAACTCATCCGTTACCAGGGCATATTTGACCCCGGCCTTTTTAAACTGCTCCAAGGTTGTGTAGACACTTTGGTTTTCCGGAACAAACTGAGCCGGACGAATCATGCTCCGCAGAGAAAAATCGGGAGAGGAGATATGGAAAAAGAGATCTTTAAGATAGACCACACCCAAAAGGTCATCGAGATTGCCGGAAGAGACCGGATATACATCAAACAGATCCTCCTCCATTTTCTTTTTAATACTCTCCACACTGTCTGTTATATCTAACCAAATCATCTCGCTCCTGTGTGTCATCACCGAATCTACAGTGCGGTCTCCAAGTGTAAATACCCTGTCTACAATATCCTGTTCAACCTCCTGAACCTCACCGTCGTTATACCCCTCCTTTACAATAGCTTTAATCTCCTCCTCGGTCACTTTTGATTCTTTGTTCTTGTCTAATCCCAAAACCTTTACTGTGAGCCATGTGCTTTTAGAGAGCAGCCATACAAATGGCGATGCAATTGTGGAGAGCAGTGTCATTGGCCGGGCAACAATCATAGAGACACTGTCTGAGAAACTCATCCCTATCCTTTTTGGGACCAATTCCCCTAATACCAATGTAAGGTATGTTACAACAATGACTATCAATGTCTTGGAAATTGTTGCGGCATAAGGCTCCAGCGCAGGTATATAGGCTATGTACTCTGCCAAATAGCCTGCAAGTGCCTCTCCGGAATACAATCCGGTTAAGATACCGATTAACGTAATGCCTATCTGTATGGTAGAGAGAAAATAATCCGGTTTTTCAATCAATCTCAACGCTGCCGATGCAGACTTGCTGCCCTTTTTGGCTTTTGACTCAAACTTTGACTTGCGAGCAGAAACCAATGCTATTTCAGACATAGACAACACTCCGTTCAACAGTATAAGTACTACTATTACAAAAATTTCCATCAATCAATTAACAATAATGCCCAATGGCAAAAATAGAAAAAATATTGTAAACTTAGATTACACTCACTTAGCCTTGGCATAATCAGAATAAATTTTGCCTCTGCACGTTGGCTTATTGCAATAAGACCCTTCCCGATAAAAACGGCTTGTAACCAGGTCTCACCCTGTTTTATTTGTAGTTTCATAGGTCGCATCCTTTCTTTGCAACAGCTATAAGGCTGTGTGTAGATACGCACAGACCAAATTATTAACCATTTTAACATAGATAAGAATGAAGAAGAAAAAAGTAGTAAATGGCGAAAATTTTACAACAGATGGTGTGGCAAAGAGATTAAGGAGACCGGCAGAGGGGCAATCCTTTTTCCGCTTTATGGAGGATACCATCACTCGGTTGCAACAGCTTGGCAGAACACGGACATCGGAAACCTACACATCGGCAATGAACAGCTTCCAGCGCTTCTTGGCAAGCAGGATACAGGACTGTGACGGCAGTAATGTTGATATATTCTTTGACGATATAGATTCTTACGTTATGCAGGCTTACGAGGCATATCTCAGAGATAGAGGGGTAGGCTACAACACCTCATCATTTTATATGCGCAATCTGCGTGCAGTCTATAACAGAGCTGTGGAGAGTAACCTTGCAGTGCAGCAGTTTCCCTTTAGGAACGTCTATACCGGTATTGAGAAGACTGCAAAACGAGCTGTATCTCTCAAGGTTGTAAGGCAGATAAGAAACACAGATCTTTCCCGTAATCCTGTTCTCGATTTTGCCCGAGACATGTTCCTTTTCAGTTTCTATACACGTGGAATGTCTTTCATTGATATGGCATATCTGAGAAAGAAGGATTTAAACGGAGGCATATTGTCTTACCGCAGACGCAAGACAAGACAGCAGCTCTTTGTAAAATGGGAGAAATGTATGCAGGAGATAGCAGACAAATATGATATAGTCAGTTCTGTTTTCCTGCTCTCCATTATTAATCCTAACAGCGGTGTAGATGAACGGAGACAGTACATTAACACGGCGCAGAACGTGAACCGTGCCCTTAAAATCATTGGCGAACGGTTAGGATTGTCTGTGCCGCTTACCATGTATGTTGCACGTCACGCCTGGGCAAGTATAGCCAAAAGCAAGAATATCCCGCTATCTGTAATAAGCGAGGGGATGGGGCATGATTCAGAGGCTACAACACGTATATATCTTGCATCGCTCGACACTGTAGCGGTAGACAAGGCAAACAGCCTGATACTGAAATCTCTATAGATGATAATCTGCTGAAAAAAAGTAATATCTCTTTGTAAGAGACATTAGAACTCTTTGTAAGAGAGAGGATTGACGCGGCAAAGTTATAGTAATTTTAATAAATGACAATATTTTTTTACACAAAATTCGTTACAGTTTGATTTTATTTAAGTAACGGAGTCGTGGGCTTTACTTACATTGCTGATTATTAAGAGGATATACGGGATGTTATAATCTCTTACAAAGAGAAGTGGGCTTAACGAAAAGGGATATGTGTATAAGCAGATATTTTAAAGTATTAATTCTCTTGCTATTAGTATCGGGGTTAGTATCGGGGTGTCGCGTCCGTGATTATCTTGAACCGCATGAAAAGGCTGCGTTCAAGGTGAGGCTGCACTACGTAACCGATGTGGCTGAGAGAGAGATTAATACAGACAATCTGAAAAAGATCTCTACTAAAGGGGCTTTGTCTGCAGACAAGATACACTATACCGTATGCCTCTATCCGCAGACCGTTAGCGGCTCGGTTTGGGCACCGTTAGACAAGGTTGTTTTAACAAGAGATGTTGCAGAAGGTTTTGATATTGCACTTGAACTTAAGGCCTTGCCCGGCAACTATGTTGTTATGGTATGGTCTGATGTTGCAGATAATGATTGCAAATCAGCTGCTTACAATATCAATGATTTTTTGAATATATCAAAGTCAGAAGACGTTGGTGACAATGATGAGTGCGGCGGTTACGCTTTTGCCGGTAAATGCAACATAACTGTTGAGGAGGATATGCAGGGAGAGGTAGGGCAGATAGGGGTAATAAAGATGGAGAGACCCTACGCAACTTTAAGCGTTGTCAGTACAGACCTGCAGGATTTTATTGATAGCGAGGTGAGGAAACATAAACTATTTAACATAGAAAACTACAAGGCTGTCTTATCCTTCGCTGGGTTTTACCCTAATGTGTATAGTATATTCGCTAATGAGCCGGTAAACTCCATTACCGGCTTTAGCCTTAATAACAAACTTACCGAGCAGACGGGAGGGTTAGTCTCATTAGGTTATGACAATATCTTTTGCAGCAGCACAGGATCGTTTGTCACCGTGAGGGTAGAGGTTTTTGATAGAGAGGGCAATCGTTTGGCAATGAGTAATTTAGAAAGAGTACCATTGAGCAGGGGTGTTCATACCATTGTAAAGGGGAAATTTTTAACACAGACCTCATCGGGAGGAATTAATATAGATGTTGATTTTGACGGAGACCATAACATAATAATCAAACCTTAATGATTAGACGAATACTACATAC
>CAVIKQ010000012.1:12768-14596 GCA_963643305.1 Eggerthellaceae bacterium
ACATACAATACGATATTTTTCTGTAGCGGTTATGCCGCTGCTTGTTGGTTGCATTAGTAGTCTGGTTGAGCCTGATTATGTAGAAAATGAGTCTGTAACGGTAAAGTTTGGGGTAGAGAGCGATTTGGGACTTAAAACCCGTGCTATAAGCGACGGGAGCAGTGTTAACCGTCTGCTTGTTGCCGTATATGATGGCAGTACCGGTGCAGAGGTGTATAGAAAAGAGTTGGCTCTTGGAGATGCTCTAAATAGAGGTGTTGAGTTTAGTCTTATTAACGGGTATAGCTACAATGTGTTGTTTTGGGCTTATGATGGAGAGAACACCGCCTATACCGTATCTGATGCCGGCGTGATAACCGCTCGCTATACAGATTATCTTGCCGGAGGTTTTGCCAAAATGGAGCAGTTGGATGCTTTTTATGCTGTATCTGCGATTCGCGTTTTTAGCCAAATGCAGGAGAGTGTGGTACTTACACGTCCGTTTGCCCGGCTGAATATTGCAGACAACGTAATTTATCCTGAAACAGACATACACTGTTCAGAAATAACTCTCAATGGTGTTGCTACATCGTTTAATCCATTCACAGGCAATGCTTTAGGTGAAACATCCTCATTTACCTTTACATTCACGGATTTCCCAAATGAGACCCTTGTCTTGGAGGGTGATACCTACCATTATATAGCAACAAACTATCTCTTTGTCCCTATGAATGGGGCGGTGTCTGCCCTTTGCCGTATAAAATATGCAGGAACAGGGGGGCTGATAAATGAACGTAACGTTAGCCCTATTGCGCTAACGGCCAACAAGCGCACCAATGTGTTAGGCAGTTTTGTGCAGCAGCCGGAGGATAAATGGGATGGTAGAACAATTACCCAACCTACAAAGGATAAACGTAACCGCTACATTATAGATGAAGCGTCTGATTTGGCATGGTTAGCACAGTTTGGCAGCAGCTTGGAGGATAACAGTACGTTTGTTGTTATGAGAGATCTGAACATGAACAACAAAAATCTTGCACCGCTGCAACTTCCGCAAGGTTCAACAATAGAGGGTAGAGGCTATACCATAAAGAAGCTCTCTATGAACGGAGGGGGGCTATTTGGAGATGTTGTAGATTTTACATTAAAATATATTGCTGTAGATAATATTAAGATTAAGAATGCAACCACTCACGTTGGTGCTCTTGTAAACACACTCCGAGGGAACGGTGCTTTTAATAATGTATCTGTAAAGAATGCAACGGTTACCACTACCAACGGTGCAGCCGGTGGAATGGTGGGGTATGCAGTGCGTAAATCGGAAAGAGAGCGCAGCGAGCCTCTGGCTCTTACATTTGAGAGTTGTACGGTTGAGAACTCCTCTGTATCGGGATCGGCAAGCGAGGGTAAGTTTGTAGGGCTGTTCAGCGGTTATGATTTTAACGAGAGTGTAAGTTTTGCAGAGACTTGTAATGAGCGCAATGTTAGGGTAAACGACTATACATCACCATATTCAGAGGGTAACGAGGGGGCATGGCTTGCGTTAAACGATTACTCCAAATATAATGGATGGTTGGGCAATGAGGTCTATTGCAGAGGTACGGTAATATATGGCATACAGCGGTTTATTCCGCGTTGGGATGGTAACAGAAAGATAGAACCGCTCAAAGAGAACGATACAACACTTATCTACTCGGCATTTGATCTTGCATATCTGCAAGGGGGCAATCCTGCCAAAGTAACCTTTATGGAGAATGTTGATTTAGGGGGAGACAAGAATACGAGAAACCTGTTTACTCCAATAGAAAATATTACAAAATTGGATGGTAAAAACCATACGCTCTATAAC
>CAVIKQ010000012.1:14606-23893 GCA_963643305.1 Eggerthellaceae bacterium
CTCTATAACCTTAACATCTACATTAACAGTGATGCTGTTGGTTTTGTTACAGGCACCGGAGGGGAGACAGAGCATAAAGACCTACATTTTGTAGCCCCTTCTGTAAGGGCTCAAATGGCATCTGATGCCAATAATATACATGTAGCTGTACTCTGTCCGGTTGTTAAGCATAAATATTCTGTGGAGAATATTTCTATAACAGACGGCTATATTCTTGGATTGGGAAAACTTGGAGCTTTAATAGGTTATGTAAAATCTGATGCTGCAGGGCCTCTTACGGTTAAAAGTTGTACAGTTACACAAACAACTGTAAAGAACATAGAGAGTACTGCAACAGAAAGGTTTCATCTTTTTTATTCCCTTTATCCGCAAGGAGAGGCAGGGGGCCTGATTGGGTATATACATGGGATAGCGGCTACTATCTCAAACTGTTCGGTAGATAACAGCATAATAGATTGCTACGGTCAAGATGATATACAGAGGTGGCTTAATCTGGGTACTGTTTATGGGCGTCATGTAAATGATTTTATAGGCGATATCTGTTCCGATAGTGGTAAACGTATTGATTTGAACAATAACAGTGTAAACAACAATCAGTTTACCAACAGAAACAGGGATTCCCACTCTGCACAATGTACAATAGTTGGAAGATGCTACACAAGGAGCAACACCAAAGGGGAGGTTTATATCAACAATGTAAAGGTATTTTAATAATGAAACTTAATAACACACATAATAATATTAATTTAAATTTTTATCAAATGAAGAGAAATTTTTTAATTGGTTTTTTTGCAATGGCGGCAATGCTATTGGTAACATCATGTTCAAAGGACTACCTTGTAGAGAAGGAGTCAAACGAGATGGCAGTTGTGTCATTTAACATTACAACAGAAGGTGCGCAGGCAACCCGTGCTGCCATAAGTGACGGCTCCGGTATAAACAAACTCTATTGGACAGTGTTTTACGGTAATACTTTTGTTAAAAAGGGTGAAGCAACTGTTACAAACAAACAGGCAACTGTAGAGATGGCTCTTGTAAAGGGTCAGACATACAAAGTGGCATTCTTTGCACAGAACAGTGCATGTACTGCCTACTCGTTAGATAACAATTATTCAGTTGTTACCATTAATTACAGTGGGGCAAACAATGATGATACACGTGATGCATTTTTTGGAAATGTAACATTTACAGTTGGGAATAACGCTAATGCTAACACACAAAACGTTACCCTTAAGCGTCCTTTTGCACAAATCAATGTAGGTATTGAACAAACAGACTGGGATGCGGCTGTAGCTTTAGGGCATACAATTACTAAATCGGTGGCATCTATTAAAAATGTTGCTACAGGTCTTAACCTTTTAGATGGTACGGTGTCTAATAAAGTAGATATTACCTACTCTGAAGCTGCTATTCCTACACAGGATCTAAGTGTAGCAAATGGTACATTTAAGTATTTGTCAATGTGTTATGTACTTCCTTATATGGTAGATGCCGGTGACCAGGAGATTAATGTAGAGGCTGAATTTACATTTAAGGCCGATGGTAAAGAGGATATAGTGCTTAAAGATGGTTTGAGCAGTGTTCCTGTTACACGTAACAAGCGCACAAATATTGTAGGTTCATTCTTTACTACAAATGTTACATTCAACATTACTGTAGATCCGAATTTTGGAGGCAATAGCCTTGTGGATTTAAGATAAAGAAATTGTCTAAAATTACCTTTTTAGACAACGTCTTTAAGCTGTATCTATGGCAATTATAAAGAGAGAGGGTGTATTAATGGAGAAATCCTATAATTACACCCTCTCTATTTTTTTATTGTGCTACTGCGGCATCTGCACCTGCACGGAAAGCTTTTATGTTAGACTCCACAACCTCTTCCCCTTTGCGTGCAAATATGCGTCTTATTCCCTCCTCAAATTTAGAGGACTCAATATCTAACAGCCCGGCACATGCTCCAAGAAGCACTATATTGGCCCCTTTGGGGTTGCCACACTCTTTGGCAAGCTTATCTACATCTACCATAATAACGTTCCCAACCTTTTTAAGGTCTTTAAAGATAAGCTCCTTATTTGGATAATTGGGGATGTTTATATATGGTTCCGTGGCGGTTACTATCCACCCCCTCTTTGACAGATAAGGAAGGTATCTTAACGCCTCCATAGGCTCCAATGAGATTATAAGGTCTGCCCCTCCAAGGGCTATGAGGTCTGAGTGTATTGGAGAGGATGAGATTCTAAGGTTGCTCTGTACATCACCTCCGCGCTGGCTCATGCCATGCACCTCTGCCTGCTTTATGTAGAGTCCCTCTTTTATGGCGGCTTCACCAATAACGGTTGCAATGGAGAGGATTCCCTGTCCGCCTACTCCTGCTAATATTATATCTTTTTTCATGTTCGGTTTCTTAAATTTATTTTTTCTCTTTCTGATGTCTTTTGAATGTCTGGATACATTCGCGGCGCGGAATAATTACAGAGAGCCCTTTGTACTCTATCTCCTCCTTTATAATCTGTTTTATCTCCTCCATGTTCTTGGCCAAAGGAACCACACCTCTTACATGTTTAGGCTCTACTCCAACAGCCATGCAGATAGCCTCTAACTTGGTTGTGCCGGCAGAATCCTGCCCTCCTGTCATACCTGTGGTAAGGTTGTCTGATATTATTACAACAATGTTGGCGTTTGCATTTGCTGCATCGAGCAGCCCTGTTATACCCGAATGTGTAAAGGTGGAGTCCCCTATGACTGCCACGGCAGGGAACTGTCCGGCATCTGCGGCCCCTTTTGCCATTGTAATGGATGCTCCCATATCTATGGTTGAGTCTATTGCCCTGAATGGCGGAAGCGCTCCAAGTGTATAGCATCCTATATCACTGAATACTTTATGGTTAGGGTACTCTTTGAGGGTTTCGTTAAGTGCGTTGTACACATCTCTGTGCCCGCATCCCATACATAGTGCAGGTGGGCGTGGTACCACATTTTGGCTTGCTGTGTGGGCTTCGTGCGGTGCAAGTCCAAGAGCTTTTCTTACACTATCGGGAGTAAGCTCTCCATCTCTCGGCAACACTCCGTTTAATCTTCCCGATATTTTACAAGGGGTTGGTAGAATCCCTTTCAGCATCTCCTCTAACAGCGGTTGCCCCTCCTCCATAACGAGCAACTCTCCGCACTCTTTGGCCATCTCTCTTATTACACTCTCCTCAACAGGGTACTGAGACACTTTGTAGATGAAGGTGTTGCTTAACTGCTCGTCTGAGAGATTCTCACACAGATAGTTGTATGCAATACCGCATGCTATAATGCCTCTTCTCTCCTCTCTTGTGGTGCCGCTCAATGATGCAGGTCTGTATAACCTGTTCCATTTGCACTCATTCTGCAGGTTGTTGTATGTGGCTATAAGTTCGGGGTATCTTTTGCGAGAGTTGGCAGGGAGCAGAATCCATGATTTTGGGTTGTCAGGGTAGTGTAGCGGTGCAATAGGCTCTGCTTGTGTGTCTATCTCTACAACAGCCCTTGAGTGTGCCATACGGGTGGTTATCCTAAACAGAACAGGAACCCTTTTCTGCTCCGATAGCTCAAAGGCATATTTTATCATATCGTATGCTTCCTGCTGGTTAGAAGGTTCAAGAACAGGTACCAAAGAGAATTTTCCGTAGAATCTTGAATCCTGTTCGTTCTGTGATGAATGCATAGAGGGGTCATCTGCGGCTACAACTACAAGGCCTCCGTTGGGCCCTGCCATTGCCGAGTTTACAAAGGCATCTGCCGCTACATTCATTCCAACATGCTTCATGCAGACAAGTGCGCGTTTCCCAACGTATGAGACCCCAAGGGCGGCCTCCATTGCGGTCTTTTCATTGGTACACCAAGCGCTGTGTACTCCTCTCTCCTTTGTAAGTGGGTGTAACTGAATAAATTCTGTAATCTCTGTAGACGGGGTGCCGGGGTAGGCGTAAACCCCCATGATTCCGGCGTTCAAAGCTCCCAATGCTATAGCTTCGTCGCCAAGAAGTAATCTTTTATCTTTTGCCATGTTGTTATTATTATGTTTTTGCTTGCGGAATAGTGTACTTTTTAAGTAATAGCTTAAAAAGAGATATAATTTCATACAAAATTAAGCAAAAATCTTAATAATACTAAGAGGTTGTATAATTTTTTTCTAAGCAGACATTATTCTATGACCTTTATTCTGTATAATTCGGGCCAGTATTTTCCTGTTATATAGATGCTTCCGTCTGCTTTATTGTAGGCTATGCCGTTAAGGACATCGGCATGCGCGCTCCTAATTGCGGCAGGATAAATCTCTGTGCAGTCAATGACAGAGGTAACAGCGCCTGTCTGTGGATTAATGGTAATGATGTAGTCTTCTAAATAGACATTGGCCCAAATCTCTCCCTCTATATACTCCAACTCGTTTATGTACTCTACCGGTTTGCCGTTGAGGGTAACATCTATCTTTCTGCTCTCCATGAATGTCATTGGATCTAAAAAGGTTAGCGATGCAGAGCCGTTGCTCATTATAAGCTCCTTGCCATCTGTTGTAAGCCCCCATCCCTCTCCGCTGTATCTTAACTCTCCAATCTTTTTAAAGGTAGATGGTTCATATACAAGACATACCTGCTCTCTCCATGTAAGCAGATAGAGGTTTCCTCCGTGAATGACAGAGCCTTCTGCAAAATATTTGGAGTCTAAGTTCTTCTTGCCAAGTGTTTTGCCTGTCTTAATATCAACGGTTCTAATGTCAGACCTCCCATATTGCCCGCAACTCTCATAGAGAACACCGTTCTCAAAGAACAGGCCTTGTGTGTAGGCATATTTGTCATGCGGGAACTTTTCTACTGCAACTGCCTTTAATCTTTTGGCTTTCACCTTTTTGCTCTCCTTTTTCGTTTTGTTCCCAATCTGCTCTGCTGCCTTATAATTTGTTTCTGCTCTCTCTGTTGATGTGGCTGTGCCCTCTGCTGCTCTCTTTGGTGTTATGGCTGTACCCTCTGTTGGAGTAGCTGTTCTCTCTGTTGTTGCGGCTGAGCTATCTGTTGGTGTAGCTGTTCTCCCCGTTGTTGCGGCCATGCTCTTTGTCCTGTCTGTGCTATTTGTTGCCTCTGTGGTATTGTCTGCTGCCTTGTTATTAGAGGCGTTGGCAGAGCTCTCCGATGCTACTGCTGCGGATAGACTGTTGCTGTTTGTGGCGTTGGACGAGTTGCCGCTACTGTTGCATGATAGGAGAGAGAGAGACAACCCTGCAAGAAGCAGGGGGAATGCCAAAGGGTTTTTAAACAATTTTATATGGAAGCTCATTATCTAAACAAAGTTATTCTGCTTTTCTCCTCTCCATGGCTGCCTTTACAAAGGCTACAAATATAGGCTGAGGGTTCTCAACGGTGCTCTTAAGCTCCGGATGGAACTGAACGCCGATGAAGAATGGATGGGACGGGAGTTCTATTATCTCTACCAAGCCTGTTTCGGGGTTGCGTCCGCTAAATACAAGCCCCTTCTCCTCCATGGGGTGCATATATTCTGAGTTAAACTCATATCTGTGTCTGTGACGTTCAAAGACTGTTGGCCCTCCGTAAATCTTGTAGGCCAAAGTGCCGGGTACAAGGTTGCATTCGTAGGCTCCGAGCCTCATTGTGCCCCCCTTTATTGTAAGGGTCTTCTGCTCCTCCATAAGGGCAATCACAGGGTTGGTTGTTGTTGGGTTAACCTCTGTTGTCATGGCATCTGCAAGCCCCATGACATCTCTTGCAAACTCTACAACAGCCATCTGCATGCCAAGACAGATTCCAAAGAACGGGATGTTGTGCTCACGGGCATATTGTACGGCAAGGATTTTTCCTTCGATGCCTCTCTCGCCGAATCCGGGGGCTACAAGTATGCCATCCATCTGTCCAAGTTTCTCCTTAATGTTGCTGCTGTCTAAGTATTCGCTGTGTACAGTATGCACGTTCACCTTGCATTCGTTTGCGGCTCCGGCATGGATAAATGACTCAAGGATAGATTTATAGGCGTCCTGCAACTCTACATATTTTCCTACAAGGGCAATGTCTACCTCGCATTTGGGGTTGCACAGCCTGTCTAAGAACTTTTTCCAGTTTGTAAGATCCGGCTTTTTGGTGCAGTTGATGCGCAGTTTCTCCAATACAATCTCGTCTAATTGTTCATCCATCATTGCAAGTGGTACCTGGTATATGCTTTTTGCATCTATAGACTCTATTACGGCATTTGGCTTTACATTGCAGAAGAGGGCAACCTTCTTTCTTATATCTGTAGGGATATGGTGTTCTGTTCTGCAGACTATTACATCGGGACTTAAACCGCTTTGCTGTAACATTTTAACGCTGTGCTGGGTTGGCTTTGTCTTTAGCTCTTTTGCTGCGTTGAGGAACGGTACAAGGGTGAGGTGTACAATGAGGCAGTCTTCCGATGGAAGCTCCCACTGCAACTGTCTTACAGCCTCTAAGTATGGTGTGGATTCAATGTCTCCTACCGTGCCTCCGAGCTCTGTAATGATTACATCGTATTGGCCGGTCTTGCCAAGCAGGAGCATTCTGCGTTTTATCTCATCTGTGATATGCGGGATAATCTGTACTGTCTTGCCAAGGTAGGCTCCCTCTCTCTCTTTGTCTATGACTGTCTTGTAGATTTTTCCTGTGGTAACGTTGTTGGCTTTTGATGTGTGAACGTTAAGGAATCTTTCGTAGTGACCAAGGTCGAGGTCTGTCTCTGCTCCGTCTTCTGTAACATAGCACTCCCCATGTTCGTATGGGTTAAGTGTTCCGGGATCTATGTTGATGTAAGGGTCAAACTTCTGTATTGTAACTCTTAACTTTCTGGATTGCAGGAGTTTGGCTAATGAAGCGGCAATAATACCTTTCCCTAAGGATGATGTAACTCCTCCCGTAACAAATATATATTTTGTGCTCATGTTTTGTTGTGGATTATTATATTACGGGGTACAAAGTTAAGCATAATTTATCGGGAAGCAAAAGAAAAAAATTGCTTACTTTGTGCGTAAATTTAAGAGAGGGGATTTTTTTAACGGCTTCTAAGGTTATGGGTTTGGATTATGAAACGGTTTCTGCCAAGGGTGAATCTTTGAGGTATTTTGGCAGGGAGAGCATTGTTACCTGGCATGATATAGATAACAAGCAGCTGCTGCGTCCTGTGGCGTTTATGAATATTGCGCAGGAGTTGGCTAATACGCAGGCAACTGCTTTAAAGTTTGGATATTACGAGCTTATTAGTACCAATCAGGTATGGGTGCTGAGCCGAATTAAGATGAGGTTCTACAATTTGCCAAAGTGGGGCGACAAAATTATGATGTACACATGGCATAAGGGGGCGCGTTCCCTTTTTTGGCTAAGGGATTTTGCTATGTATAAAGTTGCTTCCCGACAAGAGCTCTCAACGGATCTTACTCCGTTGGCGGTGCCCGAACTTTGTGCGGTGTGTGCAAGCTACTGGGTGATAATCAATACTCAGACAAGGAGGATGGAGCGCACGAGTGTAATAAACAATAATGAGTTAGCCATGTTGTATGCGGGGCGTGTGGATGTGTTAAATGAGGAGTGTGGTAAGTTGGCGGTTCCCGATGGTGCTGTTATGGAGTGTGTTGCAAAGCATGTTGTGGGTTATTCCGATGTGGATTTTAACAGACATGCCAATAATGCCAAGTATATTGAGTGGATAATGGATATTCTGCCTTACAGTCTCTCTTTGGAGAGGGTGCTGAGGTCTGTTCAGATTAATTATATTGCAGAGGCTAAGTTGGATGACAATATCTATTTTATGGTTGATATGAGTGCTGTTAGGTGTGTGGGGGAGGGGTGCTGTTCTGCCGGTGATGCCGGTTCTGCCCACGATTGTTGCAATAAGGCTCTTTATGTTGAGGGTCGCAAGGGGGCTGCGGATGGCGTTTTGGTTTTTCAGGCCGAGTTGGAGTTTTGAGGTTGTCCGTTATTGTAAATGGTGTTTTTGCTGTTTTTACACTATCTTTGCGGCAGCAGATTGCCTTATCGCTCAATGGTAACGTTGGGAGGAAAGTCCGGGCAGAGTAGAGCGGTGCACTGTGGAAAGCACAGACAGGTGAAAGCTTGTGCCAGGGGTAACAGAAAATAACCGCCGGTAACGGTAAGGGTGAAAATGTGAGGTAAGGGCTCACGGTTTAGTACAGCGATATACTATTCGTACTCCACTGCATTCTGCAAGGCCATGTATACCTGCAGTTAAGGGTTGCTCGCTCTTTGCAGGGGGGTAGGCTGCGTAAGATAAATGATAAGGAGCCTGTTTACAGGTTACAGAACCCGGCTTACAGATCTGCGCAAAATAATAGGGGATGCCCACAGGTTGGCGCATCCCCTTGTTATATATTATCACGTTTCCGGGAATGGTATATGGTGTCAAATCATTTAAAGATTCAAGATAGAAGTGCAATACTGGTGGGCTGGCCCGCCAGTGTTGCGGCGGTGTTGAAAAGCAATACAAAAAAGGGAGACAATCCTATAGTTGAAGGCGACAACTCCCTATTGGTTGCTATATCAACAACCATATCTACCTTACTCCGCTTTCCATTGTATTCGAGCACATACTGATTACCGATATAAGTGAATCCCTTGCCAAGTTCCAAAAGGAATTGCTTTACTTTCTCTACCAGTCGAGTTTCAAGTTCTGTTTCTAATATAGGGTCCTTGACACCAAGAAATCCCAGATTATAACTGCTTCTAAACACCTCATTGGCAAACATTGCCTGTGTAGCAGGTAGTGTCTGCCCGAAATTATTATCAGAAAGCTCATTCTTCCTCATGTGTATCTTTAAAGAGATGGCATTGGATAAAAGTTCACGGTTCCAACCTTAAACCGAATTGCAATTTATATCTATCTGATATATAACCATAAAATGTTATTTATGCGTCAATTTGATACCGTAAAGTTCCCGCAAAGCTATAATATTCAAAAATGATTTCTCCCTATATAATGAGGTAAAATATGGTGTTTCTTGCCTCAAACAGAACATATGTCATAAACTTGTGTTTTTAAAATTGATGTTTCAGTCACTTTTTTGTGTTCTTCTACAATATATAACCTGATAAATCAAATATATTCCCATACAATTTGTACCTTTGTAACCATATTGGATAGTCATATAAATATGGAGCGTAAATTACTGAACCGAATCAAAGTCGTTCTCGCAGAGAAAAACAGAAGCAATAAATGGCTTTCAGAACAATTGGATAAAGATCCAGCCATAATTTCCAAATGGGTTACCAATACAACACAGCCCAATGTGGAGA
>CAVIKQ010000013.1:0-10458 GCA_963643305.1 Eggerthellaceae bacterium
GCTATATGTTTAGCTTTATATTTCGAGAAAAATCAAACTGTTGTTAGTCAAAAATAAAGAATGAAGATTTTACATATACCAAATTATTATCCACCCTATACAGGCGGTATTGGTGAGGTTTGTTACTATCTTGCCAATTGTCTTGTTGAAGAAAAAGAAGTAGAACAGAAAGTAATATGCTTCCATGATGAAAACAAGCGTATCTATGAATCAGTACATGGTGTTGAGGTAATCCGTGCTAAAAGTATTGCGCAAATAATGCGCCAGCAAATCTCTTTTGATCTCTTGCCAGTTATGAGAAAAGGAATAAAGGAGTTTGCTCCAGACATAATACACTTCCACATGCCTAACCCGCTGGCCTGTTTGTATCTTTTGATGTGCTTACCAAAGAAAACTAAACTCATTGTACATTGGCATAGTGACATTGTGGGTATGAAAGTGACCTATACAATAATCAAACATATAGAAAAAGCCGTATTAAAACGTGCAGATTTAATATTAATGACTAGTCCTCTCTATGCAGCTCATTCAATACCTCTACAACCTTTTTTGAATAAAATAGAAGTATTGACTAATATAATTTCAAAAGAGAAGGTGAACATTACTTCTGAGACAAAAGTAGAAGCAGAAAAAATTAAAAATCAATGTGGCAATAAGCCAATAATATTTACAATTGGCAGACACGTCCCTTATAAAGGGATTGAATACTTAATTAAGGCAGAACCTTTAATAAAGGAGGATTGTATAATATTAATAGGTGGTTCAGGAATATTGACTTGTCAGCTTAAAGAGATGGCAAAAGGTCGAGAACGAATACAATTTCTAGGTTTCCTGTCAGATAAAGAAATGATTGAATATATGGTTGCTGCTCATATCTTTGCGTTCCCTTCTATTACAAAAAACGAGGCCTTTGGTATTGCCTTGGCTGAGGCTATGTATTGTGGTGCTGTCCCTATTACGATGACAATAGAAGGCTCTGGCGTCAATTATGTTAGTATTAATGGTGTAACAGGAATTGAAGTTGGCAACAAGGATTATGAATCTTTTGCAAAAGCTATTGATACGTTATTGTCAGATAAATCTTTATATACAAAATATCAAGAAAATTGTATTAAGCGAGTAGAAGAAAACTTTACTCTTGATGCTATTAAAGAACGATTAATGTTGTTCTATAGAAACATATTGAAGTAATATGGATAAATTACTTTTTACAGGTGGTACAGGGTTCTTAGGCAGGAATGCTATGCCTCTGCTAAAAGAAAGATATAATGTGACCACGTGTGGAAACACGCTAGATGATATAATCAAGGCGAACTTCGTTACTGATATACCGGAATTACCAGAGAGATATGATGTGGTTCTGCATGCCTGTGGAAAGGCGCATGTGGCGCCTAAAACAGAGGCGGAAAAGCAAGCGTTTTTCGATGTAAACTATACTGGTACTATTCATCTATGTGACGCGCTAGAAAAGGTGGGAGTGCCAAAAGCATTGGCATTTATTAGTACGGTAGCGGTGTATGGCTGTGAATTTGGAGAACTAATTACGGAGGAACATCCGCTGAATGGTAATACGCCTTACGCAAAGAGTAAGATTTTGGCAGAAGAGTATCTGACAGAGTGGTGCAAGAAGTATGGCGTGGTGCTAGGTATCTTGCGCCCATCGCTACTGGCAGGTAAGAGGGCTCCGGGTAACCTTGGTGCAATGGTAAACGGTGTGCGCAGGGGGTTCTACATGAACATTGCAGGCGGCAATGTGGTGAAGAGCATTCTGATGGCAGAAGATATTGCGCGCATCCTGCCAATGCTGGTAAAGAAAGGCGGCACCTATAATGTGTGTGACACATTCCAGCCTTCATTTGCTCAGATTTCGGAGTCGATAGCTCGTCAGTTGGGCAAACGCAAGCCTATTTCTATCCCTTACTGGATGGCAAAGTGCCTGGCCTTGGTGGGCGATTATCTAGGTTCTAAAGCGTTTATCACCAGCTATAAGTTAGAGAAGATGACAAGGTCTTTGACGTTCTCAAACGAGAAGGCGCGCAAGGCTCTAGGTTGGGAGCCGCTGGATGTGTTGACGAATTACAAAATTTGATTTTATATAGTTAGTGTTCAATCCCCGGAAAAGATTTGTTAGTTCTTAGTTTTGGAGCAAAAAAAGGTTATGTACAGCAGTCAGGATTTGGAAAGACTATACTATGTGTAATGTGTGTAAACAGCAGTTGGCGAAAACGGCAAGAGGTTTTGTTGATTTTATGAGAATAGCGACTTCCGGAGGGAAGAATTAACCCAGATAAAAAATATGGAAAGGGGTGAATACTTACTTGACCGGATTTATGGAGGTTGCGCACAATAAAATAGGAAGATAATTGTTATATTTGCGAAATGTTTGGATTATAATGTTTTAGAGGATATGACAAGGCTATACATAAAAAACGTGGGGCCGGTGGTGGATGCTGTGTTTGATTTGAAGAGGTTTAACTTCTTCATTGGTCCACAGAGTAGTGGAAAGAGCACTATTGCCAAGATACTGAGTTTCTGTACTTGGATGGAAAAAGAAGTGCAGACGCATCCCGAACAGCAAGGCGACCTGTCGAAGTATGAGCAGATGTTCCAGCTGCAGCTGGAGAACTTTCATTCGATGCATGGCTACCTGCGGCAGAGTTCGCAGATAGAGTATGAATCTGATTTTACCTCCATTCGGTATTCAGACAAGTTGTGTCATATCAGTCTGAAAGCAAAGAAGACATACAACCGAGTGAAAGTGTTGTATGTGCCGGCAGAGCGTGCCGTGGCCATACGCGACCTGTTGCAGACCAAGGATAACAATATCAGGAGTTTTGCAGTGGACTTTGACAGTGCACGGAACTACTATACTTACGACAATCGTCTTAATCTTGGGCATTTGGGGATAAAATACTACCAAGCCATAGAAGATGGCGAACCAAGGGACAGAATTACTGCCAACGAGCAGGAGTATGACATCCGTTTAGATGATGGTTCCAGCGGACTACAAAGCATTGTGCCGGTGGCCGTAGCCGTGGATTTCTATTCAAAAGTTTTCTATAGTGACAGCGTAGAAGCCAAGACATTGAGTGTAGCTCAAGAGCGCGACCGAAAAAACGTGAGAAACTATTTGACTAAGGAAGGTGTGAATCGTGCGGTGGAACGTAGGATTGAGAGATTACTACAGACACATAACACAAGTTTTGTGATAGAGGAGCCTGAGCTTAACTTGTATCCTACAACGCAGCGTGACCTGCTTAACTTCATCGTGACAAATTGCAATGGGCGTAGAAAGCATACGCTCACAATCACCACGCATAGTCCATATATCATCAACCAGTTAAATCTACTGCTGAAAGCATCAGACAAAGGCGAAAAGGTAGACGGTGCTGCTATATGTTTTGATGATTTAAACGTGTTTGCTATGCAGGATGGCAGAATACGCGACCTTAAAGTGCAAAATAAAGGTATACATTTGATTGACACATCGAGACTGTCTGAGGACATATCGGATATTTATGAGAGGTATGGAGCAATATGATAAAAGCGTTGATTGATTTTTATTTTGCAGGTCATTATCACTTGGGGAGGGAAGTGACGATTGACGAGAGTCATACTTCGGAAAGAAAATTCGACCTTGACGGCACTATCGGAGCTTGTATTTTGCCTTTCGGAGCAGGTCAAGCCTCGTTTAGCAATGAAAGTCAGCAGGATATATCCGTATTAGACTATGAGGGATATATAAACAAGTATTCGGGGACAAAGTTTTACATGGGACGTGGTAAGTGCGACTGCATCTTAGAATCAGAGTCTGTAGCGACTGTAGTCCTTAATGAGATAACCAGTTCTGTAAGTGGAATGGGAAACCTTACTCTGCCAATTTTTTCTAAAAAAGGAAAAACATATTCCGGTGGTAAATTTGAGAAAGCCGAATATCAGTTGTTGGTATCTTTGCAGACTCTGTTGGATGTTCCCCATATTGCAGCCCATCTTGCCAAGCAGACAAAAAGGGTATGTCTTTGTTCTTACAAACTGTACACATCAAAAGAGCAGTCCATAATTGGTAATCCGGTGGCTGTATTTGGTCTTGGACAATCGGAAGCCGAACGGCAGACAGGCGAGGATGGAGTGAAAATTTCATGTCCTGATATTGAGAGTCTTGGGTTTGAGTACCGCAGAATTTCACATTGTTTTAGTTTCAGTATATAGTAATCCTTTTGCTGCACAGCGTAAATCAATTGTGAGGCTGTATGCTGTTAAGATAGTCCCCCTCGATATACATGTCTTCAAGGTGAGAGTGTTCTTGTTTTCATATGCTTGTCGCCTTTCTTTATGGTGTAAACGCAACTTAAAAGTTCCTACTTTCAAGCTATATCTGAAATTTCTCTTTTTGATGACTTTCGTATAATTCACCAGTCTCTTTTAAATGGGGAGTTAAGGATAAGGTGCAAATGTTTCTTAGGTCAAATTCTTATAATTAAGTGAACAAATATCTGCTGTACAGCATTATCGCTGTGCTGCTTTTGGCGTTGGAGGTGGTGTACTTCCAATTGGCTGACAATTGTAATATAATCGACAAGCCTAATGAGCGCAGCAGTCATTCTACGGTTGTGCTTCGTGGAGGGGGAGTGATTTTCCTGCTTGGAGTATGGCTGTGGGGGGCGTCCTTCGGGTTTCATTATCCTCTGTTTCTTGTTGCTGTGACTTTGGCAGCCGGGGTGAGTTTTATTGATGACATTCGATCGTTGCCTGATTCCGTTAGGCTTGTGGCGCAGTTCGCTGCAATGGGGCTGATAATCTGGCAGCTGTTGCTTCTACCTCCCGATGGAGGCGTTGAGGTGCACAGAAGTGTTTGGACGAGGGTGGCGTTCATCGTGGTGGCGTTGATTGTTTGCGTGGGTGCAACGAATATCTATAATTTTATGGACGGAATTAACGGCATTACGGTGGGGTATTCGCTGGCGGTGTTAGTGCCGTTGACTCTCATGAATGAGCGTGTCAGATTCGTTGAGCCGTCATTGCTCGTTGTAGTGCTGCTGTCGGTACTGGTGTTCTCGTTCTTTAATTTCCGTCCGCGCGGAAAGGCCAAGTGCTTTGCGGGGGATGTGGGGAGTGTGGGGATTGCTTTCATAGTGCTCTTTGCTATCGGGATGCTGATTATCCACACGGGGGATGTGACTTGGCTAATATTCCTATTGGTCTATGGTGTAGACGGATGTCTTACCATCTGCCACCGCATTCTTCTTCACGAGAACCTTGGATTGGCGCACCGCAAGCATGTATATCAGATTATGGCAAATGAACTGGGAATATCGCATCCTGTAGTGTCGCTGGTTTATATGGGCTTGCAGCTGGTGGTGTCGCTGGGATTTATATTTCTTTGTCCGGTATTGGCTTCCTATTGTGGTGTGTCGTTGATTGTTTGGCACTGGATTTATCTTGGAGTGGCTATGGTAGTTCTTGTTGTGGCGTATTTGGTGTTTATGAAGAAATACTATCATCTGCACGTGGAGTATTTGAATTCTCTTAACAAAGGGGCATAGATATGACTATAGATAAGAATCTCATAAAGCAGTTGTTGAGCCTGGCAGCGATGAATCCTCGGCTGAGGATGAATTATGATTTGCGGAATTCACCGGAGGAGGGTTCTCAAAGGATGTTGAATGCTCTTTTGCCGGGAACGCAGGTGCCGATACATCGTCACCTAAACTCATCTGAAACGGTGCTGGTTATCTGTGGCTCGATAACGGAGGTGTATTATGATGACAATGGCAATGAGACTGAGAGAATACATCTTTGTCCGGCTCATGGGTGTTTCGGATGTCAGATTCCTAAAGGTGTTTGGCATTCGGTAGAGGTCTCGGAGCCGTCTGTGATTATTGAGATGAAGGCAGGACAGTATGGTGCCGATGGGAGTGAGCAGCTGCAGCGAAGATACTAAAACTTCGATAAAATCAAAATATAAGCGGTGTAAACTTCGATAAAAATGAATTAGCCGGGTGTTTAACTTCGATATCTTTGCCGTGGAGGAGGCTGGA
The DNA here is from genome assembly GCA_963643305.1 of Eggerthellaceae bacterium. GTDB lineage: Bacteria > Bacteroidota > Bacteroidia > Bacteroidales > UBA932 > Egerieousia. The sequence goes on from CAVIKQ010000013.1 coordinate 6,039, forward strand.
GATTACGATAATAACCTCTCTGAAAAGGGTTTACACTTTAGAGCTGTTAAACTAATATGTTTTACATGTTCACTAACAAGTTTTCCTTGGCCTCTACTTCTGTTATTTGCAGATGTTTGTCATGGCCTAAGGGTATTGATAGGCGCAACATATACACCATCTTTGCGCTGATAAGTTCCACCTACTGCCGTGAGAACCATTAAAAATGATGGAGCCTGTTCTTGGCTCTTTTCAATGATTTTATTTTGCAGAATCTTTAGAGAATTTGCTCCGGACTCAATCAAATCATCCCCACCAAGTTTGATTTCTATGGCTCCCCATCTTCCATCTTCAAGATGAAGGACAGCATCACATTCCAAGCCGGTATTGTCCCTATAATGAGAAACAGTACCACCTATGGAATTTGCGTATATGGAGAGATCCCTTACAGCAAAATCCTCAAAGAACAGACCAAAACTTTCCAAGTCATGCATAAGGTCTTCCGGGCTGATACTTAAAGAACGGCAAGCGATAGATGTATCTATGAAATGCCGAGTAGGAGTACTTCGTATAGAAGTTTTTGAACGAATGTTGGGATTCCATGCCGGCAAATCTTCAAGTACATACAAGTCTTTCAATGCCTCCATATAATCATCAAATGTCTTTGGATCCATTGTCCGTTCATTACTTTGGCGTACATCTGCTATAATGGTAGAGAGAGATGCCTCTGTTGAAATATGACGTGCATAACTTCTCAATATCATCCTTAACACATCCGGACGTTTGTTTCTGAATCTCTCATTTTCGCAATCCTCAAATACGAACAAACCATTGTAATAGTTCTTGGTTATTTCAACTGCGAGGTCTTTTGGTGCCTGTACGGAGATAGGCCAGCCGCCACGACACATGAGGAAAGCAATGTCATTGAGTGTAATTTCTGAATTCATGTCCCAAGGATAATTCCCCTTTCTGTCAAACAGATTCATCAAGGAAACTGTACCTTTAGATTCTTTTGATTCCCACAAGCTCATAGGGCGCATCTTTACAGGTGTAATTCTCCCGGCTCCACTGTGATGAATCTCCGTTTTGTCTGCAGGAGTAGTGCTGCCTGTAAGAATATATTTCCCAAACCGATAGTCAAAATCCAAGTCATCTTTCACTTGATTCCAAATATCAGGAGCCTTTTGCCATTCGTCTATAAGCCTTGGCTTGTCTCCACTAAGCACACCTTTTGGATTCATACGTGCCATTGTGATAGACTGCCTTGTATTCAACTTTACAAAACTTTTCTGATAAAGCATACATGTAGTGGTCTTGCCGCAGAATTTTGGCCCTGCAACAACCACCGCCCCAGAGGTTTTTAACTTCAATTCTATCTCTTTTTCTACAAGCCTGTTATAGTACATAAGATGCCTAATTATGGTTTCTTGCTGCAAAATTACAAAATTCCCGTAATTTTCAATATAAAATTCCTAAGATTTTCAATATAGAATTCCCAAGATTTTCAGTTTGTATCTATTCTAACTTGTACCAGACGCGAAAAGTAGAGACAGAATATATTCCTTACAGAGAAGAGTGATAAGATGTAACCGCTGCAACAGCGGCAAAATTTACTGCTGCAAAAATTACAGAGTACCCCGGTTCGGGATAATGCACTCCCCCTTTAAAGGCTGTTAAGTAATCATTAAAACGGGGAGTCCGGTTCTTTCTTCATGTAGTTAAACTCTAACCTGTCTACCAACCTTGGGAAAAACTTGTTGAGCAGAACTGTGAGTTTGCCTATTGGGGTAAGGATAATCTGGCTTTTGCGTCTCTTTATCCCTTTAACCATCTTATGGGCTACCTGATTGGCTGTCATCATCTTACCCTCATCCCTTGGGGTCTCGCCCTGCTTGCTTCCGTCTGCGGTAAGTGCAACATTTCTAATGTTCGATGCTGTAAAACCCGGGGCAAATATCATAACGTGAAGTTTATCAGGCAGATGCTCTACTCTGAGTGTGTCTAAGAAACCGTAAATTGCAAATTTGGATGCGGAATAGCCTGTGCGTGCTGGAAGTCCCTTAAAACCTGCTATTGAGATTACCCCTACCACGCTGCCTTGTACCTTTAAGAGGTATGGAAGGGCATATTTGGTACAATATACCGTGCCCCAGAAGTTTACATTCATAAGGCTTCTTATCACATCTAAATGCAGGTCTTTAAACATGGCTCTCATTGAGATTCCTGCATTGTTTACAAGTATGTCTACTCCGCCAAACGTCTCTACAGTTTTATCTATCAGGTTTTTACAATCCTCCTCCCTACTTACGTCTGTTTTAACCGCCAATACATCTGCCGCGCCAAGGCCTTTAAGATGAGGTATCATCTCATTCAGCTTCTCTATGTTTCTTGCTGCTATTGAGAGCCTCATCCCCTCTTTTGCAAACTCTTCGGCCACCCCGTAACCGATACCGGAACTGGCTCCGGTTATAACTATCACTTTATTCCTTAGGTCTCTCATAGTTTACCTGCCTGTATTCTTAAATTCAATAATATTGTCTGCCATTAAAGAGACTAACCTCTCGCGAGCCTCGGCACTTGCCCATCCTATATGCGGAGTCAAGATAAATGAAGATTTGTCGGCAAGCATAAGATAAGGAGAGTTGTGCGGAATAGGCTCTTTTGTGTAGACATCCACACCTGCTCCTGCTATAATCCTCTCCCCTACTGCTGTTGCAAGATCTGCCTCGTTCACTATTCCACCCCTCCCGATATTAACAAGGAAAGCTGTTGGCTTCATTAATTTCAACTCATTAAGAGTTAGTAAGTTATTGGTTTTTGCATTTAGCGGTGCGTGAATGGAGACAACGTCCGATACTTTAAGCAGCTCCTCTAACGAAACCATTTTATATCTCTCTGAGCGTGCTATTCCCGATGTTGAATAGTACACCACATTCATACCAAAGGCAGAGGCTATATCTGCTACCCTTTTCCCTATGGTTCCCAAGCCTATTATGCCCATTGTTTTTCCGGACAGCTCCATATATGTTTTTGAAACATCTGTAAAGGAGTGTCCGGCTGAGTAGCTTCCGCTCTTTACTGCGTTGTCGTAATACTCTATGTGACAGCATAATGATAGCAGCAGAGCGTATGTTATCTGCACCACGCTCTCTGTTGAATAGCCTGCAACATTCTTTACGGGAATCCCTTTTGATGTTGCGTATGGTATATCTACATTATTGGTTCCGGTAGCGGCTACGCAGATAAGTTTAAGAGACGGGGCAGCATCTATCTGTTCTTTCCCTATGTAAACTTTGTTTGTTATTACTATCTCTGCATCTTTTATTCTCGGAAAGAGATCTTCCGGCTCTGTATATGGGTAGCATACAAGCTGGCCCTCTCTCTCTATCTTTGCCAATGAGGTATTGCCTAATGTGGCAGCATCTAAAAAAACTATCTTATACATATCTCTATTTTTTTACAATTTATACAACTAACTAAGCGCGAGACAACCGCAGCGTACTATAGTACGTGAGGATTGGCGAGTCGTAAAAGTTAGGCAGTAGAATAGGATGATTTACATCTACTTTATTTTGTTAAAAATCGCCTATTATACAACTAACTAAGCGCGAGACAACCGCAGCGTACTGTAGTACGTGAGGATTGGCAAGTCGTGAAAGTTAGGCAGTAGAATTGGATGATTTTTAACAAAATCACCAGCCTAAAGCACTAGCTCCCAATATAGCCGCATCACTCTCCTTCAACGCACTGAACAGAACCTTTACTTTCCCTTTCCAGATTGTTAAAAGATTGGCCTCCATGGATTCAACTATAGGATCCATGATAAGTTTGCCGGCACGTGCGAGCCCGCCAAAAAGGATTATAGCCTCGGGCGCACTAAAGGCAACAAAATCTGCAAAACTTTCGCCCAACATTTTACCGGTAAAGGTAAAGATACGCTTGGCAAGTTCATCCCCTTTAACAGCCGCTTCATAAACATCTTTAGATGTTATGTGGGCAACATTTCTAAGCAAGGATGGCTCATCTGAGAGTTCTAACCATTCTTGAGCTGTTCTGGCAACCCCTATGGCAGAGGTGTATGCCTCAAGGCAACCGGTTCTGCCGCATCCGCAAAGACGCCCGTTGTGTCTTACCACCCTTGTATGCCCTAACTCACCGGCAAAGCCGTCATTGCCGTAAACAACCTCTCCGTTAATGATAATTCCGCTGCCCACTCCGGTTCCCAAGGTTATCATTATAAAGTTCTTCATACCGCGAGCTACACCGTATGTCATCTCCCCCATGGCAGCCGCGTTTGCATCATTGGTAACCTTAACGGGAATATTGTTCAATTGGGCAGAGACATCATCTGCAATATGTACTACTAACCCTTTTGCCCATGTCAAATTGGCCGTATGCTCTATTGTCCCTTTGTAGTAGTTGCCATCGGGAGCACCTATTC
>CAVIKQ010000013.1:10468-16317 GCA_963643305.1 Eggerthellaceae bacterium
CCTATTCCTACCCCTTGGATACTATCCATGCCCTCTTTTGATGCCAACTCTTTTATTGCATTACAAAGGCTGGTTATAAAAAGAGGAGCCTCCCCTTCTTGATATTTTGAGCTTATGACAGTCTGTGAGACAATGTTTCCCCGTCTGTCTACTATTCCTATTTTGGAGGTCTGTCCACCTACATCCACTCCTATTACATACTCTTTTGGCATAACAAATATATTATGTATTAAACCTCTGTTGAAATATCTCTATTAACATTCTTGGAACCAGCCAAAGCATAGAAAAGAATATATGCAAGGCCGGCAGCCACAAGCCAATAGCTTGTTAAATATGATGTTGCATCTGCAATACCTCCCTGAATAAGCGGAAGGATACCACCACCGCAAACCATTACCATAAAGATTCCCGATGCTGCTTCTGTGTATTTTCCAAGCCCCTCAACGGCAAGGTTGAATATGCCACCCCACATTACAGAGGTACACAATCCGCACAGAACCAAGAACATGACACTAACAGGCACTTGTGCCATGCCAAATGATATATCGGACTTAAAGACAGGCATAACTACCTGTTTGTCTACATGCATAAAGATGGCAAGACAGACAAATACAAGGGCTACACAGGCAACAAAAGAGAGCATTGCCTTTGATGAGATTCTTGCCCCTACAGATGCGCCTACCAATCGGCCTATAAGCATAAGGAACCAGTATGTTCCAACCACAGAGCCAACTATTGTGGGATCCATTGCAAGTCCTCCTGTCATAAACTGGAATCCTATGTTCGGAATACCCACCTCAACGCCAACATAAACAAAGATTGCAATTATTCCAAGTACAAAATGTCTGAAAGACAAAGGGCTGTGCTTGTCGTTCTTATCCTTTACAACCTTGTTTAATCTTGGCTCAGGGATAGACATTGTGTATAGAACGGCAAATGCAAGAGCAAAGATACCCAATGCAATATAGAATATTGTTGCCGCATCTGCTATTTGGGCATTTGCCACTGCTCCACCCATTACATAACCTCCTAATACAGGGGCTATTGTTGCTGCTATTGAGTTGCATGAACCGCCAAGCTGTATAAGCTGGTTACCTCTGTTTCCACCACCGCCAAGGGTGTTGAGCATTGGGTTTACAACCGTATTGAGCATACACATTGAGATACCGCCTACAAATGCTCCAACAAGATATATGCAGAATGTGCCCGTTGCCGCTCCTCCTACAAATCCGGCAACAAGCATTATAATTATACCAAGCATTCCAACTCCAATAGCAGTTAAGGCTGTCCGTTTATACCCTATTCTCTGGAGAAGGATACCGGCAGGTATTCCAAAACATGCATATGCAAGGAAGTTTGCAAAATTGGGGAGCTGAGAGCCTAAATTTCCTAAATTAAACTGTGATCTAACAATTGCGCCAAGCGGATTCTGCAATCCTGTGATGAATGCAATCATAAAAAAGAGGGCAAACATCATTATAATTGGCAACAGATAGCTGTTCTTCTGTGTACTCATGGTGTTTTATGTTATAATGTCTCTATTCTACCTCCTGATAATATGCTGTTTACAAAGCTATAAAAGCGGACTCCACAGCCGGGCAAAGCTCTCTTTTATCTTCTCCTCCACAGGCCGTTTTTTCCATTTGGCATTGGTTATCAGTTTGCACAAAGTTATATCTTTTTCAAATTGTCTCTCAACCTCTTTTGCACAATTTTCATTATAGATGAGAGACATTATCTCAAAGTTATGCTCAAAACTCCTCATATCCATATTGGCCGAACCAACTATAGCCATCTTACCATCTACCGATACGGCTTTAGAGTGATTGAATCCTTGGCTAAAAAGATAGATCTTAACCCCTGCATCCAACAGCTCCTGCACGTACGACATTGTGCTCCAATGTGTAATTCTCGAGTCGGATGTGTCGGGAAGCATAATCTTAACATCAACCCCTCCGAGTGCTGCAACCTTTATTGCATTGAGGATTGTCTCGCATGGGGTGAAATATGGAGATACTATGCAGATATGATGTGTTGCCTGAGATATGACCCCAAAGTAACAGAGCATTATGCCGGACCAAAAACTATCGGGACCACTTATAATTGTCTGGGAGATAATGGCGTTCTCCATCTTGGCCGGCTCTCCCATCTCCAGCCTTGGCGGAAAATATTTTTTCCGCTTGAGGTTCTTGTTGAGAATAAAATATCTGTCTTGCAGGAAACAGCTCTGCAGCGATATTACAGCATCTCCTACTATCTTTATATGTGTGTCGTGCCAGTCTCCCGATTCGGTTCCGTAGTAGTACCTGTCTGCAATATTCACTCCGCCAATGAACCCCTCAACACCATCTACAACTACTATCTTTCTGTGGTTCCTGTAGTTAAGGGTAAAGGTTGGGAGCAGGAGCTTAACAGGGGAGAAGACTAAAACCTCTGCTCCTGCACTGCGCAACTCCTCTACTGATTTTCTCTTTAACATGTAGCTCCCAAGTCCGTCGTAGATGATTCTTACCTCCACTCCGCTGCGGGCTTTTTTTATAAGCAGCTCTTTGAACCTTGCTCCTGTTCTGTCGTTTTCTATTATATAGGACTGCAGGTGGATATATTTTTTTGCCCCCTCTATTGAGCTGTAGATGGCATCTAAGGCATCTCTGCCGGTAAAGAAAAAGTCTATGCTCTTGTTGAACTCAACCGGATAGTAGCCAACATTCAGGTTCTGTCTCAAAAGTTTTACATAACCCCACTCCTGCCCCTCTATGTTGTTGTAATTATCTTTAAGATACTCGTTCTGCTCTGAACAAAGCGATTTCCTAACCTTTAAATCTGCATCCCCTTTCTTGCCGTAAATCTTCTTTTTTCTAAAATTCTGCCCAAAGAAAAGATAGATTATTATCCCTATATATGGCAATGCCACAAGGACAACCGCCCAAGAGAGGGTCTTTATAGGGTCCTGTTTTCTAAGAATCATTGTGCAGGCAATATAAACGGCCAACCCCATATTCATAATATAGAGTACTGCCGATATCATTTGCCATACAGAATAATCCATGATTCCTGCTATTTCTTGGTATTATTTACGATTTACGGGCAGTGTACAGACAGGCTATTCCAAAGGTCAATCGTCTGTAATGTACATCTGCACATCCTGCATCTGCAATCTCTCTGCTCAAAGCGTTGTATTTTGGGAATGCTATCACAGATTCAACAAGATATCTGTATGCTTCTTTATCCTTGGAGACTATCTTGCCAATCATTGGCAGATAGTATTTGAAATAGAGGTTAAAGAGCTGTCTTGCAAAAAAGTTACTTGGGTAGGCAAACTCTAAAATTGCAAGCACTCCTCCCCTCTCTATAACTCTCATTATCTCTTGCAGCGCCTCCCTCCTGTTCTCAAAATTCCTAAAGCCAAAGGCAATGGTTACTGCTCCGCATGAGTTATCGGGAAGCGGAATATGCTCTGCTCCAAACAGTTTATACTCCGGCAGGTTGTTGGTGTACCACTCTGCACCCCTCTTTTTGCGGCCTGCCCATGCCAACAGTTTTTCATTCTTATTGACCGCTATAGAAAGCATGCCGTTTGAGATGTCGGCTCCTGTAACTTTTGCCCCCTTTTTATATAACATTCCGCTCAAATCGCCTGTCCCGCATGCCAAATCCAATACTTTTGGATGGCTGTCTGCGCTCTGCGTACTCTTTAACACCCACTTTACGGTCCTCCTGCGCCACGACCTGTCTATATTAAAGGAGAGGAGATGATTTAAAAAATCGTACCTGAGCGCTATTTTGTCAAACATCTCCGCTATTCTTCCGTTGCTCTTGTCTAACTCCATACAGGATTGAAGTTTAGGCTGTTAAAGAATATAGCCTGTTATATGCCCAAAAATAAGTTCGTCCATTCTAAGCTCCCCTTTGGTTACATGTCCCAACAGTGTTACATTTATGTTATTGTTGAACATATAGTCTACAAAATCATTCTCCTGCTTGCCGTCTACAGTGACTATTGCAAGGTATCTGCTTTTTGAGAAGAGAAAATCCTTGTCCTCTATCTCTGCGTCTGATGTTATATCAAAGCCAAGATTGTTTGGGGCGGCAGATTCTATAAGAGAAAGAAAGAGCCCGTTAGATGAGATATGGTGTACTCCGGAGAGATACCCTTTTTCTACAGCTCCTGCCAGAATCTCTTTCTGCCTCTCTTCTGCACAGCTGTTATTATTGTCTATAGCCTTGCCAAAGAGATATAGTGTCTCCCCCTTGCTTTTAAATGCCATGGGTGCTGTAAATTGTCCGTTTTTGGCTTTGCCTGTTTTTGCAACGACAGAGTCGTAGGGGTTGCCTATGTACTCTTTTATCCCCTCTTTGAATTTAGAATCTGCTGTTAACAGTTCTGCAATCTCTATAAGGTCATCTGTATCTTGAATCTGTTTTTTGTATAATTCAGTCATTGTTGTATAGATTGTGTTTGGGTTACGAAGATACAAAGAACTTGCATAATAATCAACCTTTTCACAAAGGAGATCTGTTTGCCGCGTACATTAGTACGTGAGGATTGGCGAACCGTGAAAGTTAGAAAGAATTGCTTTTGACATAAATGTCTGTAAAGTTACCTGTCGTTTTTCTTAAAAGTCGCCTCATATACAACTTAACAAGCATTGCTCAGAGGCCTTCGCTTATTTAAGTTTGCTTTCGCAAACATGCTTTGCTTCGCAAAGGCTGACGCTTGTTAAGAAATAGCATGCAAAACTGTGACAATGTTTTTTTCAAATAGCGCTCAAGTTACAACTAACTAAACGTGAGACAACCGCAGCGTACATCAGTACGTGAGGATTGGCGAACCGTGAAAGTTAGGCAGTAAATTGAGATGCTATTTGGAAAAAAAAGTGCCCAGAACAAGACTCGAACTTGCACACCGCAACCGGCACCACCCCCTCAAAGTGGCGTGTCTACCAATTCCACCATCTGGGCAACTTAAACAAAGATGTGACCCCGACAGGGTTCAAACCTGTAACCTTCTGATCCGTAGTCAGATGCTCTATTCAATTGAGCTACGGGGCCGATTCAGGCAGCCAAAAGGCAATCCTGATTATGCGTTTTTAACAAATGTTTTCTCTTTAATACGAGCTTTTTTACCGGTAAGAGCTCTTAGATAGAAGAGTTTAGCTCTTCTTACCTTACCAACCTTTTCGAGTGAGATGTCAACGATAAACGGAGACTGATATGGGAATATCCTCTCAACTCCTACACCGCTTGAGATCTTTCTGATTGTAAAGGTCTTTGTAGCACCATGTCCTTTGGTTTGGATAACAACTCCACGGAACTTCTGAAGTCTCTCTTTGTCACCCTCTTTAATTTTGTAGGTAACTGTAATAGTATCACCTGGTTTGAAACCGGGATAGTTCTTTTTCTCTCCGGCAAATGCCTCTTCTGCAACTTTTATTAAATCTACCATTCTCTTTAATTTCTATTATTGCAACATTACAAATTCACCTATTACTGTGTTTATAAGAGGTTGCTTTCTGTTTTGGGACTGCAAAAGTACTATTTTTTTTTGAACAAACAAATTTTTTATAAACATCTTCCGTGGCGTTACCGTCTATGTCCTTTATACATAGCACCTCCAATGCAACTGAATTTTGCACCGGTAACACTGCTCATGCAGTTAGGCAGATCTGCAACATAGAGTGCTCCAAGAAAAGCAAATATAAGCGCCTCCTTAAAATTTATGGTAAGAGCATCAGGCAAGACATACTCGGCTTGCGGAGTATATTGTCTCATCAGCTTAATAAGGAATTTGTTGAATGCTCCACCCCCCGTAACAAGCACCTTACCGTTTTTTACATTTTGCGACACCT
>CAVIKQ010000013.1:16327-23340 GCA_963643305.1 Eggerthellaceae bacterium
GGTATGCCGCATGATGGCAGAAGGTAGAGAGCTTGTCTGCAAGCGAAAGAGACTTGCCCTCCTCATCTTTAAAGTTGTCTAACATTGGAAAAATCTCCTCCTCCACCCACTCGCGCCCCAAAGATTTTGGTCCGCTTAAAGAGTAGTAAGAAAGGGCGTTAAGCTGCTGCAACAATGCCTCATTACATCTTCCCGATTCAGCTAATTTCCCATCTTCATCATACTCCTTGCCTATAGCACGCATATATCTGTTTAGGACATAGTTGACAGGCGAAATATCAAAAGCGTGGCGCACCCCGTCTTGTCCATCCCATGAGATATTTGAAAAGCCACCAATATTAAGGCAGTAATCATAATCTCCAAAAAGAGCGCGGTCCCCTACCGGTACCAAAGGCGCCCCCTGCCCTCCCAGCGCAACATCCGTAGTCCTAAAATCACATATCGTATCTACCTCTGTCTCGGCTGCAATTGCAGCTCCACTCCCTATCTGGGTTGTAAAATGCTTTTCCGGCTGATGAAAAACTGTAGAACCGTGAGAAGCAATAAAATTTGGTATAAGCCCATACTTGCGCATAAAAGACTTTACCTTTTTCCCCAAGAAATGCCCATACTGAGAATCTAAATAGGCATATTCAAATGCGCTCATCTGCTGTGCCTTGGCCAACTGCTGCTTTAGGTCTGCCGGGTAATCTACAGATTCTGCGCAGACTACCTTGTAATACCATTTTTTGTTGTCGTACGCAAAGTCAACTGCACAAATATCAAGGCCGTCCAATGAAGTTCCAGACATAAGCCCTATAACCTGAATCCCTTTTTTAAGGTTCAATTGTGAGTTTCCCGATAAAGTCTTTGAGGGTAACATAATCTATTTCCTGAATTTTCGTGTGAGTGTTCCAATATTGCCTTTGTTGTATGGGATTGTAACGACTATTGTATGCCGTCCAGGCCCTATTCCGCATTTACTGAGGTTTACAGACATGGTAGCCGTCTTTGCATCCCAGCTGTAAAGTACCCATTCCCCATCTATCTCTGCCTTAAAATCGTTTATTCCCGATAAATTATCCCTTATCTTAAATGACAGTACATTGCCTGTAACCACAGCGTTATCCTTTAACGAGGTTAGAATAACAGGCGGTATTGTATCTACCGCAACTGTGTAGTTGCCAAATGAATATAGCGATGTATGAATGGCTCCGTCTCTCCATTCTCCATCTCCGCCAACGAGCGTTCCTGTAGATGACACGGCAGAGAGCAGCGCCTTGTCCCTTAATTCATCGGGAACAGTAGCCTCCACTCTAACACTTATTGGAATCTGTAGGGGAATATTTGCATCTCCTATGCTCCAGATTGGGGAGAAGTTGCCGGTATTGCCATTTAGAGTGTCTACCTTTACCACTGCGTTGTTGTAGAGCGCTCCTGCAGGTATCATAATGTCTGCACCATATGCAGATATTGTATTTGCAATGTTCCAGTAGGCAATATTCTCTACCACAGTGCTATCTGCGGCAGAAAACTCCTTTCCCCGTTTCACCCTCAGACTTCTATAGCTGCTGTTGCCGGAAAAATCAGATACAACCACCTTTACTATATGCTCTTTACCATCTTGCGGCAGGGTTATGATGCCGTCATCCTTGCATTCTATTCTGTCTTTTAAGATATTCCCAGGTTCACAATAGGCTTTCAGCATCATCTTGCGGTGTTTTACCTTTTGGGAATACTCTATAAGTGAGTTTATATATCTGTTGTGCGTAAACGGAACATCTCCAAGGGTAAACCTGTAGACTAACTCTCCGTCGAAAAACACCTCATACTTTTCAACTGCAAATCTTGCTGCCGAACCGTCTATTCTGTCTATTGCATCTATTCCAACATAGAATCTGTTTGGGAGCAGTGTTACTGTAGGTTCAGATCTTTTTTTCTTCTTGCCGTTTACCGTAACGTAAACTGTTTTTGTTGCAGGGATATACTCCTTTGTGATAAAGGGAAAACAATCATCAACTCCAAAAAACTTTATCTCCCTTATCTGTGGCGCAGCCTTGTCTTTTATGCTTATATAGTTGTGGGCAAATACATTAAGTTGCATATTTGCCGTATCTCTTATCTCAAAATGAAGATGTGGGCCTCCCGATGAACCTGTGTTTCCCCCGTTTGCTATATATTCTCCCTGTTTTACCGGAAACATCTGTGGTTCAGGGTATAGGTCTACAAAGAAGCTTTTGTTTTTATACTGCTGCTCTCTTACGTAGCTCTCTATTGCATTGGAGAAGTTGTTGAGGTGTCCGTAGACTGTTACATAACCGTTTGGATGGGTAATGTAGAGCCCGTTGCCATATCCGCTTCCGCTAACGGTAATTCTTGATACATAGCCGTCTGCGGCTGCCACTATCTCTGCTCCGTTTACTCCTCCTATTCTGAAATCTATTCCCCCATGAAAATGATTGCTTCTAAGCTCTCCGTAATCTCCCGACAGGCTCATAGGTATCTTTAGGGGATAGATGAATTGATAATTGTCTGCGTGAGCATAAACAGAAAAGCCATTCGCTGAAAGGCAAATGGCAATTACTGTAACTATTTTTCTTAAAGTTATCATAGCTTAGAACCTAAACAACTGTTAGTTAAACAGTTTCTTTAATCTGTTATAGAAATCCTTCTCCTCTCCCGATGGGGCCGGCTTAAAGTTTGGCGAATTTTTCAGTTTCTCAAATATGGCCTTTTCCTCTGCCGTAAGGTTCTGTGGTGTCCACACCTGAACATAAACCAGGAGGTCTCCTCTCCCGTATCCGTTTATATCGGGAATCCCTTTCCCCTTTAATCTTAGTATCTTGCCCGATTGTGTGCCGGCAGGAATCTTTATCCTTAGTCTGGCGTTTACTCCCGGTACATCTACGTTTGCTCCCAAGGCTGCATCTGACATGCTTACAAAGAGTGTATAGATGAGGTCGTTGCCATCTCTCTGCAGCTCGGCATCGTTCTCCTCCTCTATCACAACCAACAGGTCTCCCGGTATGCCTCCATTCCTTGCGGCATTCCCTTTTCCCTGTACTGTAAGCTGCATGCCATCTGAAACTCCGGCCGGTATTCTAAAGGTAATCTCCTCCGAATCCTTTACCAATCCTGTTCCGTGGCACTGAGGGCATGGGTTTGTTATCACTTTACCCTCTCCATGACAATGAGGACATTCGCTCTGTGTCTGCATCTGGCCAAACATGCTGTTAACCACCTTGGTTACAATACCGCTTCCGTGACATGTGTCGCAGGTTCTTATGTCTGCATTTGATTTGGCACCTTTGCCTCCGCAATCGGGACACAAAACATATTTGTTTATCTTTATCTTTTTGTCAACCCCGTTCATTATATCGCTGAGGTTAACCCTTACTCTTATTCTTATGTCGCTTCCACGCTGTACTCTGCGTCCCCTGCCACCTCCAAAGCCACTGAATCCGCTGAATCCTCCGCCAAAATGTCCGCCAAAAATATCTCCGAACTGGCTGAAAATATCCTCCATGGAGAATCCTCCGCTGCTAAATCCTCCGGCTCCTCCTGCTGCGCCGCTCATCCCTGCATGTCCAAACTGATCGTATCTTTGTCTCTTATCGGGATTGCTAAGCACATCGTAAGCCTCGGCTGCCTCCTTGAATCTCTCTTCGGCCTCCTTGTCTCCCGGATTTTTATCGGGATGATACTTAATTGCCAGCTTTCTGTATGCTTTCTTTATCTCATCGATGCTTGCTGTTTTGTCTACACCAAGCACCTCATAATAATCTCTTTTTGCCATCTTGTAAGCGTGATTAATATTTTTAAGATTATGCCCCTACTACTACTTTGGCAAATCTTATAACTTTACCGTTTAGCATATACCCCTCCTGCACTACATCTATCACCTTGCCTTTCTGCTCCTTGTCTTCAACAGGGAACCGGGTTACAGCCTCCATGTCGTCTGTGTTGAACTCCTTGCCTTTTGCCTCTATCATTGTAAGGCCTTTTACCTTGAGGAATGCTGTTAATTTATTGAGTATAAGCTCCGTACCCTCTATTGCAGAGGCAGGGGCATCTGATTCTTTAAGAACTTTGAGCGCTCTGCCGCAATCGTCGAGTACGGGAAGGATGCCCTTTATAACATCTTCAGATGCTGTTGATATGAGCTCTAATTTCTCCTTTGCCACCCTTCTTCTGTAATTGTCAAATTCTGCTGCAAGCCTTACATATTTGTCGTTTGTCTCAGCTATCTTGTTTTCGGCCTCCAACAGTTTTTTTTCGGTCTCAGATACTTCAGATTCTGCAGCAGCCTCGGCATCTGCCTCCTCACCGTCACTGCTGCCAACCTCTCCGCTGTCATCTACAGGCAACTCCTGTTCACTATCTGCAGACTGCTTCTCTGTCTCAACCGCTGCTTCCTCTTTAAGATAGGCCTCTCCGGTACTGTTGTTATTCATATCGTTTACAATCTTTTTAAATTTCTTCTTCATGATATCCTTTTTTTACACGCTTTTTACGCGCGTAACAGCAAACTCAAAATACAAGCCAAATTGAGAGGCTGTCTGCAAGCTTTATTAAATGCGTCAAAATGGCAGTTGTTATACAGCAACCAACCCAAAATGTTTTAATGCCTTTATAACGCCATCGTTATCAACGGTATCTGTAACATAATCGGCTGCAGCCTTAACCGTGTCATTGGAGTTGCCCATTGCCACCCCTATGCCGGCATGTCTGAGCATTGCAATATCATTGCCCCCATCACCAAATGCCATACTGTTGCTGAGTTCAAATCCATAGTGTTTTAGCATGGCATCTATCCCCACACTCTTGTTTATCCCTTTTATGTTGACATCTGCAAACAGAGTAGTCCATCTGCTCCATTCACAATCATGTAATACCTCATTTACAATCTTCTGCAACACAGAATCGTCGTCATACACGCAAAGCTGAAAAACATCCTCTTCTATTATCTCTCTTACAGGCTTTTCTACAGGATAGGGAACATGTATCAAGTCTGCCATATATTTTACCACAGGTGCTAAATGGTTTACATACATCTCATTCCTGCACATAAATGAAACCGGCACCTTTTCCCTCTCCAACCACTCTGCCAACGCCTGTAATTCACTCTTTGGGACAGTATTTTTAAATATCTCCTTGCCGTACTCATCAATGCAGTAAGAGCCATTATTGGTTACAAATCCGTCAAACTCAATATCGTTTAGTACATTGGTCATTACCAACATCCGGCCTGTGGCTACAAATGCCTTTACCCCACTCTCCCTCAACTGTTTTATGGCATCTTTAGTGCTCTGCGGCACCGAATGAGTGTTAAAGCTCACCAATGTGCCGTCTATGTCAAAAAAGACAGCCTTAATCTTCTGTTTCATACACTTCTAATCCTTATGTTTTGCACCCCTGCAAATCATCTGTTTTTTTTGCGTACGCAAAGGTATGGCAAACTGCACAAATAAAAAAAAGTTTGAAGATTAACTCTCCAAACTTTTTATGTCTTATCCTCTGTAAAAGTTGTATAAAAAGTGCAAATGCAAGGCTCGCGAAGCCGAATAACCCGGAGTTTACTCTTGTAAATGAGGAGTTATGAGGCAAGCGTAACGCAGCAGTTGCCCTGTTAAAGTTACATCTTTTATGTCTTATCCTCTGTAAAAGTTGTATAAAAAGTGCAAATGCAAGGCTTGCGAAGCCGAATAACCCGGAGTTTACTCTCGTAAATGAGGAGTTATGAGGCAAGCGTAACGCAGCAGTTGCCTTTTTAGACAACTTTTACGCTTTGTTGTCAGACCCCAATACATTAACAATCTTATGCATATAAAGCTGTTTCAGCTTCTCCCTTGCAGGACCGAGATATTTACGAGGGTCAAACTCTTCGGGATGCTCAACGAGGACTTTTCTTATGGCTGCTGTCATTGCAAGACGGCCGTCTGAGTCTATGTTGATTTTGCATACAGCTGATTTTGAAGCTGCTCGTAATTGATCTTCGGGAATTCCAATTGAATCTTTAAGTTTGCCGCCATAATGGTTAATTTCTGCCACTATGTCTTGAGGAACGCTTGAAGAGCCGTGAAGTACTATAGGGAATCCGGGTATTCTCTGCTCAATCTCATGAAGAATATCCAAACGGATTTGAGGTTTCTGCCCTGGTTTGAATTTGTAAGCACCGTGAGAGGTTCCTATGGAGATGGCCAATGAATCTACTCCGGTTTTCTTAACAAAATCTTCTACTTGATCTGGTTCTGTATATGTGTGATGCTCGGCAGAAACTTCATCCTCTACACCTGCAAGAACTCCAAGTTCTCCCTCTACTGTAACATCGTATTGGTGTGCGTATTCTACAACTTTCTTTGTTAGTGCAACGTTTTCGTCGTATGGAAGGTGCGAACCATCTATCATAACAGATGAGAAGCCCATCTCAATGCAAGATTTGCAAAGTTCAAATGAATCGCCATGGTCTAAGTGAAGAACTATTGGAACATTACAGCCCAACTCTTTTGCATATTCAACCGCACCTTGAGCCATATATCTTAAAATTGTCTGGTTTGCGTACTTTCTTGCGCCACTTGATACCTGAAGAATAACCGGTGATTTTGTCTCTACTGCAGCTTGAACAATAGCTTGCATCTGCTCCATGTTGTTAAAGTTGAATGCCGGAATTGCGTATCCGCCTTTAACTGCCTTGGCAAACAACTCCCTGCTGTTTACCAGGCCTAATTCTTTGTAAGAAACCATATTATACGTGTATTAAATATGTTAAAAAATTCTAATGAACTTGCTGTATTGGGATTGGCGTTGTATGTTGCTCAAAACCCGTGCAAAAGTAGGGATAATTTTTATAATTTTGGGCAAATTTTAGAAGTAATGACAAAAAGCGGCAATAATAACAAGGTTATCATTTTTTGCGCTCCCTCCGGATCTGGCAAAAGTACCATAGTAAGGCATCTGTTGCAGAAATTTCCGTTTTTGGAGTTCTCCATCTCTGCAACCTCCCGCAAGCCAAGGGGAGATGAGGAGCATGGCAG
>CAVIKQ010000014.1:0-1953 GCA_963643305.1 Eggerthellaceae bacterium
GGATACAACAGTATGGCAGATGAAACAATATTTAGATCTTTTAAAAAAGATAATGGATGAAGGTGCGGTAAAGGAGGATCGTACCGGAGTGGGAACAAAAAGCATATTCGGGCATCAGATGCGGTTTGACCTCAGTGAAGGATTCCCGTTGCTTACAACAAAGAAACTGCATCTAAAGTCTATTATCTATGAACTTCTATGGTTTATTAAAGGGGATACCAATATCAAATATCTTAATGATTACGGAGTTACTATTTGGGATGAATGGGCAGATAAAGATGGGGAGTTAGGGCCTGTTTACGGCGCTCAGTGGCGTAGGTGGAAAACAGCAGAGGGAAAGGAGATAGACCAGTTGTCTGAACTTATGGAACAGCTGAAAAACAATCCCAACTCAAGAAGGCATATCATCTCTGCCTGGAATGTAGGAGAGATAGACAAGATGGCGCTACCTCCGTGTCATTCCCTGTTTCAGTTTTATATTGCAAACGGCAGACTCTCCTGCCAATTATATCAAAGGAGTGCAGATACCTTTTTGGGAGTACCGTTTAATATAGCATCGTATGCCCTATTTACCATGATGATTGCCAAGGTATTAAATCTGCAAGCGGGAGATTTTGTGCACACTCTTGGGGATACGCATATTTATCTTAATCATTTTGAGCAGGTTAAAGAACAGCTAAGTAGAACCCCACGTGCCCTGCCAAAGATGATTATAGAGGGGAATCATAAATCTATTTTCGATTTTGAATATACGGATTTTAAGTTGGTAGACTATGACCCGTATCCCTCTATAAAGGCCCCTATAGCGGTGTAGTTTAACAGGAGGGAGCGTTTATGTTTAACAGTTTGACTAATTTAAAAAGATATGCTTTCTATTATAGTTGCCACAGATTTGAATAATGCCATAGGGCGCAACAACAACCTGTTGTGGCATATTTCTAAAGATTTAAAATATTTCAAGAGTGTAACAGAGGGGCATCCTGTAATAATGGGGAGAAAAACATACGAATCCATTGGCAGGCCGCTTCCCAAAAGGGAGAATATAGTACTTACAAGGGGCAATATCCCAACCCCTGTAATTAAACCTGAGAGCGGAACATCATTTAGGGTAGAACACTCTATAGAGGAGGCTGTAAAGATTGCAAAGGGTTCTAAGGAGGAGTATTTTGTTATGGGAGGGGGGGAGATTTACAGGCAGTTTTTCCCTTATGCAGACAGGCTGTATATAACTAAAATAGAGGCCGAAGCCAAAGATGCAGATACCTATTTTCCTAACATCCTCCCCAATAAATGGCAGATTGCAAGCAGAAGCGAAAGGTTTTATGACGAGGAGAATAACCTGTACTTTGAATTTGAGGTCTTTGAAAGGATTTAATTTTTGCAGGGGGCACGGCTTTGCAAGACACTCATCTTTGCAATACACGTCGCTTTCAAAGGAACTAACCTTTAAAAGGAATTATTAAATAATATATTAAACTATGGAAAGAGGCAATTTTGGCAGCAAGTTTGGAATTCTTGTTGCCATGACCGGGTCTGCAGTAGGACTTGGCAACATGTGGAGGTTCCCCTATCTTGTAGGGACCAATGGAGGAGCCGCATTTATACTAATCTACCTTTTCTTTGTAATTTTTCTCTGTCTGCCTATAATGTATTCAGAGTTTCTTGTGGGCAGACGCGCGCAGGCAAATGCATTTGGAGCACTGAATAAATTAGCTCCAAACAGCAAGTGGAACATTATTGGCATAATTGGGGTTATTGGGGCAACAACGATACTCTCATTTTACTCTGTTGTGGGTGGCTGGACAATAGACTATATGTGCAAAGCCTTTACATTTTCATTCAATACAGCAGATACGAATGCGCTTAACAGTCTCTTTACCAAGTCTGTTTCATCTAATTTTGAGCCTGTAGTCTACATGCTTATATTTCTCCTGTTAACAGGAGTTATTGTAA
>CAVIKQ010000014.1:1963-5414 GCA_963643305.1 Eggerthellaceae bacterium
GGCCGGTGTTGAGAAGGGGATTGAAAAATATTCCAAGATAATGATGCCGGTACTCTTTCTAATGGTGATACTCATAGCAATCAGATCTGTAACGCTGCCTAATTCTGCATCGGGATTAAAATTCCTGTTCTATCCCGATTTTTCGCAAGTTACGTCAAAGACCATGTTAGCTGCACTTGGACAGTCCTTCTTCTCTCTCAGTTTGGGAATGTGCTGTATCCTAACATACGGGTCGTATGTAAAGAAGCATGAGAATATAATCTCATTATCTGCCTCAACAGCTCTTGCCGATACCCTTTTTGCCATTATAGCCGGCGTGGCCATTATGCCGGCAGTATTCTCGTTTGGCATCTCCCCATCAGAAGGGGCCGGGCTTGTGTTTGTTACCCTTCCGGGAGTATTTGCCCAGATGCCTTTAGGTAGCATAATTGCCATTCTGTTCTTTATCTCCCTGTTTTTAGCGGCAATCACCTCCTCTATCTCAGTCTTGGAGATAATAGTAGCATTCTTTGTAGAGGAGTTGAAGTTTAAAAGGACCAAAGCGGTTATGGTCTCTTTATCGGGAATAGTAGTATTGTCATTTCTCTGCTGCCTCTCTCAAGGGGTACTCTCAGATTTCAAGATATTCGGGCTTACAATCTTTAGTCTGTTTGACAAGGTTTCGGCTGATTATCTGATGACAATAGGGGGGCTGCTGATTGTCATTTTTGTGGGATGGCGTATGAAACGTTCCGACGTGATGGATGAGCTTACAAACGGCAATACCCTAAAGATTAGGAGATGGTTTTTGAATGTCACATATTTTTCTATAAGATTTGTGGCACCGGTGGTAATATTAATAGTTATGTTCAGCTCTATTTTTGGATAGAATTTTATATACATTTGCAGATTACAATAAAAAACAGGCTCCGATTTATAATACTTTTAAATCTGTGAATATGAATAAAAATGCTTTAAAAAGAGACCTTTTAAAGATAAAGGAGATTGCCCCGTTGGTACATAACATTACCAATTTTGTGGTAATGAACAATACTGCAAACGCACTGCTTGCAATTGGGGCCTCTCCTGTTATGGCTCATGCAAAGGAGGAGATGGTAGAGATGAGCTCAATTGCAGGAGCGTTGGTAATAAACATAGGAACACTTAATCCCGATTGGGTAGATGCCATGATAATAGCGGGGAAAAATGCCGTGAGCAGAGGCATCCCCGTAGTATTAGACCCCGTTGGAGCAGGAGCAACCATATACAGGACAGAAACCTGTGTACGCATAATGAGCCAATGTATGCCAACCATAATAAGAGGAAACGGTTCAGAGATTATGGTCTTGGAGCAGGCCTATTCAAAACATCTTGCACAAAAGGGGGAGAAGGTTGCAGTTGGCAGAGGAGAGGAGATAAAGAGCAAAGGGGTAGACAGCACAGCCTCATCCAATGCCGCAGTTGAGGGGGCTAAACGTTTGGCCAAACTTACAGGCGCAATTGTTTCTATAAGCGGTGCTACAGACTATATAACAGATGGAGAGACAGTTAATTCGGTGCCAATAGGCTCTCCAATGATGACAAAAGTTACAGGATTAGGCTGTACGGCCTCTGCAATAACCGGAGCATTTGCCGCCGTAAACAACAACTATCTTGAGGCAGCTACCAATGCAATGTTCATTATGGGGCTTGCAGGTCATTCCGCTGCCGCAAAATCAGCCGGCCCCGGTTCTCTGCAATTAAACTTCTTGGATGAGCTGTACAACGCCACAGACAACTATTTCTCAAAAGAGAAGGCAGACAGGCTGTTTAAAACCCCATTATATTTGGTTACAGACAGGCATTTCTTTGGTTTGGACACCACACTTCCCGATAGTCAATGCAAGGCAGACAACCTGCTTGAACAGACAGTCTTGGAGGCGGTTGAAAACGGAGTGAGCATGGTGCAGCTCAGAGAAAAGGATTGCAGCAGCGAGGAGTTCATCTACCTTGCAAAGAGACTTCACAGAATGCTTAAACAGTACAATGTGCCACTTATCATAAACGACAGGATAGATGTTGCCCTTGCCGCAGATGCAGAGGGGATACATGTAGGGCAGTCAGACAGCTCTGTAGATGAAGCACGACGAATCTTGGGACCGTCAAAGATTATAGGGCTCTCTGTTGAGACATTGGAGCAGGCAGTAGATGCAAACAGCTATGATATAGACTATATTGCAGTTTCTCCGGTATTCAGAACCCCTACAAAGAGAGACACCAATGAAGGATTTGGCATAGACGGTCTCTCTATGGTAGCATCATTCTCCAAGCATCCTGTGGTTGCCATAGGTGGAATCCATAAAGACAATGCCTCGGAGATAATGAATGCCGGAGCAGATGCTATAGCGGTTGTATCTGAGATAATGGCAGCAAAAGAGCCCGGCAAGGCAACGGCAGAGTTGCTCGAAAGTTGCGTTGGGGCAAAGAGTGCGTGGAAGAGTATAGCATGGAGCAGTATAGTCCCCACCTATAATGAGATAGTATCAATGCCCTTTCTCAAAGAGCTTGAAACAGGGGCTCTGAAGCCCCAAAAATTTACATATTACCTTGCTCAAGACACCCTGTATTTAAAGGTGTTTGGGGAGAATATGCTTAAAATGAGAGAGATGCCTGAGATGGCTCCATATAAGGATTATTTTACAAGATTCTACAATGAGACAGTTGAGTTTGAGAAGATGCTTCATCAGACGTTAAGGCAAAAACTACAGACCCACACAGTGTCTCACAAGGATAATGATACAATGGGTACCGCTTGTAAAGAGTACACAGAGTTTCTGAATAATCTGATTGCCACAAACGATGCGGCAAAAGCAGCGGTTGCTCATCTGGCCTGCTTCTGGGTTTATGCAGAGGTGGGCAAACAGCTTAAATCCTGTGCCGGCAACCCTTATAAAGAGTGGATAGATGGTTATTCAAGCGACCTTTTTGATGAAAGCGTAAGAATTTACCTTGATATCTGCTGCACTCTTGCTGCAAGCAGAACAGAGGAGCAGAGGAGGGAGTTGGTGGAGATTTTCGGGAGGGCTACGGTGCTGGAATATGAATTCTGGTCCTACTCTTATAAAATTAGCTAAAAAGGCAACTACGGCGTTACACTTGCTTCGCATATCCTCATTTACATAAGTAAACTCCGGTATGCTCAGCTTCGCAGGCCTTGTATTTGCACTTTTTATCTAATTTTACATACATGCCTTTTTATTCAATTTTTAGGGCTATGCATGCTTATTTAAATTCTATGGATATGCATACTTATGCAATTGTCGGGGACATGCATGTTTAGTCAATTATGAAGGTTATGTCTGCTTATTCATTTTTATAGACATGCCTGTCTGTTTAATTGGGGGATTTTTTAGTAAAATATTAAAGAGTTGAAAAGTTTAAAAGAGATAGGGGAGTTTGGATTTATTGAGAGCTTTGCCAATAAGTTCGGTCC
>CAVIKQ010000014.1:5424-20252 GCA_963643305.1 Eggerthellaceae bacterium
CTGCATAATAACGAGATAGGAATAGGGGATGATTGCGCTGTCTTTCCTAAAGATGGCGCAACAGACTCTCTCTTTACCACAGATCTGCTTGCAGAGGGAATCCATTTTATTAGAGGAAAGGTATCGGCATACGAACTTGGATACAAGAGCGTTGCAGTTAACCTTAGCGATATTGCGGCAATGGGGGGTGTTGCCAAAGGTACATTTCTCTCTATTGCAGTCCCTCCGGATGTGACATTAGACTATTTAGATGA
This sequence comes from Eggerthellaceae bacterium, assembly GCA_963643305.1. Classification (GTDB taxonomy): domain Bacteria; phylum Bacteroidota; class Bacteroidia; order Bacteroidales; family UBA932; genus Egerieousia. The sequence goes on from CAVIKQ010000014.1 coordinate 5,679, forward strand.
GTTTATGAACGGTTACCTTGCAATAAGCAGGGAGTTTAATGTGCCTCTTTTAGGGGGCGATACCACCAAGTCTTTGCGAGACCTTGTTATAAATGTAGGTGTTATTGGGGAGGTGAATCATGGGAGGGCAAAGATGCGCTCTACGGCTTGTGCAGATGATATAATCTGCGTTACCGGCTCGCTTGGAGATTCGGCAGGAGGATTGCAGATAGTTCTTGCAGAGCGAGATAGAGAGGCATTGGATAAACTTGTGTCAGAAGAGCCGCATGTAAAGTATCTGTTGGACAGACACTATATGCCAAAGCCAAGGCTCAATGAGGGGGTAGCGCTTAGCCGTTTTGAAGCGGTTCATGCAATGATGGATATTTCAGACGGAATAGGTTCGGACCTGCAGCATATATTAAAGAGGAGCAATGTTTCTGCCCGGGTAGATATAGACAAGATTCCTCTATCATATCAACTTAGAGGCTGCTTTGGCAATAAAGGGGAGCACTATCTTAAAGAGCTGGCAATATCGGGAGGAGAGGATTATGAACTGCTCTTTACTGTAGAGGAGAATGAGTTAGATACCGTAAAGACCCGTGTAAAGAGTCTGACGGGTACGGAGGTGCATGAGATTGGGCGTATAACACCTGTACAGGAGAGGTGTAAACCCTCTATTTTATGGATGAATAATGGGGTTAGGCTCAATGAGACATTTAAGGGGTATAATCATTTTGTAGAAAAATAAGGGGGAGAACAACAGATGAAAATAGCAAGAGTGTTAACGATTGCCGGCAGTGATTCGGGGGGAGGTGCCGGTATTCAGGCAGATATAAAGGCTATCTCTGCCACTGGTTCATATGCAGCCTCTGCAATAACGGCTGTTACTGTTCAGAATACAGTTGGGGTTAGGGATCTGTTCCCATTGCCTATAAATATTGTAACGGGGCAGATAGAGGCGGTTTTGGATGATATAGGGGCTGATGCAATTAAGATAGGGATGCTTCACAGTGTTGAGGTTATAGAGGCTGTACGAGACGAGCTGCTAAAGTATAAGGTAGGGAATTTGGTTATAGACCCGGTGATGGTTGCAACATCGGGAGACAGACTTATTAATGAGGATGCTGTTTCTGCGCTAAAGGAGAGGTTGCTTCCGCTTGCTACGGTCATTACTCCAAATATTCCGGAGGCAGAGATTCTGATTGGCCGTAAATTAGACAGGCAGAGAGAGTTGGCATCTGCGGCAGAGGAGCTGTCTGAGGCTCTTACCTCATTGGCGTCTGCCCAAGGGTCTAATAATAAGGTCTCTGTGCTTTTAAAGGCAGGGCATCTTACAGAGGAGCGGTTGGTGGATATTTTCTACAATGCGCAAACGGGCGAGACTCTGCATTTGGATTCGAGGAGGATTAACACACGGAATACACATGGAACGGGGTGTACTATGTCATCTGCTTTTGCCTCCTTTCTTGCCAGGGGGTTCTCTCTTAATGATGCTGCCGACAAGGCAAAAGATTACATAAACAGCGCAATTATTGCGGCTGCAAAGGATGGTAGTGTGGGTACGGGGCATGGACCTGTGTCGCACTTCTTTATGCTTGTGAACAGATGATATGGCGTATGGCGTTGTGCCGGTACAGAACAGACTGATAGTATAGGAGGCGATTGTTATTTGGGCGCTATTTTGTGAGGGAATTTGGGGCGGAGACAAGGAAGTTAGGGGAGAAATGAGTATTTTTGTGGGGAAGCAAAATATGGTAGAAGAATGGGCGAAAATTCAAAGATTGTTGAGACTCCGCTGATGCGCCAGTACTTTAAGGTTAAGGCTGAACATCCCGATGCGTTGCTGCTTTTTAGGGTTGGCGATTTTTATGAGACCTTTGGAGAGGATGCAGTTACGGCGAGCAGGGTTTTGGGGATTGTGCTTACAAAAAGGGCAAACGGAACGGCTCAGTTTGTTGAGCTGGCCGGCTTTCCGCATCACGCTTTGGATAACTATCTGCCTAAATTGGTGAGGAGCGGATTTAAGGTGGCAGTGTGTGACCAGTTGGAGGATCCAAAACTTACTAAAAAGATAGTAAAAAGGGGTATTACAGAGTTGGTTACTCCGGGTATTGCCTATTCAGACCGGTTATTGGAGCAGAAAGAGAACAACTATCTCTGTGCGGCCTCTTTTGATGGGAAAAAGGGGGGCATAGCGTTTCTCGATATTTCAACAGGAACATTTAGGGTTGCCGAGGGAGATTTGGATTATATTGATATGCTCCTCTCCTCTATGTCTCCCAAGGAGGTGGTAATTCAGAAGGGGTATAGGGATGGCTTTAGAGAGCGGTTTGGGGATAAATATTACCTCTCCTATATGGATGAGTGGGCTTTTGCGAGCCAGGCTTGCGAGGATAAACTTAAGGAGCAGTTCTCTTTAGCTTCGTTAAAGGGGTTTGGTGTTGATGGGATGAGCATAGCAATTACGGCGGCAGGAGCAATCCTTTTCTATTTAGAGCAGAATCATAATAAAAGCGTAAGTCAGCTCTGCTCAATTCAGCGGATAGAGAGAGACAGGTATGTGTGGTTAGACAGGTTTACCGTTAGAAATTTGGAGTTGTTTGCTTCGGCAGCTCCGGATGGGGTATCGCTGTTGCAGGTGATTGATAATACATGTTGTCCTTTGGGAGCCAGGTTGTTAAGGAACTGGCTATCCCTGCCGGTAAAGGAGTTGGAGGAGATAAGGGAGCGTCATGCGGCTGTTGAGGCGTTTTATAACGATTCTTGCAGGTTAGACGAGCTTAGGGAGTTGCTTGGGAATGTAGGAGATTTAGAGAGGATAATATCACGTGCTGCCGCAGGCAAGATTATGCCAAGGGAGCTTAACCAGCTTAAACGCGGGCTTAAACAGCTGGCTCCTATAAAGCAACTGATAAAGGCATTAAAAGGGGAGATTAACAGTGTTGCAGATGCTGCATCTGTAGCTGCTATGGGTAGATTGCAAGATGGCTTAGTACTGTTCACTGAGTTGCAGGATTTTATAGAGACACATCTGTTGGCAGACCCTGCACCGCTGTTTGGCAAAGGGGATATTATTGCAGATGGGGTAGACAAAGAGCTTGACGAGTTGAGGCAGATAGCCGGGCATGGCAAGGATTATCTGTTGCAGCTTCAGGAGAGGGAGATAGAGAGAACAGGAATACCATCGCTAAAGATTAGCTACAACAATGTATTCGGCTACTACCTTGAGGTAAGAAATACCCATAAAGATAAGGTTCCTCCCGAATGGATAAGAAAGCAGACGCTTGTTAATGCAGAGCGTTACATAACGCAGGAGCTAAAGGAGTATGAGGAGAAGATATTTGGTGCAGAAGAGAAGATAGCTTTAATAGAACAACGTATATATCAGCAGATTGTAGCAGAAGTTCAAAAGAATATACCTGCAATTCAGGCTGTGAGCAGGATAGTGGCCAAGGTAGATGTGCTCTCATCATTTGCAGCATTGGCAATAAGCAACAGATACTGCAAGCCTCAGATGAATGATTCATTTGGGATAGATATTACAGATGGCAGACACCCTGTTATTGAGACCCTTATGAAGCCAGGGGAGGAGTATGTGCCAAATTCCCTGCATTTGAATTCAGATGATGAGCAGATAATAATTCTTACAGGCCCTAACATGGCAGGTAAATCTGCCCTTTTAAGGCAGACCGCACTTATTGTACTAATGGCGCAGATAGGCTCGTTTGTGCCGGCAAAAGCTGCAACGATTGGAATAACAGACAAGATTTTTACAAGAGTAGGGGCATCTGACAATATCTCTCGCGGAGAGTCTACCTTTATGGTTGAGATGACAGAGACAGCTACAATCCTCCATAATATATCTAACCGCTCTTTAGTGCTTTTAGATGAGATAGGCAGAGGTACGAGCACCTTTGACGGTATGTCAATAGCTTGGGCTATAGTTGAATACCTGCACCAATGCGGCATGAAGCCCAAGACTCTTTTTGCCACTCATTACCATGAGCTTAACGAGTTGGAGGAGCTATACCCAAGAGTTAGGAACTGGCATATCTCGGTTAAGGAGGTTGGGAATAAAGTATTGTTCCTTAGGAAGTTGGCACCCGGAGGAGTTGCTCATAGCTTTGGTATTCATGTTGCAAGGATGGCCGGCATGCCAAAAAGTGTTGTAGAATCGGCAGAGAGAATGCTGCACCGGTTGGAGAGGGCAGATGATTCTGCTCCGCTTGCCAACAAGTCAGTGTCACAGAGTTCATGTGGGGAGGATAGCGGCAGTACCGAAACAGAGAGAGGATACAGAGAGGGTAAAAGAGCAAGGAAAAGGGGGCGCAAGTTTAAGGATGACGGTCTGCAATTGTCGTTCTACCAGTTAGATGACCCGCTGCTGTCAGATCTTAAAAATGACCTTGTTAAGTTGGATATAAATAATATGACACCGTTAGATGCCTTTGATGCCCTGAGAGGCTTAAAAAGCAAATTGGGGTTATAAATATTGTTAGAACGGAGAATGAGAATTTAACTAAATATACAATTATGAGAAGACTATTTTTATCTATGGCAGCTGCGGCTATGATTGTTCCGGTATTGAGCTGCACTCAAAGCAAAGAGGCTAAAACTGAACAGGATATCGAAAAGGTAATGCAGGACAACAAGGCTGTAAGCTTGGCTGTAGCTGTAGTAAAAGACACAAGTATTGTCTATTGCAAAGCATTCGGTCTAAAGGATATAGAGAAGAACCAACCGTTGGAGTCAGATGACTTGTTCAGGATAGCTTCTATATCAAAATCATTTACAGCCACCGGCATAATGCAGATGGTAGAGCAGGGCAAGATTAAGTTGGATGAGGATGTATCGGAACTTGTAGGTTATCCTATAAGGAATCCAAAATACCCTAATACCCCTATTACAGTTGCGATGTTGCTCTCACATACATCATCTATAAATGATTCAGAGGGTTACTATCAGCCGGGCGTTATAAATATTCTTAACCCTGCTGTTAACGAAACGTACACCAAGGCATACAACGATTATGAGCCGGGAACAGCGTATGAATACTGTAACCTTAACTATAATATGATGGGTACAATATTAGAGAGGGTTAGTGGAGAGCGTTTTGATAAATATATTGTAAATCACATACTTAAACCAATTGGGGTAGAGGGTGGATATGAGGTTGCGGCATTGGATTCAACCAAATTCGTAACACTTTACGAGTATGACTCTGTAAATGACAAGTTTATCCCGTCTCCGGAGGCATATGCACCAAAAAGAGACCAGATAGCAAACTACGAGTTTGGATTCTCAACCCCACTCTTCTCCCCTACAGGCGGTATGAAACTTTCTCCGGTAGGATTGGCAAAGGTTATGATGATTCACATGCATAAAGGGTTGGCATACAACAACGGAGAGCCTGTAAGAATCATAGAGGAGAGTTCGGCAGATATGATGCAGAGCGAGTTAGCCTACCCTACAGATGAGGGTGATTCATACGGCTTTGCAATAAGGACTACAAAACAGCTTATAGATGGTGTGCTAATGAAAGGGCATACAGGGGGGGCTTATGGCGTGCTTACCGCAATGTTCTGGCAACCGGAAGAGAACTGGGGGCTTGTCATTATGACCAACGGCTGCAACGGAAGAAGAGACCATAATTTTATGAGTATTCACAGAGAGGCTGCTAAGGTTCTGTATGACAATTGGATAGTAAAAGACAAATAATTATAAAATGTTTGTAGATTGTTAATGAAGAGGGTCTTAATAATTACATACTATTGGCCGCCGGCAGGAGGTTCGGGGGTGCAGAGATGGCTTAAATTTTCTAAATACCTGCCGGAAAACGGTTGGGAGCCGGTTATCTATACCCCTCTTAATCCCGATAATAACTCTACGGATGAGACCCTTGCGGCAGACATACTGCCGGGAACAGAGATAATTAAGAGAAAGATTTGGGAACCGTACGGATTCTACAAACTGCTAACGGGCAAGAGGGAGATAAAGGCCAATACAATATCGGACTCTTCTGACAACAAATCATTTACAAAGAAACTAAGCCTCTGGGTAAGAGGCAGTTTCTTTATACCGGATCCAAGATGTTTTTGGATAAGGCCAAGTATTGGATTCCTGTGCAAATATCTAAAGGAGCATCCTGTTGATGCAATTATAAGTACAGGACCTCCACACTCCATGCACCTTATAGCCAAAGGATTAAGCCAAAGGACAGGTCTGCCGTGGGTAGCAGATTTCAGGGATCCTTGGACAGAAATCTTTTATTTTAAGCATCTTAATCTTGGCAAACATGCTTTGAATACGCATAAACGGTTAGAACAGAGTGTGTTGGATGAGGCTAAGAGGGTGGTTGTAGTTTCCTCCAAGATGCAGGCGGATTTTAAAAACAGAACATCAACTCCTGTTGAGATTATTACAAACGGCTATGATCCGGCAGATTTTGAAACGGTAATGCCTGCAAAAGAGCCGGTTACGGCAGAAAAGGAGAGGCCGTTTGTGTTAACTCATACGGGAATTTTTGTAGATAACGGCAATCCGGATAAACTTTGGAGTGTGCTTAAAGAGAAGGCCGCAACAGATATGGAGTTTGCCCGCAGGTTAAGGATACGGCTTATAGGAAAGGTAGATGATTCTGTAATAAGGAGCATAGAGGGGGCAGGGCTTGCTGCCAATACTGTGAATATGGGTTATATGTCTCATTTGGAGACCATTGCCTGGCAGAAATCGGCAGATGTGCTGTTGCTGCCATTAAGAAAGGAGCCTGAGGCTGCCGCAATTCTTACCGGCAAATTCTTTGAATATATTGCATCGGGAAGAGGAATATTGGCATTTGGGCCTGTAACCGGAGACTTGGGGAGGGCTTTGGCAGAAACGGGAAGCGGCAGAATTGTTGATTTTGAAGATAGGGCAGGAATAAGGGGTGCAATAGATGAGCTGTACGGGTTGTTTTTAAACGGTTCTGCTAAAGAGCTACAGAACAGTGGAGAGGGTGATGCCAAGACTACAGCAACCGCTGCTGTAATGGCAGAGTCAACCTCTATCTTAAAATATTCGAGACGTTCGCTTGCGGCAGATTATGCAAGGTTGTTAGATGCCACCGTTAATAGTTTATAGAAAAGCTTTGGCGTTGGCTATTTGAAAGAGTAGAGAAGGTAAAGAATGTAGATAGAGTAAGCAAAAGCAGTTGATTGATACGGAGAGAGAAACTGGTTCTGATTATGAGTTAGAAAATAAGGATTGGCTATTTTGAAGAGTAGAGAAAGTAAAATTTATAATAAAAATAATGGATAAAAATTGTTTTAAGAAGATTCTGCCATACCTGCTGTGTATATTGGCGTTTGTAGTAATTGCGTATGCGTATGCACCGCAAGTGCTTACAGGAAAGGTTGTTAATCAGTCCGATATTTCCAGCTGGCGGGGGATGTCTAATGAGATAGTAACATATAATAACGAGCATCCGGAGGAGAGGGCGTTGTGGACCAACTCTATGTTTGGGGGGATGCCTGCAACCTCCATCTCTGTCATTTACCAAGGGGACTATACGCAACCCGTTTATAATCTGTTCTTTACCGGGGAACGTCCTGCGAGCTATCTGCTTATAAGTCTTGTTGGGGGTTTCTTGCTCTTTTTGGCATTTGGGGTAAACTACTGGTTGGCTTTTTTAGGGGCGATTGCTATAACATTCTGCTCTTACAATATGCAGATAATTCAGGTAGGTCACAACTCAAAAATGGTTGCAATAGCCTTTATGCCGTGGGTATTGGCATCTGTGGTATATGCTTACAGAAAGTGTGGGGCATGGGGTTCGCTCTGCTTTGCTTTTGCTCTCAGTTTTCAGATAAAGGCCAACCATCCGCAGATTACATACTATTTGGCATTCATTATCTTAGGGTATGCAATATGGCAACTTTGCGCAGCAATAAAAGATAAGGTTTTACCCCGTTTCATAAAGGTATCTATAATGCTTCTTGTTGGAGGACTGTTGGGTATTGCAACAAACATAAACCATCTGTTGCCAACATATGAATATGCCCAACATACAATGAGAGGGGGCTCGGAATTGGCAGATGCTGTGCCGTCAGACGATGATGCCTCAATGGCAGAACCGGTTCACAAGACACGCAAAGGGTTAGACCTTGCTTATGCAACACAATGGTCATACGGAATAGATGAAACAGCCAATCTCCTTATCCCCAATTATAAAGGGGGTGTTTCAAAACCGTTGAATACAGATTCAAACACATACAAATTCTTGGTAAACAACGGCTACGATCCGCAAACGCTGCAATATTTCTCTCAATATTGGGGCCCTCAACCATTCACTGCCGGCCCAATGTATATGGGAGCAATCAGCATATTCCTGTTTGTGCTTGGATTTTTTGTATTAAAGGGGGGAATAAAATGGTGGATAGGCGGTGTCTCGTTGTTGGCGCTTCTCCTTGGCTGGGGGTATCACTTTATGCCTGCTTCCGAACTCTTCTTCAACTATGCTCCAATGTACAGCAAGTTCAGGACAGTCTCTATGATTATAACAATATTACAGATAACCATCCCGATATTGGCAGTCTTGGCTGTTAACTACGTCCTTAATAACCCTCAGCCCTCAAACAGGAAACATATAAGGAACGCCATAGTTGCAGCTCTTGGAATTACAGGAGGTTTTTGTCTGTTGGCAGCACTCATCCCATCTATTGCCGGAGGTTTTATGATGGAGGCAGAGGCTCAGCTGCCGCCACAGATTATGGCTTCTGTGGTAGAGGACAGAATAGCACTTCTAAAGTCAGACGCCTTTAGATCTCTGCTCTTTATAATTGCCGGTGCGGCAGTTCTTTGGTTTGGATATATCAGGAAACTAAAACCTGTTGCCGCAACTGTACTCCTTACGATGTTGGTATTGGTAGATTTGTGGAGTGTAGACAAACGTTATCTCAACGATTCGCATTTTGTAACAAAGAGCAGGTTTACAAGCATCTTTATGCAGAGACCGGCAGACAAGCATATATTAATGGATAAAGACCCGGACTACAGGGTGTTAGACCTCTCGGTAAATACATTTAACGATGCTTATATCAGCTATTTCCATAAAACAATTGGTGGATATAGCGCGGCCAAGCTGCAACGTTATCAAGATCTTATAGAGAACTCTCTTGCTAAGGAGATGCCGTTGTTAGACAAAGAGATAACGGCAGCAATCAGGGAGGGGTATCTGCCAGATACGTTAAGCTATTACCCTGTTCTTAGCATGCTGAATACCAAATATATTGTAAAAGATGGGAATATTCCGCCAATAGTTAATCCTCATGCCCTTGGAAACGCATGGTTTGTACAGGAGGTTAAAACAGTAACCTCTGCTCCGCAGGAGATGGAGACTCTACAGACCATAGATCCGGCAACAACAGCCGTTGTAAACAAGATGCAGTTCCCATACGTTAAGGAGATAGGAGCTGCTTATGCAACGGATTCTACAGGTAATCCTTTAGGGGGATCAATAGAGTTGGTGTCCTACTCTCCTAACAGATTGGTTTATAAATACTCAACCCCGCAAGTTGCAACGGCATTGTTCAGTGAGGTGTATTATAGTCCGGGATGGAGAGCGTGGATTGCAGACGGCAACGGTAATAAAAAGGATGAACTGAATATATTTAGGGCTAACTGGATATTGAGAGGGGCTGAGCTTCCTGCCGGAGAGTGGAGTATCATATTCGAATTTGCTCCGGACTCTTTCTCAAAAGGGGAGGTATGGTCTAAGATAACATCGGGACTGCTGTGGCTGTTGTTTATTGGAGGAGTTGCGTATATGTTTATTGCCCGCAAAAAAGAATAAAATATTTGTCATTATTATGGTACACTAGTATGCATACAATATTAGAAACAGTTTCTCTCTCCATGCTATTCAGCTGCTTTTGCCTACAAGTAGCTTGAAACGGCTAAGTCGTCCCTTTTAGTATGCTTTGCATCCTAACGGTCCTTCAACAGACGCCGTTTCCAATAAGCTACTTTTGGCAATCGCTGTTTCGCTGATTAGCAAGTCGTTCATAACTGTTTCTAATGATTGTAACGATTAGGATATGTAACACCAATGTTAACTGTCATAAGTATAAAACTTTTAAAAAGAGATAGAATGAAAGACAACAGAATATGTGAACTCTTTGGAATAAAATATCCAATAATTGCCGGAGGAATGGTCTGGTGCAGCGGATGGCGTTTGGCGTCTGCGGTTAGTCTTAACGGAGGTTTAGGCCTTTTAGGAGCAGGTTCTATGCATCCCGACAATTTAGTCCACCACATTAGCATGTGCAAACAAACGCTTGGCAACCTGCCGTTTGGAGTAAATGTACCGCTTCTCTATCCCCAGATGGATGACCTTATGCAGATTCTTGTAGATGAGGGGGTAAAAATTGTATTTACATCTGCAGGCAGCCCAAAGAAATGGACTCCGTTCCTCAAAGGGCATGGCATAACTGTGGCGCATGTTGTCTCAAACTCCATATTTGCCCGTAAATGTGAAGAGGCAGGGGTAGATGCAGTTGTTGCCGAGGGCTTTGAAGCCGGAGGGCATGACGGAAAGGAGGAGACAACAACACTCTGTCTTGTACCTGCCGTAAGAAAAGCAACCTCACTGCCACTTATTGCGGCAGGAGGTATAGCCCTCAAATGTCAGATAGAGGCAGCCCATATTCTTGGGGCAGAGGGGGTTCAGATAGGAACACGGTTTGCTCTAAGCCAAGAGAGTTCGGCACATGAGGCATTTAAAAAGCATTGCCTTGGATTGCCGGAGGGAGCTACAAAACTTTTGTTAAAACAACTTGCCCCGGCTCGTCTTGCTCCCGGTGGTTTCACAACCGCTGTAATGGAGGCAGAACAGTCTGGAGCAACGGCAGAACAGCTTAAAGAGTTGCTTGGCAAAGGCAGGGCAAAGCTCGGTATCTTTGAGGGAGATTTGGATAACGGGGAGTTGGAGATAGGGCAGGCATCAAACCTTGTTACCAAGATAGAGACCGTAGCAGAAATAATGCAGGAGCTTACAGTGTAATCCCCTGTGTTTCAGACGATTAAGTTACAAATCTCACATAATCCGGCACTAAAATTTAAAATATTTCACACTTTCCTATATACTTTAGCCTCGTAAATTCACATTATCCAACTTTATGCCCCTAAAATTTGTGCCGGAGACTTTCCCTAATGTGCCAGCTTCCAAAAGTAGATACGGAAAATAATTTTTAGATGTTATTATTTCCCAAAGTAGACACCGGTACGAAGTTCTCGTAGATTTCTGAAATATCGAATCGTCTTGGGCTTGGGCTGAAAGTCGAACTAATATAAACACTTGTAATACAAAGAGAATGTCATCCTCGTTTCCATCCACTGCAATACCGCCGGAATGGGCGACCGATGGTATGATGTCACCCTCATTTCTCTCGCATCCCTCACTTCCCTCATATGGAGGCGGCAGGGATGCAGGGCGTGTTTGTTTAGTCCTCTTTACTGTTCTCCAGTCTTAGTTTCGCCTGGGCGATTTGTTTCTGGAGCTGGGTTTTCAGAAGACCTTTGTCAGGTAATTCGGTATAATACTGAGACACTTGAATGCCGGCGTCACCCAACTGGAGGAGTTGAATCTGCTCGTCATTGCCGGCAGCGCAAAGAAGCAGACCGAGGGGCGTTTCCTCCCCAGGTTGGCGCTCGTATTTGTCCAGCCAGCGGAGATAGAGCTCCATCTGTCCCTTGTAAGCGGCTTTGAACTTGGTTTTCTTAAGGTCGATGGCCACAAGTCGGTGCAATTTCCTGTGGTAAAAGAGAAGATCCAAGTAGAAATCCTCGCCATCGAGAATCATCCGCTTCTGTCGATCCACAAAAGAGAATCCACTGCCCAATTCCATCAAGAACTGCTGCATACCACTGATAATCATATCCTCCAAGTCCTTCTCACTGTAATACCCTTTGAGGCCGGTGAAGTCAAGAAAGTATGGACTTTTGAATACCAGCTCCGGAGAGATGACCCCGCCCTGCCTTACGGTAGAGAGTTCAGAACGGACAACATCTTTCGGTTTACGGCTGATAAGCGTGCGCTCATAGAGCATCCCATCTATCTTCTCACGAAGTTCACGCACACTCCAGCGCTCAGTTGCGGCCATCGTTACATAGAACTCGCGGGCGATGGCATCTTCAAGCGGCAAGACCTCCAGAAAAGCAGACCAGGGCAATTGTGTCGACAGTGTTGACACAATCTGGAAATCGTTGAATTCTCGGGCAAACTGCATCATTCGATGGAGATTTCTGGAATTGAAATCCTTGCCGTACAGTTCTATCAATTGTGCTGACAGTGTTGACACAATTGCTTTGCCGTATTCGGCCCTCTTATCGTGAAGGATATCTCTGTTGATACGCTCACCTATATGCCAATACATCAGCGTCAGTTCGCTGTTTACGCTGATGGCCACTCGCTGCCTGGCGGCTTCGATAATCCGGCAAACATCCTTGAACAATCCGGATGGGAAACTGATTGTTATATCTGTCTGGCTCATAAGTTTGTATATTTCAAACAGACAAAGATAATCAATCTTTTCCACTGCGCCGATATGTCCTCTCCAACTTTGTCGTCATCCACAACAGATTTTTTCAAGATATTTTTCAAAGTTCGCCAGCTGAAAAACAGAAGTTGCGAACCTAAATAACCCAAAATATCCGCACAAATCAGCCCCGTAATGCAAAAGTGTAAGCACTGAATATCCATAGATATTTCAGATGTTCTTGTTACTAGGTTGTTACCCATTCTCTAAAAACACCTGGTAATCAGCAAATAAAGCTCTGATAATCAATCCTATACCTATAGAATAGAAGACATGTACGTCATAATGTGCCATTGGATTTCAGCCATTTGGCAGAACGCATTTTTCAGTTTGACAATGAGATTGTAACTAAAGATATGTTTATAAAGCGGTTGAAAGAGAAGTTGACAACTGCAAATATAAATCAGGTAAAAGATGACGTTATACCATTTATCAAGAATATCAAGGAGTTGGATATATGGTCTAATGATTATTTTGTACAGTTGGCAGATATGATAAAGTTTGAATAACAGGGACTTTAACAATAATTGTAAGGAAGCAAAAAACAGTTAAGAAGATAATTGAATTTATAGTACCTTTGCAGGTTGCAAAGCCGGTAAAATAAAATGTTGATATTCAGAGCAGACAACAGAAGAATTTTGCCGGGAGAAGCAAAGGATTAATGATTTATAAACATATAACTATGTACAGAACACATACTTGTGGCGAGCTTCGCCAAAGCGACATTGGCAAGAACGTAACTCTTGCCGGTTGGGTGCAGAAAGTTAGGAAGATGGGAAGCCTCACTTTCATCGATTTAAGAGACCGTTACGGCATAACTCAGTTGGTTGCAGATGAGAATGAAACCAAAGAGGTAAAGGAGATTGTAGACAAGATAGGGAGGGAATATGTTATTCAGGCTGTGGGAACCGTTATTGAAAGACAGAGTAAGAATGACAAGATTGCAACCGGAGACATTGAGATAAAACTAAGCAAGATAAATATACTTAACCCATCTGTCACACCTCCGTTTACAATCGAAGAGGTGTCAGACGGGGGAGAAGATTTGAGGGCGCAGTACAGGTACTTGGATCTTAGAAGACCGCCTCTTAAAAGAGCCTTAGAGTTAAGGCACAAGATGGCTCAGGAGATAAGGAGATACCTTAGCAACGAGGGATTCCTTGAGATTGAGACCCCGTATCTCATAAAATCTACTCCGGAGGGGGCAAGAGACTTTGTTGTTCCGTCAAGGATGAATCCGGGAGAGTTCTATGCACTTCCACAGAGCCCTCAGCAGCAGAAGCAGCTCTTAATGGTAGCCGGCTTTGATAAATATTTCCAGATAGTGCGCTGCTTTAGAGATGAAGATTTAAGAGCAGACCGCCAGCCTGAGTTTACACAGATAGACTGTGAGATGTCTTTTATAGAGAGAGAAGATATTTTAAGGACATTTGAGGGCCTTGCCAAAGACTTGTTTAAGAATGTCTTGGGGCAAGAGATGAACTATCAGTTCCCAAGAATCTCGTATGCAGATGCAATGGAGTATTACGGCTCGGACAAGCCGGATATGCGCTTTGAGATGAAGATGAACACCATCACCAACCAGATGCAGGGGAATGGCTTTAGCGTATTCGATACAGCAGAGTACATAGGAGCAATAGTGGTTAAAGGTTGCGGAGAATATACACGCAAGCAGTTAGACGAACTTACAGAGTGGGTAAAACGCCCTCAGGTTGGAGCAAAAGGCCTGGTTTACATTAAATTGGCAAAAGACGGCAGTGTAAAATCCTCTATAGACAAGTTTTATACTCCTAATAAATTACTCTCGTTGGCAGCCGAAATTGGAGCAGAAGCAGGAGACCTTATCCTTATCCTAAGCGGACCTAAGTCAAAAACTCAGGTTGCACTCGGTACATTGAGAATAGAGATGGGTAACAGATTGGGACTAAGAGACAATTCTGTATTCAAACCGTTGTGGGTATATGATTTTCCTCTGTTGGAGTGGAATGAAGAAGACAGGCGATTCTACGCAATGCACCAC
>CAVIKQ010000014.1:20319-21970 GCA_963643305.1 Eggerthellaceae bacterium
CACCACCCGTTCACCGCACCTAAGCCGGAAGACTTGGACAAATTCTATTCAGACGATGTGGAGCTTCTTAAACAGGTGAATGCCAATGCTTACGACTTTGTCCTCAATGGCACGGAAGTTGGCGGAGGTTCAATAAGAATCCATGACTCAAAGGTTCAGGAGAGGATGTTTGAGGTATTAGGATTCACAAAGGAGGATGCCGACTACAGATTTGGATTTATGATTAATGCATTTAAATACGGTGCTCCTCCTCATGGAGGAATTGCCTTTGGATTTGACCGTTTCTGCGCACTGTTTGGCGGTACAGAAACAATCAGGGATTACATAGCATTCCCTAAGAACAATAACGGCAGAGATGTTATGCTCGATGCTCCAAGCCGTATAGATAAGGTTCAGATGGAGGAGTTGTGTATTAAGTCAACCCTTCCCGATAAATAAATTATAAGGAGAGATACTATGAGTTTAGAAAAACAGATCCAACAGGATATTAAAGCTGCAATGCTTGCCAAAGAGAAGACCCGTTTGGAATCTCTAAGAGGCATTAAGGCGGCAATCCTTCTGGCAAAAACGGCAGAAGGGGTTGTCCTTTCAAAAGATGAGGCAGGGCATGAAGTCCTTGCCGATGATGCTATTGTAAAGCTTATTCAAAAGTTAGTAAAACAGCGTAAAGAGACCGCAGAAATCTACAATCAGCAGGGTAGACCTGAACTTGCCGAGAATGAGCTATCAGAGGCATCTTTCATGGAGGTATATCTCCCAAAACAGCTTACAGACGAGGAGATAACCGCAGAACTTGTAAAGATTATTGCACAGGTTGGAGCAACTTCTCAAAAAGAGATGGGCAAGGTGATGGGGGTTGCAACCAAAGCAATGTCCGGCCGTGCAGATGGCAAAAAGATAGGGGAGTTAGTTAGGAAGTTACTTAACTAACGCCCCGGCCCCTCTCTCACTGTTCCCACCCTTGTCCTTTCTGTTCCCCCTGTTCCTCCTGTTCCCCTGTCCCTATATCCCAAACAGATTATATATAAACCATATAATGCAAAAAAAATATTTAACCGCATTCTCTATTTTATTGCTGTGTGTACTAAATTCTTGTGAGAATTTGGTGTATGATGATTTGAAAGCCATAGAGTCATACATAGATAATAGACCGGACAGTGCCATGTCTAATATATGTCTCATAGATACAAAAAAATTAAAATCCAACAAAGAAAGGGCAAAATACGCACTCCTATATACACAAGCCCAGATTAAAAACCACGTTTTGGTAACTAATGATTCTCTTATCAATCTTGCAGTAGATTATTATTCAAGCTATGGAACTGCAAATGAAAAATTTCTTTCATTATTTAACAGGGGATGCGTATATATCAATAAAGGAGATTATGCACACGCTATGTTGGATTATACAGAAGCCGAGCAGATAGTCAACTCTCTTAATAATGATTATTACTCAGGATTACTCTATTCCCAAATAGGGGATATATATATGAATAGCTATCATTATTCGAAAAGTGCCGACTTGTATTTAAAAGCATACGACCATTTTTCTAATGCACAAAAAATATTTCATCAGGCGTATGCTTTGGTTGATGCCGGTATCATGTATTGGAATAGTAATAATTATATCAAAGCAGAGGATGCTCTTAAC
>CAVIKQ010000015.1:0-20479 GCA_963643305.1 Eggerthellaceae bacterium
CTACTATATTTCATATTCAAATATTGTTGGTAAGGATATTGTCTATACGATGTTTGCAATATTTTTACAAATAAGGCTGTACCAAGACTATTTATTGTGGCACAGCCTCAAAACTCCACTTAATTACCAATTATTGAGGCCCAATTTCAGTCTCTGGCGCAATAGGCTTGGGCTTGTTTATACAATTCTTTGTATTATCGCTTGTGCCACATACACCATAATTTGTACAGCGTTTGTTTACACCGCCACAGGCTTCAACATCATAATTGCTGCACTGACCACTTCCATTCGCTCCTCCAATCACATTTAAAGAAGAAGATAGTACTACTGACAGCTGCTCATCAGCCATTTGTGTGCTTTCAACAGAAGTCACAAATTCCTCAATCTTTGACAGTTGTTTGTTCATAATTTTTTCGTTCTTTTAATTAAGACCTACTCACTTGATGGCTTTTCGGGTTACTCCAATTGTTAGTATTATTTCTTAAATCGCTCTAAATGGTTTGTTTCAGAACGATCTTTAGCTCCACGAACACGGCTCTGTCCAAATTTGTATGTAAATCTTACCTGAATAGATATATTATTCGTTTTAGGAATGATATTATATGAATAGGTATCAGTATTATAGTAATATGATGGTTTGTAATTAAGTAAATTAAGAGCATGGATGCTTAAAGCTCCCCCGAACTTAAACTCCTTACTCAAGGATACATTGAGCAAATGTTTGTGTCGTCCTATTTTTAAGATTCCTCGTGATGGCGTATAGTAGTTGTAGCTCATAGTAGCCCTAATGCTTCTCTTTGGTGAAATTTTGAATACATTACGAATACCGGCGGTGCCCATCCATGTTTTGTACCCAACATCTTTTCCATCTATATTTCCAGTGGTTATATCATAGTCAGTACCTGCGCTGAATGACATTCGCCAAAAACCTTTGAAGAAAAATTTATCCATATTGAAATACAGAGACAACTCCTGTTCGTGACCAAAATTCGCCACACTACTAACCGTTGTATTATCCTCTGCCGAATAGGTGTATTCGCTAAAAGGATCGGAACCATAGTTATAAGAAACACCGATAATGTAATCACCCAAAAATGAGTAGCTCAAATCCACACCATTGTAGATCATGGGCTTGATATAGATATTACCCATTGTATAGGTATTTTCTGAGGTCCATATCTTGAATGGATTAAGGTCATTATAGAATGGTCTTACTATTGAACGAGATAAATCTAATGCAATGCTATGATTGCCATCTGCCAAATCCACTAAGACACTTAACTTAGGAAAGAAATTCCAATAATTGCGATGAAACTTCTCGTTGGAGGTAATTTGGTGTCCATGGATATTAGTATTTTCTGCTCGCACACCCAGTGTGGTACTTAATACATCACTCCACTCTTTATCGTATGTGATGTATAAAGCATTGACTTTTTCGTCATAAATAAAATGGTTACTATAGGCTTCATTGGGGATGTACCCACTGCCGTTAAAATCATTACGGATAAGATCGTTTGACAGATGTGAGGCATTGAAATCGTATCCAACTGTAAGATTGTTATCATTATCAAAATAATGGCTGTAATATCCTTTAAATTCATACCCATAACTATCTACAGAACTATTTTGCTGGAATAGAGAATATGGAATAAGGTTGTTTATATTAACAGCATTTGCATACTCCATTTTTCCCAACGAAGCGTTTATTGAGGAGGAATAGTTTGCACTTAAATCAAGATTGCTACCGTTATTATCCGTTTTAAGATTATAGTATGCCACAACACCAATCGTAGGTCTCCGGAATGGATTATCTGTTTCATTGACTGATATTGAGGACTTATTCAATATACTATTGAGATAATTTGCACTTTTTGTTGTCGATTTGCTGTTACTTTCCGAGCCACCTATATGGAAAGATGCACCCACAGTACTTCGTTTGGTAACATCATAGGTAATATTGATATTGCCATTCAAAAAGTGCCCGGATGTTTCTTGTATTGTTGAATTACGAATATCCGTAAAGGTATCGGTGTAGTTATATGTCACATCGGTTGCATTTTGCAAATTGTTATAGAGATAGCTTAAGTTTGCCGAAGTATTGAACTTGTTCTTTGAATAGCCTAAATAGAAGGTCGCTCTTGGAGATACTCTTTCCCCCAGGTAAACACCGCTGACACTCGTACTTCCTGTTAATCCTTGATTAGGATTCTTCTTCATTACAATATTTACAATACCTCCGGTGGTTGATGCCCTATAAGAGCTGTTGGGAGAGATAATAATCTCAATATTCTCAATCTGATTCGCTGGTGTAGAACGCAACATCTCCATCAACGAAGTATTGTCCATTATTGGTTTTCTGCCGTTAATGTATATGGTAGATATACCTTTACCCAATATGCTAACGGAGTTATTTTCTAATGTTATCAGAGGAGTGTAACGCAATATGTCATAACTGTCAATACCCCTGACTTCAGAAAGCTGAGGTTTGTATATAAACTTACCCGGTTTTTGCTTTAATCGCGGCGCTGATGCTGTAACAACAACCTCTTCTAATGCTATGGCAGACTCCCTGAGTGTAATAACAATCTCTTCAGATTTGGGTTTTATATAAGCTTTTTCATATCCAATGAGTGATACTTCAAGCAAGTACTTTTCATAGGCTTCATTCAATCCTGCAAATTGGAATACACCATCTACGCTTGTTACGCAGTAAGCGATAACAGTGCTATCTGGCAATTCGATACAAGAAACAACAGCTCCTACAATAGTCTCTCCATCATTGTCAAGAACTCGTCCTCGTAGGGATCGATGTTCTTGGGCATTAACAGACAGAGCGAATAGAACGATACTCAATAAACAACAAATACCTCCCCTATAAGTTTTCATAATTTGCGGCTAATAATTTGTTTTGTACGTTGTTAAACTAAGGTGCATAACTATAAATGTAATTGTGTTCTATAATTATATGTGCAATAATAAGCAAATTATTTCAATATGCTAAATTTTTTAAGAATTTTTCTTCAAAAAGTTGCATTTTTATCATAATCTATCATTTTACAGCGTAAAATGATAGATTATGAGTCCGGGAGTTTGACACTTCGTCTCTCATTATTCTTTCATTTTATATATTATTGCTAAATAGTTATTTATATATTTGCGTCACCCGAAAATGGGTGACACGTTGACGAAGTCAGGCAAAAGGCAAGTACAAGGCTTGCCAAGCTGAACAGTACGGAGTTGACTTGTGTAAATGAGTAACTGTGAAGCGAGCGTAGCGCAGTAATTGTCCTTTGTATTAAGCTTTTAATCTAATTTGAGCACTGCCATAAATGCACTCTGCGGCACCTCCACATTCCCAACCTGCCGCATACGACGTTTACCCTTCTTCTGCTTCTCCAATAGTTTTCGTTTACGGGATATATCACCCCCGTAACACTTTGCGGTAACATCTTTTCTTACAGCCTTAACTGTTTCACGGGCAATGATTTTTGCACCTATAGCTGCTTGGATTGCTATATCAAACTGCTGTCTTGGGATAAGCTCTTTAAGCTTTTCGCACATTTTACGGCCAAAGTCGTAGGCATGGTCTCTGTGAATAAGGCTGGAGAGGGCATCTACCTGCTCGCCATTAAGCAGAATGTCTAACTTTACAAGATCTGCCTGTCTGTAATCAATTATGTGATAGTCAAATGAAGCATACCCTTTTGAGATGGATTTAAGTTTGTCGTAAAAATCAAACACTATCTCTGCAAGAGGAATATCAAAGGTAAGTTCAACCCGGTCTGCTGTAAGGAAGTGCTGACTTATTAAAGTACCTCTTTTATCTAAGCACAGCTTCATTACCGACCCAAAGAAATCCGAGCGTGAAATAATCTGCGCTCTTATGTAAGGTTCCTCTATATAATCTATCAGGGTTGGAGCCGGCAGCCCGGAAGGGTTATGAACATCTACAACCTCTCCCTGTGTTGTATATACCTTGTATGATACATTGGGGACTGTGGTAATACAGTCCATATCGAACTCTCTGAAGAGTCTCTCCTGAACAATCTCAAGATGCAAAAGTCCAAGGAAACCGCATCTGAAGCCAAACCCAAGTGCCAGCGAACTCTCAGGGTCAAAGACCAAAGAGGCATCGTTAAGCTGTAGTTTCTCTAACGAAGATCTTAAATCTTCATATTGGTCTGTCTCAACAGGATACACTCCTGCAAACACCATAGGCTTTACCTCCTCAAAACCGGCAATCGCACTGCTGCAAGGGTTATCTGTTTTTGTAATGGTATCGCCCACCTTAACCTCAACAGCACTCTTTATACCACTTATTATATATCCTACATCCCCTGTTCTAATCTCATCTTTGGGACACAGTTTCATTCTTAGAACACCAACCTCATCTGCAACATACTCTCTGCCTGTGTTAAAGAACTTAACCTTATCCCCTTTTCTTATAGTTCCGTTTTCAACCTTAAAATAGGCTATGATTCCTCTGAATGAGTTGAATACAGAGTCAAAGATAAGAGCCTGGAGAGGAGCATCCGCATCTCCCTGCGGTGCAGGAACCCTCTCTATTATAGCATCCAATATCTCCGGCACACCGGCACCTGTCTTTCCGCTGGCAAGCAGAATCTCCTCGCTTTTACACCCCAAAAGGTCTACTATCTGGTCCTTTACAACCTCTACCATTGCACTCTCCACATCTATCTTGTTAATGACCGGGATAATCTCAAGGTCATGATTAAGAGCAAGATATAAATTTGAGATTGTCTGTGCCTGAATCCCCTGTGTGGCATCTACCACAAGCAAAGCCCCCTCACAAGATGCTATAGCTCTCGACACCTCGTATGAGAAATCTACATGCCCCGGTGTATCTATCAGATTAAGAATATATCTCTCCCCTCCGCGCAGATACTCCATCTGTATTGCATGGCTTTTTATTGTAATCCCCTTCTCTTTCTCCAAATCCATTGAGTCCAGCACCTGATTCTCCATCTCTCTGTCAGAAAGGGTATGTGTAGCCTCCAACAGCCTGTCTGCTAATGTGCTCTTTCCATGATCTATATGAGCTATGATGCAAAAGTTCCTGATATTCTTCATCTACGTATATTATAAAAGCTGTAAATCCGTCTGCAAATATAAGAAGCTGTTTAATTTTTCTAACAATTATTTTCATGTTGGGGTCTGTATTATTTCTTTCTTTTTGTATTATCTTCGCATTATAGAAGTTGTCTAAAAAGCTTTTTATACAACTTCTTATTAAGGGGATACTTAATTGAAGCAAGGAGGACTCTTTTTAGGCATCCTCCTGTAAAGAAGACTCTAAATAACACTTAAAACATAGAAATCATAGATGTACAACATTAATCAATTAAACGATATCGCCTCTCAAGTAAGGAGAGATATTATCAGAATGGTTACCGATGCCCAGTCAGGACACCCCGGTGGCAGCCTCAGCAGTGCCGATGTAATGACTGCACTCTTTTTTAGGGTTTTGAAACACGACCCTGCCAACTGGTGCAGGAAAGGCAGAGGAAACGATATGTTTTTCCTCTCTGCCGGACATATTTCGCCTGTATTCTACAGCGTTTTGGCCAGAAGCGGTTATTTCCCTGTAAAGGAACTCTCTACATTCAGGAAATTTGGCACAAGACTGCAGGGTCACCCCTCTACAGATCACAATCTTCCCGGGGTGTATGAGGCCGCCGGTTCGTTAGGGCAGGGGCTCTCTGTTGCCATAGGAGCAGCATTAAGCAAAAAGATAGATAATGACCCCAACTATGTCTACACGCTTCTTGGAGATGGCGAACAGGAGGAGGGGCAGGTATGGGAGGCTGCAATGTTTGGAGCACACCATAAGGTAGACAACCTTATAGCCATTACAGACTGGAATCATCAGCAGATAGATGGCAATATCAACGATGTTGCCGGTGTTGGCGCTCTCAACAAGAAATGGGAGGCGTTCGGCTGGCAGGTTATTGTTACAGACGGTCACAATATGGAGAAGATTATCTCTGCCCTCGAAGAGGCCAAAAAACTTGCAAAACAGCACTGCTCCCCTGTAATGGTATTGTTAAAGACAGAGATGGGAGAAGGGGTAGATTTTATGCGCGGCACCAACGAATGGCACGGCAAAGCTCCAAAACCGGAACAGGCAGAAAAGGCTCTTGCTCAGCTTAAAGAGACTCTTGGCGACTATTAGAAGCGCCCATACACCTATTTAACAATCAGATAATATTTATACCATGATAAAAGATAAATTCATAAATACAGGCAGCAAGGATACAAGGAGCGGTTTTGGAGCCGGTCTGCTTGCAGCAGGAAGGCAGAATGACAATGTTGTTGCCCTATGTGCAGACCTCGTGGGTTCTGTAAAGATGGGAGATTTTGCCAAAGAGTTCCCTAACAGATTTTTTCAGGCAGGCATAGCCGAAGCTAACATGATAGGTGTTGGCGCAGGACTTGCCCTAAGCGGCAAGACAGCCTTTGTAGGCACATTTGCCGCCTTTGCCACAGGCAGAGTATATGACCAGATAAGGCAGGCCGTATGCTACTCAAACACAAATGTCAAGATTGCAGCCTCACATGCAGGTATCACTCTCGGAGAGGATGGAGCCACCCATCAGATTTTAGAAGATATAGGGCTTATGAGGATGTTGCCTAACATGGTTGTGATAAACCCTTGCGACTATAACCAGACCAAAGCTGCAACAATAGCAGCAGCAGCATACAACGGCCCTGTATATCTAAGGTTCGGCCGCCCGTCTGTTCCTAATTTTACTCCCGATAACCGGCAGTTTGAAATAGGGAAAGCTCTTAAATTAGCAGACGGAAGCGATGTTACCATCTTTGCAACAGGGCATCTTGTATGGGAGGCTATCCAAGCAGCAGATGCACTTGAATCTGCCGGTATAAAAGCAGAGGTTATAAATATCCATACCATTAAACCTTTAGATGTTACCGCTGTCTTAGAATCTGTAGGAAAGACCAAAGCTGCCGTTGTTGCAGAGGAGCATTTTATTGCCGGAGGACTTGGAGAGGCTATCTGCGGTGCTCTCTGTGCAAACGGACAGGCTGTACCGGTTGAATTTGTTGCCATAGATGACAAATTTGGGCAGAGCGGTACACCATTGCAGCTGATGAAAGCATACGGATTAGATGCAGAACATATTGTTGAAGCAGCAAAGAGAGTGATTACAAGAAAATAACCGGCCATGATTGAGGATACCGAAATTCTTGAATTATATAACAAAGACTCAAAGGATGAGGCATTCAATCATATCGTGCGGAAATATTCAGAACGATTGTATTGGCACATCAGGGAGCTTTGCGGCTCCCACGATGATGCCGACGATATTCTACAGACAACATTCATAAAGGTATGGAATGCCCTCCCCTCATTTAGGAGTGATTGCAAACTATACACATGGATATGGCGCATAGCCACCAACGAAACGCTTACCTTTTTAAGAAGAAAGAAAATAATCTCTTTCCTCTCAATGCAGAATTACGGCACCTACCTGCAAGACAAGATGGCAGACGAGCCATATTTTAATGGAGACAGGCTTCAGCTCCTGTTGAACAAGGCCATTATTACCCTGCCACCCCGCCAGCGGGCTGTATTTAGCCTAAGGTACTTTCAGGAGATGAAATATGAGGAGATTTCCGAGATTATGGGTATATCGGTAGGGGCATTAAAGGCTTCATACCACCATGCCTACAACAAGATAAAAAAGACTTTGCAGGAGGAGTGGGATAATTAAACATCTCCCGATTAATCCTTTGGCCCAAAGAATAGTCTAACAGTAAAGAGTATCATACAGGAATAGAATATGAACAAGAATGACAACATAATGGATTCTCTAAAAAAATGTCCTTTTAAGTTACCCGATAACTATACAGACAGCATTGAGGAGAATGTCCGCAGAAAGATAAAAAAAGAGGAGACAAGCAACATGACGCTGTTGCGCCCCAACTTTGCCCTTCTCCTTACGTTCATTGCTATTTTGGGGATAGGCTACGGCATAATGACTTGGGTTACTCCGGAAGATTATATAAAGGCAGGTAGCGGAGCGGAGATTACAGCCACTGCCGATACTGTCATTGACACTATACCCGGAAGCCGTTCAAGCTCCGAGGAGGAGGCTATAGAGGATTACCTCATAGAGACAGGCTTTACAATAACCGCATTGGCATCCATTGAATAGACAAGCAGCAGAAACAAGATTTTATTTAGAGATATATGAGATACTTTATCATTTCATTAACAGCTATACTTACCCTAATAACAGGCAACCTCTTTGCCCAACATACAGATTGTGTATCATGCAACCAATCTATTACAAGGGGAGAGCAAAAAGAGGAGCAAGGGGTACAGGAGAGAAGTCATCAGGATATGAAAGAGATGATTCAGGCCAAGAAGATAGCTTTCTTTACAGAATACTTGGATCTTACTCCGGGTGAAGCGGAAAAATTCTGGCCACTCTACAACAGCTTCTGGAAACAGCGGATGAATGCACACAGAGAGGCAAAAGTGGCGCTGAAAAACCTTAATAAAACGTTGAATTCAACAGAGGAGGTTCCCGATACAACAATAAAGGCACTTATGGAGAGATATTTCTCTTTAAGCAAAAAGGAGTTTGAAATAATGGATGAGATGTTTGCCAAAATGGGCAGCATACTGCCTGTTAGAAAGACAGCCAAACTTATAAGTGCAGAGGAAAAATTCAGAGAACAGCTTATAAGACAGCTAAAGGAGAAAAGGGATTAGACAGCCCGTTTTTAAAGCTGTTTAAAGGTAGTAGTTGAACATTAATCTTCTAAAAGGCTCGTTGTCTGCACCGCAGATTACGAGCTTTTCTTTTTCTATCTCTGCATTGGCGCAATACCTCCCCTTTACGAACTCCATAAGCAGTCTTTTTGCCGGCTTGTGCTCAACGCTATATACCTCGCAGAGTCGTATAAGATTTAATGTCTCGGCTCCGTGCTCCCCAACAAACTCTGTTTTCCTTATAAACTCACGCCCCTCTGTAACAGGAAGAATCATAGCCAACCTCCCCCCTGTTTCTAAAAGTCTCAACGTGTTGTTAAGCAGATCCATCTGCGAAAGAGTATCTGTATGTTTTGCATTGGAGAGTTCACTCCCCGTACTTTTAAGAGAGTTTATAAAATATGGGGGATTGGTAAAGATAAGGTCAAATTTGTTGTTAGGAAACGGATTATAGTCTTGCAATGCAATATGCTGCACATTTACCCACGGCCATGGCGAAGCAGAGACATTCTCCACAGCATCTGCGTAAGCATTGCTATCTATCTCTATGCCTGTAACTCTAACGTTACGCATGCCACCGCCATCCATTGCTGCACAGTCATGCATCTCGTCTAACCGTTGGGCACAGATTAGAGCCAACACCCCGGTCCCCGTTCCAATATCAAGAAAACTGTTGTCTGAGGGGAGAATATTCATCCAGGCAGCAAGGAGCACCCCATCTGTATTCACCTTCATGGCCGTGCGCTCCTGCTCTATGTTAAATTTTTTGAATCTAAAGCCGGCCATCCTTCATCTCAAATATTCTGTCGCTCATTCCGGCCAGTTCACGCTCATGCGTAACAATTACAATGGTCTGCCCAAATTTATCCCTCAACCTGAAAAAGAGATCATGAAGTTCTGCCTTGTTTCTGCTGTCTAAATTTCCCGATGGCTCATCGGCAAAGAGTACTGCCGGATTGTTTATCAACGCCCTTGCAATAGCTACCCTCTGTTGTTCGCCGCCGCTCAGCTCCTTTGGCTTATGATCCAAACGCTCCCCAAGCCCCATGTCTGACAACAGCCTTGTTGCCCTCTCCCTTATATCCGACACCCTCTTTTTATCCTTATTATTATTACTGTTGTAAATCTGAGCCGGCAACATCACATTCTCCAAGGCGGTAAATTCCGGCAAGAGATGATGGAACTGAAATACAAAGCCTATCTTGCTGTTTCTAAAGGATGCCAAGCTGTCTCCCTTTAGCATACATATATCAGTTCCATCTATCAATACATTGCCGCTACTTGGAGGAAGTAACGAACCCATAATCTGCAACAATGTAGATTTCCCTGCCCCACTGGCTCCTACAATGGAGACAACCTCTCCCTTGTTGATTCTAAGATTAATATCTTTAAGAACCTTGAGTTGCCCAAAAGACCTGTTTATATTGTTGCAGACTATCACCTCTTACCGTTATAAGATACTACTCCTCTTTTTCACTTGCTTCATAAGCCTTAAGCAGCTTCTCCTGAACATCTGCAGGTACCTGCTGATAATCTGCAAAACTCATTGTGAATGTAGCTCTTCCGCTTGTAAGCGAGCTGAGAGTTGTAGAATATTTGTAAAGCTCTGCCAATGGAACCCTTGCTTTAAGCACCTCAAAGCCCTTCTCACTGTTCATCCCCTCTATAAGGCCTCTGCGGTTCTGAAGGTCTGACATAACATCTCCCATACAGTCTGACGGTACAAGAATCTCTATGTTGTAGATAGGTTCCATAATCTTTGGACCTGCCTTCTTGAACGCCTCCTTAAAGGCATTTCTTGCAGCAAGTTTAAACGCCATCTCATTTGAATCTACCGGGTGCATCTTACCATCGTACACATACACCCTTATGTCTCGTGCATACGAACCTGTAAGAGGTCCCTCATTCATCTTCTCCATAATACCTTTAAGAATTGCCGGCATGAATCTGGCATCAATGGCTCCTCCTACTATACAGTTGTAATACTCCAACTTTCCTCCCCACTCAAGCGGATACTCCTCCTTGCCCTTAATGTTAAGCACATAATCCTGCCCGTCTACCTTAAACTTGTTATTCTGAGGCATCCCCTCTGTGTATGGTTCAATAATGATATGCACCTCTCCAAACTGACCTGCTCCGCCGGACTGTTTCTTATGTCTGTAGTCTGCCCTTGCAACCTTTGTAATGGTCTCTCTGTATGGAATTTTTGGAGCAAACAGATCTACCTCCAACTTATGGACATTGTTAATCTGCCATTTAAGGATATTTATATGGTGCTCGCCCTGACCGCTTAAGATTGTCTGCTTCAGCTCTTTTGAGTACTCTACTATAATGGTTGGGTCCTCTGCGCTTGCCCTGTTAAGGATTTCGCTAAGCTTCTCGTCATCCTTCTCCTCTTTAGCCTTGATTGCTGTACGGAATTTAGGGGCAGGAAACTGTGTAGGAGCAAACTCCCAGTCACAGCCGGCAGCGTTCAGCGTCTGATTGGTCTTAACATTTTTCAGTTTTACAGTACATGCTATATCTCCTGCACAAACCTCCGAGATTTTCTCTCTCTTTTTACCTGCCGATGCATAGATAATTGAGATACGCTCCTTGTTTCCGTTAACAGGGTTTACAAGATCCATCCCCTCTGTCAGCTTGCCGGACATAACCTTAAAGTATGTCACCTCTCCCAGATGCTGCTCCAATCCTGTCTTATAGACAAACAGAGATGTAGGGCCGTTTGCATCTACCTTAACCTCGGTACCATCTACAAGCTTGTTGGTACACGTATCGGGACTTGGACAGGTATTGATTGTAAACTCCATAAGCCTCTTTACTCCAATATCTTTCTTTGCAGACAGACAGAATACAGGCAGAATATCCCCCTTTTTCATCCCTATTTTAAGGCCGGCCCTAATCTCATCCTCTGTAAGTTTACCTTTGTCAAAGAAAGCCTCCATAAGGTTCTCGTCATTCTCGGCAGCCATCTCTATCAACTGCTGGTGCAGCTCTGCGGCCTCATCTGCATACTCGGCAGGAATATCTGCCTCCTGGCGTGTTCCGTTCTCATCTGTAAAGGTGTAAAGTTTCATTTTAAGCACATCTACAAACTGATTGAAAGATGCTCCTGCATTTACAGGGAACTGAATCAATACTATCTTGTTTCCAAAAGCCTGCCTTAAAGAATCTATTGTTGCATGCCAGTCTGCCTTCTCTGAATCTAACTGGTTAACCCCAACAATAAGCGGTTTCTGATGCTTCTGCGCATGTCTTGCAAAGATTTCTGTTCCAACCTCAACACCCTGTGTTGCATTAACTATAAGCACACCGTTCTCGGCTACAGAGAATGCAGAATAAACACCGCCTACAAAGTCATCCGAACCGGGAGTATCTATAATATTGAATTTTGTATCCTTGAATTCTGTATATAATAGAGTGGAGAATATTGAACGCTGGTAAATCTGCTCTATCTCCGTATTGTCACTTATTGTATTCTTTGCCTCTACTGTTCCTCTTCTATCTATGATTTTTCCTTCAAACATCATTGTTTCGGCAAGAGTGGTTTTCCCGGACTTAGAGCTTCCAAGGAGGACTATATTCCTCACATTTTGGGTGTTGTAAGTTTTCATATCTTTTTTACTGTTATTTAGTTATATACTTTATATATTAATATTTTTCACTCTTTCTGCAAGATGTTTTTTAAACGAACAGGCAGATTTCAAAATTAGGAAAAATTATTTGTAAAATCAATGATTTTTCCGGCACAAATTTATATAACCGGCATTCTAAAAAAGAGACGGCTCGTTATCATTATTGCCAAGCAGCGTGAAAGTTATTCTGTGATACGGTGTTACACCATATTCCGCTATAGCCGCCCTGTGCTTTTTTGTTGGGTAGCCCTTGTTGTTCCGCCAGTCATAGGCCGGATACTCCTGCGCCAATTTTACCATATACTCATCTCTGTGCGTCTTTGCCAATACAGAAGCGGCAGCTATTGAAGCATATTTTGAATCCCCCTTTACTATACAGTGATACGGTATTTCCCTTCCCGATAAAGCACGGTATTTCCTGAACCTGTTGCCATCTACAATTATATGCTCCGGTTCAACGGTCAGTTTATCCAAAGCCCTCTGCATGGCTGTTATAGAGGCCTGCAAGATATTTATTCTGTCTATCTCCTGCGCATCTGCAAAACAGACAGCCCAAGAGAGGGCATTTTCCTCTATATACGGCCTTAGTAGCTCCCTGTTCCGTTGAGTGAGCTGCTTTGAATCATTTAAGAACGGATGGTAGAAATCATGCGGAAGAATTACCGCAGCAGCCACCACAGGCCCTGCAAGGCATCCTCTGCCTGCCTCGTCGCACCCTGCCTCTACACTGTTGGGAAGCATATAGCCAATTAAACCCGGACTCCCTTTCATAGGTGCAAATTTATGACTTTTATTAATAGAAAAAGAACCCCTGTTATTTCCCCGATTTTGTGTACTGCCTAAGGAGTTCTGTCTGGGTGGCAATCTTAGCGGTAAGATCATCTATCTGCGCCCTGAGCTTGATATTCTCATTCATAAGAGCCTCCATCCTTGCACGGATGTCGTATGATTGCTCTATTCCACTATCAGAGAGAAGATAATCGGGAGAGACATCTAACAGAGAGGCTATCTGCTCTACATACTGGTTAATGAGTCGTGTTGGACCTGCCTCCAATTTTCTGTATGAATTAAGTGATATTCTAAGGGATTGTGCCATCTTCTCTTGCGACAGTTTTTTACCTCTTCGCAGATATGATATTCTCCTCTTTATGATGGCATCTTTTCCCATAGGCGGCTACTACTATTTATCAGTTACAAAGTAAATGGATAACAACCTTGTTTATAGCCAACCTATATATTATATTTTTACACCTTTAAGTTGCTATTTCATCTGAAAAAATATCACAGGTAATTCTCCTTAGATATTCGTGGGCATTTTCTATTGAATCCTGCATATTTAGAGAGACTGTACTTAATGTAAAAACCTTGGTGTTGCATGGTGCATTCTGCAACCTTGAGATACCGCAAAGTATATATAATCTCTTTTTATACCTCCTGCAACTCTCTAACACAGTTCCAATTACCTTGCCGTTAAAACTTTGTTCATCTAAACAGCCCTCTCCGGTAAATACCATATCTGAGCGTTGCACCATCTCCTCTAAATTATTAAGGTCTGCAAAAAACCGGCTTCCTCTAACAAGCTCTGCCCCAAGGAGTGCATGCAGCGCATAGCCCACACCCCCGGCCGCCCCTGCTCCTGCAAACATACAGCCTTTGTTATGGGATTGGTCTGTTAGCTGCGCAAAGTGCTGCACACCACTTTCTAACAACTCCGGCATCCCCTTGTCTGCCCCTTTCTGCCCGGAATAGATGTAAGTGGCTCCATCGGGACCAAGGAGTGGATTATCTACATCGCAGATTACCCTGAACATTACCTTATAGTGGTCTGTAAATTCTTGTACGGCAGAAAGATTCACCGATTCTACACTCTGCAAATCTCCTCCTGTTATTATATCTGACTTTTGTACGGCTCCGCTTTTCTGTACAGCTGTCATTCCCAATGCCTGCAGCATCCCTGCTCCACAGTCGTTGGTGGCACTCCCTCCTATGGAGAGGGAGATTTTTTTTGCCCCCCTCTCACAGGCATCCTGTATTGCCTCTCCCAATCCGTAGGTTGAGGTAAGAAGTGGGTTACGTTCCTCTGCTTTAAGCAGTTCGAGACCACTTATTGCGGCCATCTCTATAAATGCTTCATCCCCGTTCAACAGGTAATATGCCGTTATAACTCTTCCCAACGGGTCATGCAGTCTGCATCCTATCCTCTTGCCGCCAAACTGCTGTTCAACTATATCCAAACTGCCGTCTCCACCGTCTGCCATTGGGAGCAGCTGTATGTTCAAAGGGGTGTTGTTGAAAGGCCTGTTATTGTATGCCTCCTTAATCCCATCTGCCATTGCTTTGGCCGCTTCTGCCGCTGTCAGACTTCCTTTAAATTTATCGGGAACTATTAAGATATTCATTATATTTGCGCTTTTAAGTCCAAATATATTGATAATCTTTTTAAACATTACAAATATGAAGAAATTAGCTATGGTTTTAGTATCTGTGCTAATGTTTGCACAGGTGCCGCTAAAGGCAGACGAAGGGATGTGGTTGCTGCCTCTGCTCCAGAAACTTAATATAAACAAGATGCAGGATCTTGGGCTGAAATTATCTGCTCAAGAGATTTATGATTTTAACAACTCCTCCCTAAAAGATGCCATTGTGCAGTTTGGAGGGGGCTGTACCGGTGAGATTGTATCTGACAAAGGGTTGCTGTTTACCAACCACCACTGCGGATACAGCTCTATACAGGCGCTAAGTTCTGTTGAGCATGACTATCTTAATGATGGCTACTGGGCCATGAACCTGTCTGAGGAGCTTCCTGTAAAGGGGCTTTCCGTTACATTCATAGACAGGTTTACAGATGTTACTGCCCAAATAGAAAAGGCTTTGGCAAAGGCCAAGACAGATAAAGAGAAAGATAAGGCATATATGAAGATAAAGAAGATGTTAGAGGAGGAGGCTGTTGCCGCAGATTCTACTCTCAATGCTGTTGTAACCAGTTTCTATGCCGGCAACCAGTATTACCTTATAACATCAAGGACATTTAAGGATATTAGGTTTGTTGGTGCTCCGCCTTCATCTATAGGTAAGTTTGGCGGTGATACAGATAACTGGATGTGGCCAAGACATACAGGTGATTTTTCTGTGTTTAGGGTTTATGCCAATAAAGAGAACAACCCTGCCGCATATTCAGAGAATAATGTGCCTTACACCCCTAAAAAATCTCTCACTATCTCTTTAAAGGGGGTTAAAGAGAATGACTATGCCATGATTATGGGATTCCCCGGCAGAACCACCCGTTTTATGACCTCGTACGAGGCAGACGAAACCCAGCATACCATTAACCCTGTTGCCATTAAGGTGCGGACTGTAAAGCAACAGATATGGAGAGAGGATATGTTGGCCGATCCTAAGATTAACATTCAGTATGCAAGCAAATTCTCCGGTTCATCTAACGGATGGAAAAAATGGATGGGGATGGATGAGACCTTTAACAAGCTTAAGGTTATTGAGAGAAGGGCGGCAGAGGAGGCCAAGTTTATGGAGTGGGTTAACAAAGACCCTAAGAGGATAGAGAGATATGGCAAGGCTTTGGAGACCATAAAGGAGGTTGTTGCCAACAGAAAAGAGGCAATATACGCCTACCGCTATATGTATGAGGCTCCATTCTCAATTGAATTGGTAAGGGCAACATCTGCCCACTATGCCGGAGATAGAAAGGATGCTTTCTATAAAGACTATTCTGTAAGTACAGACAAGAAATTGGCGGCTGCCATGCTTAAAATCTATAAAGAGAGTGTTGCTCCCAAATATCTGTTAGATGTATATAAGACCATTGACAGCGATTTTGGAGGAAGCATAGATAAGTATGTAGACTGGCTGTACAGCAACTCTGTGTACACAAGCGCAGAGAGACTTACACAGGCAGAGAGAGATAGAGTAGACCTTACCAAAGACCCTGCTTCCATTTTAAGAAAAGATATTCAGAGAAAGATTAACAAGCTTACTCCATCTGTAGAGGCCGGGAGGAAGGAGTTTGACGAGGCAAAAAAAGCATACGTTGCAGGTATTATGGAGATGGGAGGAGACAAGCCTATGTATCCCGATGCAAACTTTACATTGAGAGTTACATACGGCAGCATATTGCCATACTCACCTAAGGATGCCGTGGTGTATAACTACTACACCACTTTAGATGGTGTTATGGAGAAGGAGGATTCTACCAATTTTGAGTTTGTTGTTCCTGCAAAACTGAAAGAACTCTGGAAGAACAAAGATTTTGGGGAGTATGCAATGCCAAACGGCAAACTCCCTGTAGCATTCCTCTCTAACAACGATATTACCGGAGGTAATTCGGGAAGCCCTGTACTTAACGATAAAGGGGAGCTGCTTGGCCTTGCTTTTGACGGCAACTGGGAGGCAATGAGCGGCGACGTTATCTTTGAACCTGAGCTTCAGAGATGTATAAATGTTGATGTGCGGTATGTGCTGTTCATAATAGATAAATTTGGCGGTGCCGGCTATCTGATAGATGAGATGAAGTTGGCTAAATAAACTCTCTTAAACACCCTGATAATGAAAGAGGTTTTAGATATTCTTAAAACTGTGATCCACCCCGCTTACGACAAGAGTGTGGTGGATCTTGGGCTTATAGAGGATGCCAAAATAGAGCGCTCATCAGATGGCAAGGTTGAAAAGGTTAAGCTCAAGCTTGTA
The DNA here is from genome assembly GCA_963643305.1 of Eggerthellaceae bacterium. Taxonomy (GTDB): domain Bacteria; phylum Bacteroidota; class Bacteroidia; order Bacteroidales; family UBA932; genus Egerieousia. Next base: position 17,098 of record CAVIKQ010000015.1, read on the forward strand.
TTTAAAGCTCCCGATGCTCTTGGGAGTGAGGTTAAAAGGGCATGTGAGACAGCTCTGAAAGCGGCCTATCCGGGAGCTAAAATAAGTATCATGGAGCTTGTGAGAGAAAAGGCTGCACAGAAAGGAACCAATATAAACGACCTTACCAAGGATGATCTTGGAGAGGTGGGCAAGATAATAGCTGTTGCTTCCGGTAAAGGGGGCGTTGGAAAATCTACGGTTTCTGTGAATCTTGCAATAACCCTTGCAAAGATGGGTTACAAGGTTGGGCTTGCAGATGCCGATGTCTACGGTCCCTCTATCCCAAAGATGACCCACACAGAGGGGGAGATTCCCAATGTAGAGTTTGTTTATGAGGATGGCTATACCGATGACGGCTCTGCCGAAAACCTCTCTAAGCAGGGGATTGATACCCGCCATGGCAAGTGTGTAAAACAGCTTATTGTCCCTATTGAGAAGTATGGGGTAAAATGGATGAGCATAGGTTACTTTGCCGCCCCCGAACAGGCTCTTATATGGAGAGGCCCAATGGCATGCAATGCCCTTAAACAGATGATATTGCAGGTTAAATGGGAGAAGCTGGATTTTCTGCTTATAGACCTCCCTCCCGGAACAGGAGATATTCACATAACGCTTGTTCACGATATTCCTCTCACAGGAGCTGTTATAGTTACAACCCCTCAGGATGTGGCTCTTGCCGATGTTGAGAAGGGGATAAACATGTATCGTAACAAGGATGTGAACAAGCCTATCTTGGGACTTGTAGAGAATATGTCATGGTTCACCCCTGCCGAACTTCCCAACAACAAGTACTATATCTTTGGCAAGGACGGAGGCAGGAGGATGGCAGAAAAGTATGGTGTTGCCCTGCTTGGGCAGATACCGTTGGTGCAGAGCATTAGAGAGAGCGGAGATGAGGGGGAACCTGCCGCACTCAGATACGAGCCTGTCTACAATGCCTTTAAAGGTGTGGCAGAGAGTTTAGTTTAGATGTAGAATGAAAAAGGATTTTTCACAAAAGCCGCTGTCTCCTCAGGAGGCTGTCTTGAATGAGAAGAGGCTGCTTAGAAAAAAGATAAAGGGACTTAAAGAGGAGATGAGTCTGCCGGAGAGGAACGCCATATCTATGGTTACCCTTGCCAAAGTGGAGGCAGAGCCTGATTTTAAATATGCCCGTACCTTTCTAATCTATTTTTCGCTTCCCGATGAGGTACAGACAGAGGCTTTTATAGCCAAGTGGCATTCGCTTGGCAAAAGGATTGTGCTGCCTTTGGTTGTTGGTGACAATCTTGTACTTAAAGAGTACAACCCTAAAAAACTGAAGGAGGGGTATAAAGGTATTTGCGAGCCTACGGAGGATGCCGTAACTGTTGAGCCTTCTGAGATAGATTTGGCAATCATTCCGGGAGTTGCTTTTGACTACAAAGGGAACAGAATGGGGCGCGGGAAAGGGTTTTACGACCGGTTCCTGCCACAACTTACCTGCCCTGTATGGGGCGTTGCCTTTCCTTTTCAGATGGTTAAGGAGATTCCATGCGAGGAGTTTGACAAACCTGTAGACAAGGTTTTCTTCATAAATGAATAGGCTGCCAACCGGGGTAGCTCAAATATCTGACTACTCAACCACAAGCCTGTAGCCTACCCCTCTTATATTGAGTATGGAGATTTTGTTGTCTCTCTGCAGTTTGTGTCTGAGCTTTGTTATATAGACATTTAATGAGCGACTGTTGAAATAGCTGTCATCGCCCCAAATCTGTATGAGTATATCGGAGGTTGGAGCCATTTCGTTTACTCGCCTTGCAAGGTATGCCAGCACCTCACACTCCCTGTACGGCAACTCTGTCTGCTCATACTCGTTTGTACCGGCAGTACCGTAGCTTAACATCCTTGTCTTGGTATCCAAACTGTATTGCCCAATGTTTACCGTTTCCGGCAGCTCCTCTCCTTGCTTTTTAGACCATCGCCCTGCCAATGACCGGACTCTTGCTATAAGTTCTGCAATGGCAAACGGCTTTTTGAGATAATCGCTCCCTCCCAATTCAAACCCTTTTACAACATCGTTTGTATCTGAACGTGCCGTAAGGAAGAGTACAGGTATCTTTATTCCATGTCTGCCCAACTCCTTCATAAGGGTAAACCCGTCCATCTTGGGCATCATTATATCTGATACTATCACGTCTACATTCAAGCCGTTCAGAATGGCCTGTAATGCATCTGCCCCATTAGATTTAAGTGTAACTTCAAAGCCGTTTGAATCTAATGTTTCTTTGATTATCTCAGCTAATGTCTGCTCATCCTCAACTAACAGCAGTTTAATTGGAGTATTCATCGGGAAGCAATATTAAATTATTGGAATATCTATTTTAAAGGTTGTCCCCTTTTTATAGTGGCTCTCAACATTTATGGTTCCGCCATGTGCAGCAACAACCATCTTTACATAATATAGGCCAAGGCCAACCCCTTTTGCATTGTAAAGGTCTCCGCTGCTCTCGCGGTAATATTTGTCAAATATGTACTTGATTGCCCCTTGGGATATGCCGTTGCCGTTGTCTGCCACAATAATTTTAAGTTTTCCGTTCTCTATGCTGCAAACTATCTCTATCTTTACGCTGCTGCCGGAATATTTTATGGAGTTTTCTACCAGATTGAGCAGCATGTTTTTCAGATGAAAACGGTCTGCGGTGATATTGCCGCAATTTTCTGTTTTGGTATGAATCTCCACTGCTTTGTCTGTATTCTCACTGTGGCAAAGCATCTCCTCCTTTACCTCCTCTGCAAGTTCCGGCAGGTTGAACTGCTCCTTGTTCAGTTGCATGCCCCTCTCTTTCTCCTTTGTAAGCAGCAGAATGCGCTCTATCATGGCTTCCAATGCTTTGAGCTGCGTTGATATGACTGCAAGATATCGCTTTCTCTTCTGCAGGTCTTCATCTGCATTGTAGTTGAGGAGGGCATCATTTGCAGCGTATGCCACAGCCACGGGGGTTTTGAGTTCGTGGGTTATGTTGTGGGTAAAATCATCCTTCATCTCCTCCAATCTCTTCTGCCTTATGATGGTTTTTAGCAGGTAGAGAAACATAAACCCTATTACAACTATAATGAGCACAGATGATATTATTATTCCTGCAATCTCTTTTAAGGTGTTGTTAAAGGGGTTCTCTATCTCAATTTTATAGTAATAAGTCTCTTTGTCTGCAGCAACAGCCGAGAGTGCGGAAGTTCCTTTTCTGCCTAACATAACCCCTCCGGTATTTGAAAATACCAATATATTCCTATTGGCCGGCGCACGTTTATCTACTCTAACATAGTTTGTAACAAATTTCAACAGATCGGATGATAGTTTTTTAGTTGAATCGGGCACAATCTCTTTTGTAAACAGCACTGT
>CAVIKQ010000016.1:0-20334 GCA_963643305.1 Eggerthellaceae bacterium
GGTGTACGCTCCGCTAATTTCATATTCGGAAAGTTGTACATCAGGCGCTTTTTAGAGTTTTTGGCAGAAATTACCGTTTTAGACAACTTCCTCAAAATAGAGGTAGTGCTGCCAAGATTGGGACAATATTTAGAGTTTTGTGTATAGGAAGTTTTGTTGGGAAGATGATAATAACAGATAAAGATGGAGAACGATTTATTAAAAAAGGTTAGGAAGATTGAGATAAAAACAAAATCTCTGTCGCACCAGATATTTGCCGGAGAGTATCATTCTGCATTTAAAGGTCGCGGTATGGCATTCAGCGAGGTGAGGGAGTACCAGTTTGGAGATGATGTAAGGAATATGGACTGGAATGTTACCGCCCGCCTCAGAGCTCCCTACATAAAGGTATTTGAAGAGGAGAGGGAGATGACAGTTGTACTCCTGGTTGATATAAGCTCTTCAGGAATTTTCGGTACCGATTCGCAGACAAAAAGGGAACTGATAGCAGAGGTGGCCGCTGTGTTGTCCTTCTCTGCATCCATCAACAACGATAAGGTTGGAGCACTGTTCTTTAGCTCAAAGGTTGAGAAATTCATACCGCCCAAAAAAGGGAGGAGTCATCTGTTAAGAATCATAAGGGAACTTATAGAGATTAAGCCTCAAAATGACGGCACAGAGATATCGGAGGCACTTAGGTTTCTTACAAATGCCATAAAGCGCAAATGTACAGCCTTTTTGCTGTCGGACCTTTTGGATGTAAATGAAGATTGCACTCCAAGCTACGAAGATGCCCTTAAAGTTGCAATAAACAGGCATGATATATCTGTTGTAAATATCTATGATCCAAGAGAGAGAGAGCTTCCCGATATTGGACTTGTAAAGGTGAAAGATGCGGAGACAGGAGACGAAAAGTGGGTTGATACATCAAGAGCAAAAGTGAGAAAATCCTATAATGAGTGGAACAAAAAGGCATTTGACTCTGCAAGAGGTGTATTCAACAAGTATAATATAGATGCGGTATCAATAGGTACCAATCAGGATTACGTAAAGGGGCTGCTTACCCTTTTTAACAATAGGAGGGCAATGTAATTATATGTTTATGAATAAGATACTAAGCAAGATAATAACTGCCGGAATTTTAGTATCGGCAGTTTTACCGGCTTTCTTTTCAACAGAGTTGTCTGCTCAGACAAAAATGTCGGATGCTGTACAGAGCAGAGACTCCATACTTGTAGGAGAGAGGGTTGTGATAAGCACAAGACTCTCTGTCCCGGACGGAACAAGATTGGTTGCAGTGCCATATTCCAATACCCTGCAGAGCGCAGATACAATAGAGAGAACAGGTGCAGACACTGCACTGCAGAGGCTATCCTCTGTTGAGGTGTTGAAAGAGCTTGCCTTAGACACTGTGTCGTTTAAAAAAGGGGTTAGGGAGATAGATGCAAAAGTTATGATAACATCCTTTGATACAGGCGCTTTCAGATTACCTCTGCCCCAGGTGCTATCAGACAATGGTAACTCTTTGCCAGAGGTGCTTTTCCAAGATAAGCTGCTAACTGTTTCAACGGTACAGATAGATACAACAGGTTTTGTATTGTCAGATATAAAGGGGCAGATAGAGTATCCGCTTACATTTAAGGAGATTCTTCCATATATTCTGCTGGTTGTGGCAATAGCAGTATTGGCATATCTGACATACAGATATATAAAATACAGGGGAGAGAACAGAGGGTTCTTTGGAAAGCCTAAGGTTGCAGATCCCCCTCATATAGTGGCATTGCGCAAATTAGAAAGAATCCGCAACCAGAAACTGTGGCAATCGGGAAGAGAAAAAATATACTATACAGGTATTACAGATACTTTGCGAGAGTATATAGAACAGAGATTCGGACTAACTGCAAAGGAGAAGACCTCATCTGAAATATTGGAAGATCTGAAGGCTGTAAAGTTAGACAAGGGCTCTTACGACGAACTTTTCAAGCTCTTTACTGTATCGGATCTCGTAAAATTTGCAAAATATTCGCCATCTATAAATGAAAACGAGGAGGCTGTTCCTGTTGCCGTAAGATTTGTGAATTCAACATTCATGGAGCAGATGGCACAGGAGGCAGGTACTCAGGTTGATGATATAAATAAATAGTTATGTTTTTTGAATATCCAAAAATATTGTGGCTTCTTTTATTACTGCTTCCTATGGCGGCCCTCTACCTGTTAAGGCAGGTAAAAGGACATTCACCCTCGTTAGTGGTCTCCTCCCTGTCTCAATGGAGTGCACCGGGAGGCAGATTTGCCAAGGCGATGCGGCATCTACCATTCATATTAAGGATAGTTGCGCTTGCTGCTTTGATTTTTGCAATAGCAAGACCGCGCAGCTCCTCCTCTTTTGAAAAGGTTGATACAGAGGGTATAGATATAGTATTGACCATGGATGTTTCAACCAGTATGCTTGCGCGGGATTTTAGTCCTAACAGAATAGGGGCGGCCAAAGATATTGCAATACAGTTTATAGCAGAGAGACCGTCAGACAGAATAGGTGTTGTTGTTTTTGCAGGAGAAAGCTATACCCAGGTGCCGCTTACTACAGACAGGCCTACACTCATTAATCTTCTTAAAGAGGTTGAATGTGGAGTAGTAGAGGATGGCACCGCCATTGGCAACGGTTTGGCAACAGCTGTGGCAAGGCTAAAAGATTCAGATGCAAAAAGCCGTGTAATAATATTGCTGACAGATGGCGTTAACAACTGTGGAGAGATCTCTCCTCAAATGGCAGCAGAGATAGCAAAGACGTACGGGATAAGGGTATATACCATTGGTGTTGGAGCAGAGGGGACAGCTCCCTATCCTGTTATGACCCCATTTGGAGTGAGTGTGCAGCAGGTAGAGGTTAAGATAGATGAAACACTTCTTAAAGAGATTGCAGATGCCACAGGAGGCAAATATTTTAGGGCAACAGACAACACTAAACTGCTCGAAATATACGGAGAGATTAATAAAATGGAGAAGAACAAGACAGTGGTAGACTCCTACGCAGTTTATAAAGAGCTGTTCCTCTACTTTGCATACATTGCGCTTGCAGCAATAGCTGCAGAGATAATATGCAGGTTTACAATAAGCAGAAAGATACCTTATTAACAGTTTGAATTTTACTATATATGATATATTTTGCAAATGCACGTTTCCTCTTCCTGATACTTCTTGTTCCGCTCTTTTTTGCGGGATTCTGGTTGTATAGAAGAATAATGAAGAGAAGAGTATCGAGATTTGGTAATTTTGATATGATAGACAGGCTCATGCCGCTTAGATCAAGATATAAGGGATGGGTTAGGGTTATCCTTTTCTCAATAGCATGGCTGTTTTTTGCAATAGGTCTTGCAAGACCTCAGATTGGTGTAAAGCTCAAGGAAAGCCAGAGCAAGGGGGCAGAGATAATGATAGCGTTGGATGTCTCCAATTCGATGTTGGCTCAGGATTACTCACCCAACAGGTTAGAGCGAGCAAAACTGGCAATATCGAGATTGGTAGATAAATTACAGGGAGACAGAATTGGATTGGTTGTTTTTGCAGGTCAGGCTTTTGTACAACTGCCAATTACAACAGACTATGTTTCGGCAAAATTCTTTTTAAAATCCATAAGTACAGAATCTGTGCCTGTGCAGGGTACGGCACTTGGCGAGGCCATTAATACATGTATAAGAAGTTTTAGCACAGAGGGGCAGGAGGGGAGCAACAACAAGGCCATTATCCTTATCACAGATGGGGAGAATCACGAAGATGACCCTATACAGGCTGCAAAAGATGCTGCACAGTTTGGGATAAAGGTGTACACAATAGGAGTAGGTTCTCCCGATGGCAAACCCATCCCCATGGGAGAGGGAGGGGAACTACTCAAAGACAGAGAGGGCAATATAGTAGTTACCAAATTGGATGAAAAGACACTTGGAGAGATTGCGGTTGCAGGGAATGGAGCGTATGTGGCGGCCGGTGCATCTGAGTTTGGACTAAATCCAATAATCAAGGAGTTGAAGCAGTTAGAGGAGCAGAAGTTTACCTCTGTAGTATTTGAAGAGTATGATGAACAATATATGTACTTCTTTGCAATAGCACTGATATTCTTTATTATGGAATTTTTAGTAGGCAGTAAAAGGATAAACAGAAAGATTTTTAGCGTTGTGGTTCTTCTGTGTTTAGGAACAGCAACCCTTTCTGCACAGAATGTAAATACACCCCGGATAGACAAAAAAGAGGTGAGAGCCGGAAACAGGCTTTTTAAAAAGGACAACTTTAAGGAGGCAGATGTAGAGTACAGAAAGGGACTTATTTTAGACTCTACATCTATAGTATCTAAATATAATCTTGGCAACACCCTGTACAGACTTGGCAATTATGCCGAGGCAGAGGGTCTCTATGCAGGGATGGCAGACAGCATTGCCAAATATGCCCCGCAGATACCATGGGACACAGAGAAAGAGACCAACCCCACAGACCTGTCCAATTACTATCATAACATGGGCAACAGTTACCTGCAACAGAAAAAGTACAAGGAGGCTGTGGAGGCCTACAAGAGTTCGTTACTTAGAAATCCGTCCGATTCAGAAACAAGGCGAAATTACGCATACGCCAAAAAGATGTTAGAGAATCAACAGAACAACCAGAACCAGAATCAGAACCAAGATCAGAACCAGAATCAGGATCAGGATCAGAACAAAGACCAGAATCAGGACAAAGATCAAAATAAGGACCAGGATAAGGATAAAAACAAAGATAAGGATAAAGATAAAGATAAAGATAAAGATAAAGATAAGCAGGACCGGAATAATGACCGGAACAAGGATAATGACAAGAATAATGGAGACAACAATAAAGAGAACAATGACTCCAAGTCCGGGGGGAAACAGCAGCAGGATGCCAAGATAACGCCGCAGGCCGCAGAGCAGATGCTTCAGGCCATTCAGGATAAGGAGAATGAGACAAAGCAGAAGGTAGATAAAGAGAAAGCAAAGGCTCTAAGGAGTAAGCAGCGTGAGAAGAATTGGTAAAAAAATAATTAAATTTGTTGGTTCTTTTTGGGTAAAAGGAGATTTTTATGAGGCTCAGATTTAACATAATACTTTTTATTCTTACTGTTACATGTTTTACAGCCGTGGCGCAGAACAGTTTTACGGTTGATGCTCCAAATGTTGTAGGCAGTAAGGAGGCTTTCAGAGTTGTTTATACGGCAGATGGGGAGATTGAGAGTTTTAACCCGCCAATCTTCTCCGGTGCAGATGTTCTGTTGGGTCCTACATCGTCGAGAATGCAGAGCACGCAGATAATAAACGGCAAGAGATCTCAGTCTATGGAGATAAGTTATACATACGTCATAAGGCCAAACAATAACAAACTTATCTCAATCTCACAGGCATCGGCCAAGATAAACGGTAAGAATTATACTGCAAAATCTTTGAGCATAGAGGTTGTAGATGATAGTAATGAGACCGCTGCAGCACAGTCATCATCTCAACAACAGGATGCAGAGAGGCAGTCTGTCAATAACACGCAAACCCAAGACGGTGATATTATCTTAAAATTAGAGATAAACAAGAGCAGGGTTGTAAAGGGGGAGCCTATTGTGGCCACTCTTAAATTGTACACTAACAGCCAGATAGTTGGTTTCGAAGATATTAAATTTCCTGTGTTCAACGGTTTCTGGAGCCAGGAGACAGAATCTCCGCAGAACCTGAATTTTGTACGAGAGCGACTTGGCAATAAAATCTACTCCTCAGCGGTGCTAAGAAGATACATATTGCTGCCACAACAGACCGGTACACTTGCAATAGATCCGGCAGAGTTGGTTGCCCAGATTCAGATAAGAGTAAATTCGGGCAGGAGAGGAGGATTCTTTGATGATTTCTTTGATGATTACCAGACAATAAGAAGACGAATCTCAACATCTCCTGTAAAGATTGAGGTATCACCTCTTCCGGCAAATGCACCTGCTTCGTTTGGTGGGGCTGTGGGCAGTTTCTCAATGAATGTGAAGTTAAGCAGAGACAGTATAAAGTCGAATGAGGCAGCCTCACTTATAATAGATATTAACGGAACAGGAAATCTGAATCTTATTGAGTCTCCAAAATATGATTTTCCCGCAGATTTTGAGGTGTACGATGTTAAATCGAGCAATAGCTTTAACAATACGGCAAGCGGCCTTAGCGGTAAGAAGAGTTTTGAGTATCCGTTTATACCAAGGGCAGTAGGCAGATATAACATAGCTCCTGTAGAATTTACATACTATAATCTTAAGGAGAGAAAATATGTTACAATATCATCTGACTCGTTGAGGATAGATGTTACAAAGGGAGATGGAGCTGCCGGTGGAATAATTGCGCACGGAATTAGCAAACAGGAGGTTGCAAACCTCAGAGATGATATAAGGTATATCTCAACCGGGGAGCCCGCACTTCACCGCAGCGGAGAGTTCTTTATCCTGTCTCCATTTTATTTTGTAGTTGTGGCATTGCTGTTGGCAGCTTTTGCAGTTACATGGTTGCTGCTTAAAAGATATTATGCGTTAAGGAGAGATGTAAGAAGGTCTAAGAGCAGAAAGGCAAACAAGATAGCGGTAAAACGGTTGCATATAGCATCGGGATACCTTAAACAGAACCTTTCTGTTCCATTCTACGAGGAGTTGCACAAGGCTATCATAGGGTATGTGGCAGACAAGCTATCTATCCCTTTTGCAGATTTGGACAAGGATAATATCTCTGAGAGATTAAAAGAGAAAGGGGTTAATCTTGCCGATATTGAGAAATTGGTGAGCATTTTGGACGAGTGTGAGATGGCCCGCTATTCTGGCAGCGATGTTGAGGGGGAAAGAGATACTCTGTATGAGACCTCTTTAGGGCTGCTCTCTAAGTTGGAGGATGTTTTATAGTGTCTGACAGTGTAAAGTTTAATGTGATGAGAAGAGTTTTTGGAATATTGTTTTTTTTCTCGATTCTTGCCGGTGTCAATACGGCAAGGCTCCATGCAGCTAATACAGATTCATTGTGGATAAAGGCAAACGATGCCTATTCTATGTCTGAGTTCAATAATGCTGTTGAGCTGTATGGCAAGATAGAAGCTCAGGGATTGGAGTCTTGGGAGCTTTACTACAACATTGGGAATGCCTGTTTTAAATTGGGAAACAAAGGGATGGCCATTCTGTACTATGAGAAAGCGTTAAAACTTAACCCATCGGGAAAAGATATATTGAACAATCTCTCTTTGGCAAGGTTGCAGACTGTAGACAAGATAACTCCTGTGCCGGAATTTGTGTTGTCTACCTTTGTAAAGAGGTTGCAGAATCTTTTAAGCTCCAATGCGTGGACATGGCTCTCTATACTTCTGCTTGCGGCAGTGTTAATCTTGTTGCTGTGTTACAGGTTTGCAGGTAGCAGCAGGGTAAAGAGATTGTCATTCGCATTCTCAATAATGGCCGCATTGCTCTTTATATTCTCATTTGTGTTTGCGGTTAACCTAAGGAACAGGGCTGTCAGTTACAACTACGGAATAATAACAGCTCCGGTATGCAACGTAAAGAGCGCACCCAACAACGGAGGGGGGAATCTCTTTGTATTGCATGAGGGAACCAAGATAGAGCTGCTTGAACAGGTTGGAGGCTGGAGCAAGATAGAGATTGCAGATGGACGTCAGGGGTGGACAGAACAGAAAGACTATAGTATTATATAGCATATTATGAAACAGATTTTTATTCTCCTTTTTCTATTTACAGCAGGTTTGTCGGCCTCTGCCCAAGACAGCCTTAACAGGCCGTTTAGTTTTGCGTATCTGGCAGATATACACATAGCCGAAAACACAAACAGAATAGATGACGCCATTGCATGTGTTAACGACATTAACAATCTGCCGCAGATAAAATTTGTGATAATAGCGGGAGATATTACAGAGTTTGGTGCAGATGAGGAGATAAAGACGGCAAAAACAATCTTTGACAGATTAAAGGTTCCGTATTACATAGTTGCAGGCAATCACGATGCAAAATGGTCTGAGAGCGGATGCAATACCTTTGTAAAGGTGTTTGGCTATGAGGGGTTTAATTTTGATTACGGAGGGATAAAATTCATAGGATGCAACAGCGGCCCCAATATGCGCATGGCTCCGGCTCTTGTGCCAAGAGAGACAATAGTATGGTTAGACTCGCTCTCTCGCAAGATAGACCCTGCACAGCCGGTTTTCTTTGTAAACCATTACCCTATGGATACCTCGGTACTTAATTATACTCAGGTTTTAGACAGATTGAAAAAGATAAACACCCAGTTTATTCTTAACGGACACTGGCATCAGGACAGAGCAATGACTTATGAGGGGATTCCTGCGGCAATAGGACGTTCAACTCAGAGAGCCGGCAAGGATGGCCCCGGATACAACATAGTTACCGTAAACGGTTCCCTTGTTACAATGCAGGAGAGGGTGGCAGATATTATAAAGGATGGCAGAAACACCGGTAAATCTGTTACAAAATCTCCATGGCTGATATTAAGAATGAGCAATGGAGTACCGTACAATGCAAATATCAGCTATCCGAGAGAGGATTACTCATGTAATGCCCAATATCCCAATATAAAGGAGATTTGGAGAATAGAGGAGAGTGCCGACATAGGAGCAGGTGCAGTAGAGAGCAACGGGAGCGTGGTATATACCACAACAGCCGGGAGTGTTGTTTGCGTGAATAGTAAGACAGGACAACAAAGATGGAGTGTAAAATTGGGTGGCAAGATCTTCTCTACCCCTGCTGTAAGCGGCAATATTGTGGTTGTGGGGTGTACAGACAACTATATCTACGGATTGGACCTTTTAACCGGCAACAAGAAATGGTCTTATAAATGCGGCAAGTCTGTAATGGGTGCCGTGAACATATACAAAGGTGTTGCATATATAGGGGCATCGGACCATACCTTTAGAGCAATCAATGCAAAGACAGGCAAACTTATATGGGAGAACAGAGATGTAGCCGGATTTATAGAGGCCAAGGCTTTTGTAGACAATGAACAGGTTGTAGTTGGAGACTGGGCAAACAGACTCTATTCCTTTAATCTTAAAAACGGCAAGACCCAATGGATATGGCAGAATAAGGGCAGCAGAATGTTCTCACCTGCAGCGGTATGGCCTGTTAAGGCAAACGGCAGAATCTTCTTTGTAACACCGGAGCGGTACAGCTATGCGGTAGATGCCAAAACCGGCAAACAGCTTTTTAGAGAGTATGGAGGCCGTGAGTCTATAGGTCTGTCTCCAGACAAGAGCACCTATTACATTAAGGTAATGAAGGATTCTGTTTTTGCATTCTCTACATCTCAGATAATAAAGGATAAAGATGATATTGCACACCCTAAGAGAGTATGGAGAGTAAGCGCAGATTTTCATTATGAGATTGCCCCAACACCAATTACCTCTGTTGCAAACGGAGGCAAAGAGGGTAAAGGATTAATCTTTATACCAACAGACAAGGGTAACATTATTGCGCTTAACCTTACAGACGGCTCTGTGGCATGGAGGCACAAGGTCTCTTTTGCACTTGTTAATTCAATACTTCCGCTTTCAGACAACAGACTCTTGGTTTGCACAATGGATGGGATTGTTACAATGATAGAGCACGGGCAATAGCAACCATATAAATCAACCGCAGCCCAAAGCGGTTGGTTTTTAGTTGGGTTTCAGTCGGTTGTTTGCATCTTTAGAATTTGCCCTTTTCAAAGAAGTAGCGCTTGAACCACAACTTCATAAGCGGATCAAGGAAAATGGCCTCTTTGCTGTTTGATGCAAATGTAATTACCTCCTTTTTGGTAAGAGCCTCTTTGAGCCTGTTTACATTTGCAGAGGAGTTGAGTTTGTACTTGTCTAATATATCGGCAGAACTGAACTTTGTAACCCCCTCTAAGATAGCCTTTAAAAACCGCAGTTGATGTTTGCTTAGGGTAGATGCCGTATAATGGTATGAGAAACTGTACAGATTGATAAGGTTATGCAGCCCCTGTTCAATTATCTTGTCGTTGAGGAATCCCTTTGTGAGATTGAAACAGATAGATGAGAGATGCTGCAGGTACCATGCGTCGCCCTCTACAAGGTCATACATCAAATCTGCAAGATCAGGCTGTACTACCTTTCCCGATTTCAAGAACCCCTTTATAATATAGTCTGTAAAGCATCTCTTCTCAATAGGTTTGAGCGTTATCTCCTCATACATCCCCTTAAAGAACTTCTGGCGTTTAAAAATGTCATCCATGGCATTCTTCTTCTCTCCGGTAAAGAGGAATGTTGTGCGCGAGAGCTTCTTAAAGTTATTCTCCATGAGAGAGAGAATCTTTGCCGGATTGTCAAACAGCTGAAAATCCTGAAAATGCTCAAAATAGATGACAACCCTTATGTTAAAATCTGCCGCAAATCTATCGGGAAGCGAAATAAGCTCCTCAATTTGAGGAACAGATAGAAGCTCTTTAGACAGGTATGTGAACTTTATCTTGTTGTTGTTCCCCTCGTCTACTACATAAGGGATGCTTGGCAGATATTTCTTTAAAAGTGTGTTCCATTCTGTAGAAGATGTGGCAAAGGAGGAGAAAATGTCGTTGGTAAATCTGAGGAAAAAAGCCTCTATACACCTTATGTTAAACAGATTGATGTTACAGACCGTAAAATTGAGCCCCTCCTGCCTCAACTTCTCCAATGCGTTGTATATGACAGATTTTTTACCAATTTTTGGTGCCCCGTAAAGCAAAATGTTATTCCTCTCTCTAAGGAGATTACACATTAAAGTTGCCTCTTTACTGCGTCCTATAAAGTAACTTCCTGTAGCAAATGTGTTATATTCAAAAGGAGATTCCATAAGTTTTAGGCTATTTTTTGTATTTACTCAAAAACCAAATTATGCAAATATAGCCATTTTTTAAACACTCGGCAAACAGGGAAACAGCAATTTTTTAAAAGATTGTTAAATCTGTTTAATTTCCAAAAAAAAATAATTAGATTTGCAGCCGAATTATTTAAGGCTGATGAGCTAAGAATAAGAGTTGGCATTTGTCAACCGCTTACAGCCACAACCCCTAAAAATTATTTTTAGATGTACGCAATTGTAGATATTGCAGGACAACAATTCAAAGTTGAAGCCGGTAAGAAAATATATGTTCACCGTCTTCAGAATGAGGTAGGGACCGAGGTCTCTTTTGACAAAGTATTATTAACCGACAACAACGGAGATGTTAAAGTAGGCGTTCCTTATGTGTCGGGTGCCAGCGTAAAAGCAAAGGTACTGGACCATCTTAAAGGTAACAAGGTTATCGTGTTCAAGAAGAAACGCAGAAAAGGCTATGACAAGAAAAACGGTCATCGTCAGTATCTTACACAACTCCAGATTGAATCAATTGCTTAATTAAAATTTATTAGAAATGGCTCATAAAAAAGGTGTCGGTAGTTCAAAGAACGGCCGTGAATCACACAGTAAAAGATTAGGCGTTAAATTGTTCGGCGGACAAAACGCCAAAGCCGGTAACATACTTGTACGTCAAAGAGGTACTGTTCACTATCCCGGTTTGAATGTTGGAATGGGTAAAGACCATACTCTATTTGCCCTTATTGATGGTGTTGTTACTTTCACTACAAAGAGAGAAGGAAGGTCTTATGTTTCGGTTTTGCCTTACGCTAACTAAGGAGAGGCCGGACGCACACTTATTATAAAGAGCGCTCACTTTCCGGTGGGAGCTCTTTTTTTCTTAAAGAACAATAAACGGATAATATAAAAGAGTTATAATATGCTTACTTTAAAGCTTTTACGCGAACAGCCGCAATTTGTAACAGAGAGGCTCGCAGTTAAAAATTTTGATGCAAAAGAGATTATAGACCGCATTCTTGCAGCAGATGCAGACAGAAGAGCGGCACAGACAGAATTGGATGCCTGTTTGGCAGAGCAGAACAGTCTGTCAAAGCAGATAGGCGCTCTTATGAAAGAGGGCAAAAAGCAGGAGGCAGAGGATGTTAAAGCAAAAGTGCAGGAGCTAAAGAGCAGATCTGCAGACCTTCAGGCAAGGATGGATGCAGCAGACAAGGAGATGACCACCAATTTAGTACTTCTCCCAAATATTCCAAACGAGCTTGTGCCAAGAGGAAAAGATGACCACGACAATGTGGTTGTTAAGATGGGGGGCAAGAACCCTGTGCTGCCTACAGATGCAAAGCCCCATTGGGAGCTGGCCAAATCGTTAGATATAATAGATTTTGACCTTGGCGTAAAGATAACAGGAGCGGGCTTCCCCGTTTACAAAGGGAAAGGCGCAAGAATACAGAGAGCGCTAATCTCCTTCTTCTTAGACAGGAATACCGCAGCCGGGTATCAGGAGATACAGCCTCCGTTAATGGTTAACGAAGCCTCGGCCTACGGTACAGGTCAGCTTCCCGATAAATCAGAGCAGATGTATCATGTAGGCTTAGACAACTTCTACCTTATTCCAACGGCAGAGGTACCTGTTACCAATATCTACAGAGATGCCATCCTTCAGCTTTCAGACTTCCCTGTAAAGATGACAGCCTACACACAATGCTTTAGAAGAGAGGCCGGCTCATACGGAAAAGATGTGCGCGGACTTAACCGGCTGCACCAGTTTGACAAGGTTGAGATTGTAAGATACGAACTACCCAACAGATCATACGCAGCCTTAGAGGAGATGGTACAACATGTAGAGAGCCTTGTACAGGCATTGGAGCTGCCATACAGAATAGTAAGGCTATGCGGAGGAGATCTTAGCTTTACCTCTGCAATCACCTACGATTTTGAGGTCTTCTCAGCCGCACAGCAGAGATGGTTAGAGGTAAGCTCGGTATCAAACTTTGAGACATTCCAGGCCAACCGTCTCAAACTCAGATATAAAGATGAAAACGGCAAGATGCAGTTGGCACACACCCTTAACGGCAGCTCATTGGCGCTGCCAAGAATCCTCGCCGCCCTCATAGAGAATAATCAGGATGAGGAGGGGCATATTCATCTGCCAAAAGCATTGCAACCATACGCAGGCTTTGACATAATATGATAAAGATAGCAGACAGAATAATCTTAGGAATAGATCCCGGAACCCGTATTTTAGGTTTCGGGATTATCCATGTACTGCAAGGAGTGCCTCACTTTGTAGATATGGGGGTCATTAACCTTATAAAAGAGAAAGACCATTTTGTTACCCTAAAAAAGATTACGCATCAGGTATCGGACCTTATAAACAGGTATTCTCCAGATGAAATGGCCATTGAAGCCCCCTTTTACGGGAAGAACCCACAGGTTATGCTAAAGTTGGGACGAGCACAAGGGGCGGCAATAGCGGCAGCCCTTATGAGAGAGATCCCAATATTCGAGTACGCCCCAAGGAGCATTAAGGTTGCAGTCACAGGGCAGGGGGCAGCCTCAAAGGTACAGGTGGCAACCATGGCGCAGAGGGAGCTTAAGATAGATATAGAGGAGAGGTACTTAGATGCCACAGATGCCCTTGCCATTGCATTGTGTCATTTTTATCATATAAGCAATCCCGTTTTTGCAGAGATGAAAAAGAACAATCCCGGCAACAGATTGCTAAAGACAGCTATCGGGAGAAAAAAAGCTGCAAAGAGCTGGGAGAATTTTGCAATGGAGAATCCCGATAGAGTAAATAAATAAAAAAATTGAGTAGCTTCTTAAACCTGCAACAGTATTGTTAGTCTAAACTCTGTCGATTGATTTTATACGCATTGATTTTATGTATTTGAAAAACTATTTAAAGATTAGCACAGCACTGCTGTTAGGGGCAATCCTGCTCTCTACAATTACATTTGCAAACGCACAGCAGCCATCGGTTAGCAGAGGCACATACCTTAAAGCCGTCTTTCTTGATTCAACAAACAGAGAACCGGTAGAATTTGGAACACTGTCTGCACGCAATATTGCAAACAGCAAGCTTGTAAAGTACGCTCTTACAAACGAGAAAGGGGTTGCCGTCATAAATGGAATCCAAAGGGGAACATGGGATGTTAAGTTTGAATATATGGGTTACAAGTCCAAGAGCTTTACCATTGAGATAAAACAGGGAGCCAACGATTTGGGAGAGATACTTATAGAGCCCGATATAAGTTCGTTGGAGGGGATTACCGTTACCGCACATGCCAATGCCATGCAGGTAAAGAAGGATACCATAGAGTACAATGCAGCAGCGTATAAGATTAACGATTCAGACATGTTGGAGGAGCTGCTCAAAAAATTGCCCGGTGTTGAGATAGACAGCGACGGCAATATTACAGCCAACGGCAAGACCATTAAAAAGATAATGATAGATGGCAAGACATTCTTTTTAGATGATCCTTCGCTTGCAACAAAGAACCTGCCTGCCAAGATTGTAAATAAGGTTAGGGTTGTGGAGAGAAAATCAGATCAGGCAAGATTTACCGGAATAGATGACGGAGAGGAGGAGACTGTAATAGACCTTGGGATAAAGCCCGGAATGATGAACGGATGGTTTGGTAACCTTATGGGCGGTTACGGAACAAAAGAGCGTTTTGAAACCGGGGCAATGATAGGAAGATTTACCAAAACAACACAGATAAGTTTTATAGAGAACGGTAACAATACCAATAACAGAGGATTTAACGATGTGGCATCGAGCATGATGGGTGGTATGCGAGGTGGAGGCATGTGGGGCGGTTCCGGTATCAACAGATCTTGGATGGGGGGCCTTAACGTAAACACCGAGGCGTTGGATGGAAAGATGAAGTTATCGGGAAACTACATGTACTCAAACAATAAAAAAGAGGTAGAGAGGAGGCAGGAGAAGGAGACATTCCTATCAGAGGAGAACAGCCAGCGCAACCTTGAGAACGGAGCGGAGGAGAGTACCACATACAATCACAGAGCAGCCGCAGAGGTAGACTACTCAATAACAGACAACACCTCTATACTCTTTAGACCAAGGTTCAACATAGGAGGGGGAGATTTTTTAAGAACCAACGATTTCAGCACATACAGAAACGACACCCTAACCAACAGCGGTCTAAGCAGCAACAGCGGAAAAAACGACTTTACAAGCACAGAGGGGATGTTGCTTTTAAGGCAGAGACTTGGAAAGCCGGGCAGAACAATATCGTTCAACTTCAACTATTCATATTCAGACAACGACTTGGACGGATACAACAGATCCGAGACAAAATTCTATACCAACAGGCTTAACGCAGACGGCAGCTACACCCCTGTAGAGACAAGCTCAACCGTGGTAGACCAGCTGTATCTTCAGAACGAGAACACATACAGCCTTAGAGGAAGAGTCTCATACACAGAGCCGTTGGGACGCAACTACTACGTAGAGGGATCTTACCAGTACTCATATAAAAAGAGCACATCGGACAAAGACACCTACAACATGGATGCAAACGGAGAATACACAATCTTAGACAGCGAATATTCGAGCCACTACAAGAATATCTTTATTAACCAGAGGGCAGAACTGAACTTTATGAAGAGAGAGGAGAAGTACAGCCTCACTGTTGGAGCATCTATGCAACCTGCAACAACAAAGAGTTATGGCCGTACAGACAGAGATACATCGTACAGCGTTGTAAACTTTGCCCCATCTGCAAGGTTCGACTACAACTTTTCTGAAAACAAGATGCTTAGGGTAAGATACCGTGGAAGAACCTCACAACCGTCAATTAACCAGCTGATGCCTATCCCAGATAACTCCAACCCTTTGAGAATCTCTCTTGGTAACCCAAATCTTAACCCGGAGTTCTCGCATAACCTTGGGGTAGAGTACAGAACCAACAATATGAAGAAACAGAGTTGGGTAGGGATTATGATGAATGCATCCTACACAACAGACAAGATAGTATCGAGAATCAGTTACGATGACCAGGGGGTACAGTATGTAAAACCATACAACGACAACACCGGCATCTACAACGTAGATATGGGTGCCATGATGAACTACAGGCTTTGGAACTCAAATTTCTCCCTCTCATCATTTGGTAATGCAAGTTTTGGCAACGGCGTAAACTACACCACAATTACAAGCGGAGATGATGCCCAGACAGGACTTGCGCAGGAGGGGGTGAAAAATGTTACCAAATCGTTGAGAATAAGGGAGAACCTTAGGGTTACATTTAGAAATAACTTTATGGAGCTTTCTGCGGGAGGCAGGATAAATTACCAGAACGCCTGGTACACTGTAAAATCGCTCAGCAAAGCTGAAACATGGACAAATGCGGTTACAGGCTCTGCCAATGTGAATATCCCCGGCGGATTCAATATAACATCTGATATTTCAAGAACATTTTACATTGGCTTTGACGAGGGCTATAACGACCCCGTTACCATGTGGAATGCAGAGCTCTCCAAAACCCTTTTTAAAGGGAATGCCACTCTCAGGGTAAAGATATATGATATACTCAAACAGGAGAAGACAACCACAAGAACAACAACAGAGAACTATATTCAGGATGTGCAGACAAATGCCCTTGGACAATATGTCATGTTCTCTTTGGTTTACAGGTTTGGCAAGTTTAACGGTTCAGACATGAGGAGAATGGGTCATCCGGGAGGAAGAAGAGGCCCCGGCGGACCAGGAGGCCCGGGCAGAAGATAGCAGACACTTAGGAGATATAAAAATGAATATGATTGGGGTACAGAGATTATTTTTATCTTTGTACCCTATTCTATTTATTATATGGCAAGAGAGAGTAAACCCTCACAAACAAAGAGAAGCGGCAAGAAGAGCAGCAAGACAGAACCATGGTATTTCAACTGGTTTACTAAAAATGTATATATGGCGGCAATGGCTATATTGCTGTTGGTGTTTATTGTGTCGTTATCCCTAAAGGCAATAACCAGACACAATGTAGAGCTTACGGTTCCGTCATTTGAGAATATGACAGTTGCAGCAGCAGAGCAGGTTGCAAAATCTCGTAACCTTAGAGTTGAGGTGATAGATTCCATACACAACCCACGTCTTAAAGCCGGGGCAGTATTCAAACAGAATCCAAAGGCAGGAAGCAAGGTAAAGAGAAACAGAAGGATACTCCTAACCATAAACGGATTGTCGCCCAAGATGGTTCCAATGCCATACCTTGAAGGGTATAGCCTGAGACAGGCACAGACAGAATTAGAGGCAGCACAGCTTGTGCTCGGCAAATTGGTCTATGTAGAGGATATTGCAAATAACAATGTAATAAAACAGTTCTACAAGGGGAGGAGGATAGAACCGGGTACGCTTATCCCTGCCGAGAGTGAGATTTCGTTAGAGGTTGGCAGAAACAGCGAACAGACAAACGAGACTATTGTCATAGACCCTACAGAGGAGGGTACTGCCACAAACACAGAGAGCCAAGAGGGGGATGAAGACTATTTTTAAATGAGGCCCTATGGAGAGAGAGGATATAGAGTACACAGCAGAGGAGGAGTATGAAGATGACGATTCGGCTACAACGGCCGACGGCATGTTTGAGCACTACAGGTTTAATGTAGACAAGGGGCAGACCCTGCTCAGGGTAGACAAATATATAACCGAGCATATGGAGAAGACATCGCGCCACAGGGTGCAGTTGGCGTTGGATGCCGGTTATGTACGGGTAAACGACAAGATAGTAAAGGCAAATTACAGAGTAAAGCCCTACGACATAATAACCATAGTGATGCCTTACAAAAGGCGTGGTTTAGAGATAAAGCCGGAGAATATCCCGTTAGACATATTATACGAGGATGACGACCTGCTTATGATAAACAAACCTGCAGGGCTTGTTGTGCATCCCGGCCACGGACATTATCAGGGCACCCTTATAAATGCCTTGGCATATCATCTTGGAAGAGAACAAGGTCCCGATGGCAAGGATGAGAGAATGGGCATACTTGTTCACAGGATAGACAAGAACACATCCGGTATCTTAGTGGTTGCCAAGAACGATGAGGCGCAGCTCAAATTGGCCAAACAGTTTTTTGACCACACAATAGAGAGAAAGTATGTAGCGCTTGTATGGGGCAATCTGAAAGAGGATTCGGGAACCATTGAGGGGAATATAGGGAGGGATCCTAACGACAGGCTGCATTTTAAGGTCTTTCCCGATGGCAGTTTGGGCAAGAGAGCCGTTACCCATTACAAAGTGTTGGAAAGATTTGGGTATGTGACACTTGTAGAGTGCAAGTTGGAAACCGGCAGGACACATCAGATAAGGGTACACATGAACTATATAGGACATCCGCTCTTTAACGATGACAGATACGGTGGAGACAGAATCCTTAAAGGCACCCTTTACAGCAAGTACAAACAGTTTATAGACAACTGCTTTGAGATAATGCCCCGTCACGCGCTTCACGCCAAGACTCTTGGTTTTGCCCACCCTGTTACAGGCAAGCCGGTATTTGCAGAGAGTGAACTTCCGGATGATTTTAAGGCTGTTATTGCCAAGTGGCGAGGTTACACCCAAGAACAAGAAAAAGAGGCTTGACTAATACTTTTTAGTCAGCCTCTCACTTGTGCGGGCGAAGGGACTCGAACCCCCACGCCGTGAGGCACTAGATCCTAAGTCTAGCGCGGCTACCAATTACGCCACGCCCGCGTTGTTTGGGATTGCAAAGGTAAAAATTATTTTATAGATACCAAATAAAAATGATGGTTTCTCCCTAAATTTTTTCGAGCATTACAGAAGCCCAGCCATCGAGCTCCATCTTGCATACCAAAGAGAATCCAAGAGGTTCCGCCTCTTGCACAAGAATATCAATATCATTCGGATAGAAACCGCTTAATACTGCTATCCCATTGTTATTTAGAGATTTAGAATAAATAGACAAATCTTCTAACAGAATGTTCCTGTTTATGTTTGCAAGAATATAATCAAACCTACGGCCCTCTATCAGAGATGAATCTCCGCACATAATCTCCAATGATCTGCTTAGCCTGTTCATCCAGGCGTTGGTAAGAGCCGAGTTAACGGCATTAAGATCAATATCTATGGCATAAACAGGCCTTGCAGCCTTTAATTTTGCGCAAAGCAGGGCAAGAATCCCGGTTCCTGTTCCCATATCTACTACAGAAGCATTTCTCAGCCTATTCACGGTTTTCCCCAAAAGATCTCTCTTTGGCAGACTGAAGCCGTTGGAAAAGCAGACTTTAAGCCCTGCCGGCAGCTGCGACTTATCCTCTCCGGCCAACATACAGAGAGAGCTTATCATAAGCAGAGTTGTAGCGTGGTGTCCCGTACCAAACGCCATTCTCGGCTCAATCTTAATGTTGTATTTTGCCTTTGGGACATCTTTATGAAAAGGGGCTTTTATTGCAACAAGATTACCCATCAATATAGGGGTAAAATTCTTCTCCCATTCACTGTTCCAGTTCTGCTCAATTATAAGCCGGTGGCCGGCCTCTATTTTAAAATCGGGATTGTTATCAAAGAAGCTCAAAGCTAACTTTGTCCTCCTTTCATCATACTCCTCACTCTTTATATAGCAGCACAGATATGGCTCCTCTATTGAGAAACTCTCAAAAGGGAGATCGCAGAGCATGGCTTCAACCAGCTCTGCACGCTCCTCTGTGAATGGTTTTATCTCTATTTTTACCTCTATATAGTTCATTACAGATAAAAATCTATCAGAAACTTTTTGCAATTTCAATAAAATCATCTGCCTTTAGAGAAGCCCCTCCAATAAGCCCTCCGTCTATGTTTGGTTGTGCAAACAGCTCCTTTGCATTAGATGGTTTGCAGCTTCCTCCGTACAGGATAGAGATCTCATCTGCAAGCTGCCCAAATTTCTCGGCCAAAACCTTTCTTATATGGGCATGAATCTCCTCTGCCTGTGCACTTGTTGCAGTCTTTCCTGTTCCAATTGCCCAGATTGGCTCGTATGCAACAATAACCCTCTCTAATTGGGCAGGGATAAGAGTGTAAAGCACCTCTTTAATCTCCTGCTCAACAACTTTAAAGTGATTGCCATTCTCACGCTGCTCCAGATTCTCTCCAACACAGAAGATAGGAGAGAGGCCGTTCTCCAATGCCAACGAGATTTTTTCTCTTAATATTTCGTTGGTTTCGTTGTAATACTCTCTTCTCTCAGAATGTCCAAGTATAACATACTCAGCTCCTGTAGAGGCAACCATCTTGGCAGAAACCTCTCCGGTATATGCTCCGCTCTCATGATTAGCGCAGTTCTGGGCAGAAAGGCCCACAACTGTCCCCTTTAATGCCTCTTTTACAGATACAAGATTGGTAAACGGAGGAGCAACAATAAGTTTTACGTTAGATGGAACTTCAGATAGCTTGGAGGTAATCTCCTTTGCCAATTCAACACCCTCTGAAACGGTTTTGTTCATTTTCCAGTTTCCGGCTACAATATTC
>CAVIKQ010000017.1:0-11831 GCA_963643305.1 Eggerthellaceae bacterium
AGCAGAGACCTATTACAACCACTACAACAATATGAGCGGTGATTATAAAAGTGCCACTGTAGGGGCTTTTAAGACAAGTGGCATAGATGCTGTGGCTGCTGCTGCAAAAACAATATTTGACAAATACAGAGAGAACATATACGATATAGACAGGAGCGGCATACAGCGTTACTACAGGCTGAACAAGCACTGGTTCTATGATTTCGAAGACTTTATGCAGACCCTTTCCGGAGGAGGAGAGGATTTTGCCACCCTGCAACAGGCTCTGAACAACATTACCATATACAAGAATGCCACTGAATATTTCCTTAATGTAAAAATATCAAAAACCTGCGGTATAGCATCCTATATAACGGAGGAGAACACAGTTCTTACGGCTGCCTATAAGAAACTTGCATGGAACAAGGATGCCCAAATGATTGCCGAGTAACGGCAACCACTTGAGCCTGTGTATCATTACCGGTCCGGTATCTCCTCTTTTGCATGTTCATCAAGTCTGTTGTCCCAGAGGTAGTGTCTTGTCTCCGCAACTAACACTCCGCTAAGCAGAATCAGTGACAGAAGGTTTGGTATTGCCATAAGAGCATTTGTTATGTCGGCCAAATTCCAGACAAGCGTAAGGTCTACAACAGAACCTACATATATGAGGACAATCCAGATTATTCTATAGTAGCGTATCATCCTCTTGCCTGTGAGATATTCAATTGCCTTCTCTGCATAGTAGCTCCACCCCAAGATGGTTGAAAATGCAAAGGTTATGAGCCCTACGGTTAGGATAGGTGTGCCTATATATGGTATTTTTGAGAATGAGACCTGCGTAAGTTTTGCACCGTCCAGGTAGCTGATATCGGGATGAGCTATAATACTGCTTACAAGAACCAACCCTGTTAACAGACAGATTACAACGGTATCCCAAAATGTTGCTGTAGAGCAGATAAGAGCCTGTCTTACCGGGTTTCTGGTCTGGGCTGCCGCAGACATGATAGGAGCAGAACCCAATCCCGATTCATTGGAGAAGAGACCTCTTGCAATTCCGAATCTTGCAGCCATTATCACAGACCCCCCTATAAAGCCGCCCCCTGCCGCCGCAGGATTGAATGCAGATTTCACAATAAGTACAAGCGCGTCCCAAACGTAGGCATGGTTAAAACAGAGTATTGCAATACAGCCACATACATAAAATACAGCCATAAAGGGAACCAAGACTCCGCATACCTTTGCTATCCCTTTAACTCCAAAGATTATTACAAGGGCAACCAATCCGGCCATTACAAGACCCGATATATATGTTGGAATACCGGCAGTCCCGTTGCCAAGAATGTTTGGCTCAGACAGCAGTGTAGAGATTGCATTTGCCTGTACGGTGTTACCTATTCCAAATGCGGCCAAAGCTGTAAAGATACAGAACAATATTGCAAGCCATTTCATTCCAAGCCCCCTCTCCAAGGCATACATAGGGCCTCCCAACATAGTACCGTCAGATGTTCTTACCCTGTATTTTATGGCAAGCAACCCCTCTCCATATTTGGTGGCTATTCCAAGCACTCCTGTAAGCCAGCACCAGAACACCGCGCCCGGTCCTCCAAGAGCCACTGCCGTTGCCACTCCTATAATATTGCCGGTTCCTATTGTTGCGGCAAGCATTGTTGCCAAGGTGTGGAACGGGCTTACATCTCCGCTGCTCTCTTTATCGGGAGTAACAGACAACTTTATAGCTTTCAATATTTTCCGTTGAGGAAATCTAAGGCGCACCGTAAGAAAGATATGAGTGCCTAAAAGAAGGATGATTAACGGCCATCCCCACAGAAAATCAGAGACCGATTTAATGATTTCATTAAAGTTTTCCATAGTTTATATCACAGTTTTAAAGAGGCAGAATACACTCCTGCCGTTAGGTAGATACAAATTTAACAATAATTGCTATATTTGGGGCAGTGATAGGCTTATCGTTTTAAAAAAATAAAAAATTATTATTTCTACTTAAAGTTTATGAACAGATTTAGATTGGGATTTACAGTTATTTTGGCTGTTGCGGCCGTATGTTTTACATCGTGCAAGAAAGAGAAGAAGGAATCTTATATAGAGTTGAGTTCGCAGCAGCAGGGGATGAAGTATGTACAGGAGATTATGAAAGAACTTTACTTCTGGAACGAGACGGCTCCTTATCCCAATTACTTAAATTACACCGATATTTACAAATTCTTTGACGCATCGTTAGTAGAGAAGGACAGATGGAGCTGGATGACAGACGGAGAATCTTTCTTGGCAGAGGAGACAGGGGTATATACATCGTACGGTGCATCATTGGGACAGGCTGTGGAGTACTATAAGGACTATACCGTTTATGTAAGGTATGTGTACAAAGACTCTCCGTTCTACAAAGCGGGCGTTACCCGTGGATGGGCCATTGAGAAGATAAACGGGGTTGATGTAGATTACCTTATTAGAAACAGTACCTTCAATACAGAATTCAACAAAGACAACAATACATTCACCTTTAGAGATACCGAGGGCAACGAAAAGGTTATAAATATTAGCAAAAGTTCTATTCAAGCCACATCTGTACTTATGGCAAAAGTTTTTGACAACTCAGATTACAGCTGGTTAGACCAACCTGTAGGCTATATCAACTACCTTTCATTCAACCAGAACATGCTTAAAGAGGTAGAAGCTGCCGTAGCAACGGTAAAACAATCGGGAGCAGAACATCTTATATTAGACCTAAGGTACAACGGCGGAGGCAGCACAAAGGCATCGGATCTATTAGCCTCTCTCATAGCCAACAGCGGATGTGACGGCAAAGTGCTTGTAAAGAGGAAACACAACTCAAAATATTCTGCATGGGACAATGAGCAAAGCACCATCTCTATAATAGAAAGGACATCGGAATCATTGAATCTAAGCGACATATATGTCATAACCGGTAAAGGCACGGCATCTGCAAGCGAGGTTATCATTAACGGACTAAAACCGCTGATGAATATAATTCAGGTTGGACAGACAACATACGGAAAACCCAACGGCATGTACGTATTTCAATACCCTGAAAAAGTCACTGTTCCGTATTACGTCTTTCTGCCAATCTGCTTCTACTCTGTAAACTCTTTGGGACAAGGCGATTACGATTCCGGTCTCACTCCCGATAATTACCGGGCAGACCATCCTAACACAGATTGGAACAGCGACGAGATTGTTGTTGCATGCCTTAAAAAGATTGCAACCGGAAACTTCCCAGACTTGCCAACAGTCTCTGCAGCAGCCGCAGATGTAAGATCCGGCAGAGGTGCAGTTTTGCAGACAGCCGAGATGAAAGCAGGATATGGAGTTTATGCAGCAGAAAGTCCGTTTGAAAAATAGACAAGACCTGTAGCCTCCGCTATTTTTAAGCCTATTTTTTGGGGCTATTGGGCCTATTTTCTAAGTCTGTTTTTCAGCTCCCTTTTAACCTGCTGCCTCTGCTCAAAAAGCAGCCTCGATATTATCCCTTTAAGCTCCACATTAACAGGATTGCGGTTGGCCGCCTCTGCATATTTTCTTAAAATATATACAAAGGTCTCCGGCTTGCAGGAGAGCCTCCTTATGGTGTGGAGTCTCTTGTGCATGCCAATATGCCTGTAGAACTTCATTCGGTTGGTGTCTATAACCTGAAAACGGTATCTCTCACCATTGGTGGCACCATTAGTGGCACCATTAGTGGCACCATTAGTGGCATCATTGGTTGCACTATTGCCGTCATTGCCGTTTGTATTAGTGCTGTACAGTATATTACTTATATTCAAGTCTTTATGAACTACCCCGGCATCATGCATCTTTACAAGAAAAGCAGCAAACTCATCTAACAGCTGAATACTATCTCTATTATCGGGAAACTGCTCCGCTGCATCCTTTAAAGAGCTGAAATTGGAATAAAGAGAGACAAAATAAGATTCACTTAACAGCCCGTTTTTGCGTATCTCTATATATGCCACCCCCTTAGGCGTATCTATACCCAAAGAGACCAGCCGTTTTGCATACTCGTATGAACGCTCTCCCTTGCTCTTACGCAATACCCCATAGATTATTCTGTTTACAAGAGAGAGATGTCCGTAAGACTTTACGGCAAGAGAGACCCCATCTATACAAAACTGCTTTATTATATTACGTCCTGCATAAACGGTTTTGCCATTGTTTGCAAACCAGCCCGGAGAAACAAGGTTGTCTACAAACTCTTTAAGATTACTATAATTGGGGTCTAATACTATTTTCACGGAAACAGGAGACTAAGTTTTGTGCAAAGTTCCCATTATTTAAAAAAATATTAATTATCCCAGATTCAGAAAATATATCATACTATACCCTAATTGACAAAAAGGAAGTTGGACAAGAATGTCTGCAACAGACCTCCTTGTCCAACTTTTTGCCGTGGTACAGCTTGGAGCTGCACTTATAAAGTTCTCTTTATCTCAACAATCTGGTAAGCCTCAACAACATCTCCAATATGTATATCGTTGTAGCCCTCGATATTAAGACCGCAGTCATACCCGGCTGCAACCTCCTTAACATCATCCTTAAATCGTTTTAAAGAACCCAAAGTGCCGGTGTAAACGACTATGCCATCCCTAATTATACGAACTTTGGCCGTTCTCGTCAGCTTACCCTCCTTAACCATACATCCGGCAATTGTACCAACCTTAGATATTTTAAAGGTCTCCCTAACCTCTGCGGTAGCCGTAACCTCCTCCTTCTCCTCCGGAGCAAGCATACCCTCGATACCGCTTTTAACCTCATTTATAGCATCATAGATAACAGAGTAGAGCCTTATCTCAATCTCCTCCTTCTCTGCCAACTTCCTTGCACTTACAGACGGCCTTACCTGGAAACCAACAATAATGGCATTAGATGCAGCAGCCAAAAGGACATCGGACTCAGAGATTGCTCCAACCGCCTTGTGGATTACATTTACATGAATCTCCTCTGTTGAGAGCTTTATGAGCGAATCAGACAACGCCTCAATAGAACCATCCACATCTCCCTTAATGATAATATTAAGCTCCTGGAAATTGCCAATAGCTATTCTACGTCCAATCTCCTCAAGAGTAATATGTTTCTGAGTACGCAAGCCCTGTATTCTCAACAGCTGTTCCCTCTTGTTTGCAATCTCCTTGGCCTCCCTCTCATCCTCAAAGACATTGAACTTCTCTCCTGCCGTAGGCGCACCGTTAAGACCAAGTATAGAGACCGGGGTAGACGGGCCTGCCTCTGTAACCTTCTGCCCTCTCTCATTGAACATTGCCTTTACCTTACCGGTATAGCAGCCGCTCAACATCACATCTCCAACTCTGAGGGTACCCTCCTGCACAAGAATAGTTGCAAGATAGCCCCTACCCTTATCCAACGAAGATTCAATCACAGTACCAATGGCACGTTTGTTAGGATTAGCCTTGAGTTCAAGCAGATCAGCCTCAAGCAGCACCTTGTCTAACAGGTCATCTACACCTGTACCCTGCTTTGCCGAAATCTCCTGACACTGATACTTGCCGCCCCAATCCTCAACAAGAATATTCATATTAGCCAACTGCTCCTTTATCTTCTCAGGATTTGCACCGGGTTTGTCTATCTTGTTTATTGCAAATATCATTGGAACACCGGCAGCCTGGGCATGGTTAATAGCCTCAACTGTCTGCGGCATTATGGCATCGTCAGCTGCTACAATAATGATAGCAAGGTCTGTAATCTTGGCTCCACGCGCACGCATGGCCGTAAACGCCTCATGTCCCGGAGTATCAAGGAATGTAATGCGTCTGCCGGTAGGCAACTTTACATTATATGCGCCAATATGCTGGGTAATACCGCCGGCCTCGCCTGCAATTACATTTGTCTTTCTGATATGGTCAAGCAGAGAGGTCTTACCATGATCCACATGTCCCATAACGGTAACAATAGGTGGTCTTTCAACAAGATCTTCGGGAGCGTCTGCCTCATTCTCACTCTCTATTGCCTCCTGTATGTCTGCCGTTACAAACTCAATCTTATAACCAAACTCCTCTGCAACCAAAACCAAGGCCTCTGCATCCAATCTCTGGTTTATAGAGACCATAAGCCCCAGATTCATACAAGCCCCTATAACCTTGGTAACAGGCACATCTATCATTACAGAGAGATCGTTCACAGTAACAAACTCGGTAACTTTAAGAACATTGCTCTCCCTCTGCTCCAATTCAACCTCCTCCATCATCTTTTGAGAGTTAAGCTCTCTCTTCTCCTTACGATATTTAGAACCCTTGGTTTTACCCTTGCCCTCTATCATTTTAAGGTAAGTCTCCTTAATCTGTCTCTGTACTGCATCCTCATCTACCTCTACAGGCTTTACAGGCTTGAAATCAGATTTTTTCCTCTTGCCTCCATCATTAAACTTACCCTTCTTGCCACCCTGATTATTCTGCCCGTTGTTGTTCTGGCCGTTGCCATGATTCTTGTTCCTGTCTCTGTTATCCTTGTTCTGGTTCTTACCTGCAACCTTGGCAACATCTACCTTTACCTTCTGATTATGAATCCTTTCTCGCTTACCCTTATTATTTTTTGCATCAGAAGATGACTTACCCTTGTTAAACTGGGTAAGATCTATCTTTCCTACACTTTTAGGACCTGTCAGCTTCTCAACCACCGTCTCTATATGCTGTACACTCTCCTCTACAGGCTTTTGCGGCTGAACTTTCTCCAGATGTCTCTCCTCCTGCACCTTCTGTTGGCCGTTAGGTCTGCTGTTATTTGAGAATTGGCTGCCTGTTGTATGGTTTGGATTAATACTCTGCTGTTTAGGGGGATTTTTAACAGAGTTTACATTACCCGGCTCTTTAACAGGCTCCTGTTTCAACTTATTCTCATGCTCATGAACGGCAGCAGCAACATCCTTCTTAACAATCTCTGCCTCAACTTTCCTCTCTGCCGCTGCAGGAATCTCGCTCTTAGCCTCCTCTCTAACCTCCGGCTTAGGGGCAGGCTTTGGTTGCGGCTGAGGCACAACCGTATGTTGCTGTTTAACACCTAAATCTATCTTGCCCAAAATCTTAGGACCTTTTACCACCTCATCTACATTTGATTTTATGATAACCTCCTTAACATGTTCTTCCTCCTCCTCATGCTCCTTCTCCTTAGGTTGGGTAATATCCTTAACCTTAATGGCAACCTTCTTGCTCTCCTCCTTAACTATCTGCTCCTTCTTGAACTCCTTCTCTACCAACGCATAGGTATCGCCATCCAATTTAGCATTAGGATTTGCATCTATAGAAATACCCTTCTTACCAAGGAACTCCCTTAGGGTGTTAAGCCCAATGTTATACTCTATCAGTACCTTACTTATTCTTATACTCTCTTTTTCTGCCATATTATCCCCCTTTTTTATTAATTATTTACCCTCATCCTCAAACTCTGCCCTCAATATCTTCTGAACCTCCTCTACAGTCTCCTCCTCAAGATCTGCACGTTTTACAATATCATCAACAGAGAGAGCAAGGACACTCTTTGCAGTATCGCAACCTATATTTCTAAGAGCATCTATAACCCACTGTTCTATCTCGTCTGAGAACTCTGTAAGCAGAACATCCTCCTCCTCCTCTTCGAGCTCCCTGAATACCTCTATCTCCTTACCCACCAATTCACTTGCAAGTTTTATATTGCTTCCCCCCTTACCAATGGCAAGAGAGACCTCAGACGGTTTAAGGGAGACATATATCTTACCATCCTCCTCGGAAACCTTTATAGAGGAGATTTTTGCAGGACTCAACGCCCTCTGCACAAGCAGCTGCGTATTGGTTGTCCAGTTTATTATATCTATATTCTCATTCCTGAGCTCCCTTACAATACCATGAATCCTTGAACCCTTTACACCAACACAAGCACCAACCGGATCTATCCTGTCATCATAAGACTCAACAGCCACCTTTGCACGCTCACCCGGAATCCTCACAACCTTCTTAATGGTTATAAGGCCATCAAAAATCTCCGGCACCTCCTGCTCAAACAATCTCTCCAAAAACTTTGGAGTGGTTCTCGAGAGCAGAATCACAGGGTTATTGTTCTTCATCTCAACCTTATCCACAATAGCCTTTACAGTATCCCCCTTTCTAAAATTATCTGTAGGAATCTGGTCCTGTTTAAGCAGACGCAGCTCATTATCATTCTCATCCATAACCAAAACCTCCTTCTTCCACGCCTGATAAACCTCTCCAATGATAATCTCTCCAAGTCTGTCCTTATAAAGATTATACAGATTAGCCTTCTCAATATCCATTATCCTGCCCTGCAGGTTCTGTCTTAAATTAAGAATACCCCTTCTCCCAAAAGACTCCAATTTCACCTCCTCTGCATACTCGTCCCCAATCTCAAACGAAGAATCTATCTTATCTACCTCCTCCTTTGAGATCTGCGTATTAGGATCCTCAACATGTTCAACCACAGTCCTGTTCCTCCATATCTCCACATCCCCCCTGTCTGTGTTTATAATAACATTAAAGTTATCTGCACTTCCATACATTCTTGCAAGCTGAGTCTTAAAAATATCCTCCAAAACGCTCATCATAGTAGCGCGGTCTATATTCTTGGTCTCTTTAAACTCCGCAAACGTGCTTATTAAATTTAGCCCTTCCATATTTAATTGTATATATTTTAATTTTTGTTTCTCTTCCCGATAAATACTGTTCTGCCCTGTCATTCAGACCTTTCCAACAAACATGTCCTACATCTGCTATTCAATTTTTCCGGCAAAAGCAGCGTTACAACCGCTACTTGAACTTTACAACAGGTCTGCAGCTCTTTATATTATCAAAAGCAAAGAAGACACACCTTGCAACCTCCCTGCTCTTTTTATCCCCCGGCTCCTTAACCCTCTCCGTTACAGAGACCTCTATTCCGGTCTCAGCTACAGAGAAAATAGAACCGGTTATCTTGCCACCGGCACCCCTCTTTATCCCCTCATTCTCCTCGCCAAGCTGTTTTACAACAAGCTCCACCTCTTTGCCCTTGCATTTCTCATACTGCTCCAACACCTTAAAAGGCTGGTCTAACCCTGCCGACGTTACAGTAAGCGAATAATCATTCACATCCCTGTTGAACGCAGCAGCAACAATATGATCTATATCTACACAATTATCAATCTGTACATCGGAGTCCTTAGACTCAATGGTAATCTCAATATCATCATCCTTAGAGATGACAACATCAACAAGAAACAGGTTGTGAGAGCTTAAATAATCTGCAATAACCCTTGAAATATCCTCTTTTCTCATACATCCATGTTTTAGTAGTCCTTAACAAAAAGAGCCTACCTCTTTTGAGGCGGGCTCTCCACACTTTCCTTTCCGCTGCAAAACTACTAACAATTAATCAAATATGCAAACAGTTTCTACAGTCGTTGGTCTGCCTCCATTACGGCATGAGCCAATCTTATTGTCTCTGCCCCCTCTTTAACATCGTGAACCCTAATAATATCTGCCCCCCTAACAAGAGCTAAAAGGTTAAGAGCCACCGTACCGCAAAGAGCCTCATTTGGGTTGGTACCCAGCAATTTCCATATCATCCCCTTACGAGAAAGCCCTATAAGAATCTTACGCCCCAACTCCTTTTTTATCCTCCCCGTACTGCAAAGCAGCTCATAATTCTGCTCAATAGTCTTGGCAAAACCGAGACCGGGGTCTATCATATAATCTGCAACGCCGCACTCCGCAGCCCTCTCCTCAAACTCTCTAAAATACCTTATCACCTCATTCACAACACCGTTGGGATAGCTGCACATCTGCTGCATGGTAGATGGCGTACCCCTCTTATGCATGGCAATATAGGGCAGTTTAAGCCTCCCCACAACAGGCAGCATATCTGCATCATCCTCTCCGGCAGAAATATCATTAACAATAAACTCCCCTATGCTATCGTATGCAAGCTCTACCGTTCTGCTATAAAAAGTATCTATAGATATCTTGTATGGCCTGTTGCAAGGCAGGGCAGAGAGTACAGGTTTAAGATACTCCCACTCCTGTTCCTGGCTTACAGGGGTAGAACCGGGCCGGGTAGAACATCCGCCAAGGTCTATTATATCTGCCCCCTGCTCATACATCATCTCCATTCTCTCTATGGCCATCTTTGCATCGGTACACCTGCTGCCGGCAAAAAAAGACTCATTATTAATATTAAGTATTCCCATTAACTCTTTCATATCCGTACCTTTATCTGTTATATCGGCAAATGTATAAAAACATGTTGGATTTTTGCTACTTTTGCATTTTTAACAGATTATCCGTTTATGATAGAGAACCGATTAACAGCCATTACGCCAATTGACGGTCGCTACAAAGACAAAGTTGAGCGCCTTGCAGACTATTTTTCTGAATACGCCCTTATAAAATACAGAATAAGAGTAGAAGTAGAGTACTTTATAGCACTGTGCGAACTCCCTTTACCACAGCTTGCAGAGTTTGACAAAACAAAATTTGCAGCACTGAGAAAGCTGTATGAGAGATTCACCCCACAAGATGCAGAAAAGGTAAAGGCTACGGAGACGATTACAAATCACGATGTAAAAGCTGTTGAATATTATATCAAAGAGGCTTTTGAGAAGCTGAACATCTCACGGTACAAAGAGTTTGTGCACTTTGGCCTCACATCGCAAGACATAAACAACACGGCAGTTCCGCTCTCTTTAAAAGAGGGGATTGAGGAGTGCTGGCAGCCTCTGCTCAATGAGGTTGTAGAGACCCTCCAAAAGATCTCTAAAGAGTGGGCAGATATACCCATGCTTGCCCACACACACGGACAACCGGCCTCTCCCACAAGATTGGGAAAGGAGTTGTACGTATTTGTGGCAAGAGTGAACGAACAGCTGAGATTGCTTAAAACAATACCATATTCAGCCAAGTTCGGAGGGGCTACAGGTAACATGAATGCCCACAATTTTGCCTATCCCAACATCAATTGGAACAGCTTTGCAGAGGATTTTGTAGAGAACAGACTTGGGCTTAAACGCTCCTACCCCACTACCCAGATTGAACACTACGACAATCTTGCAGCCCTCTTTCAGAACATGGAGAGAATAGACACAATCCTTATGGATTTGTGCCGGGATATCTGGACATACATCTCAATGGACTACTTTAAGCAGAAGGTAAAGGCAGGAGAGGTTGGTTCATCTGCAATGCCACATAAGGTGAATCCAATAGATTTTGAAAACGCAGAGGGCAACTTTGGAGTTGCAAATGCAATATTCACCCACCTTGCATTAAAACTGCCGCTGTCGAGAATGCAGCGAGACCTCACAGACTCAACCGTTCTAAGAAACATCGGGGTTCCCGTTGCCCACTCTATGATTGCCTTAAAATCATTATCCAAAGGGCTTGGTAAGCTCATTCTGCACCGCGAGAAATTGGAGCAGGACTTGGAGGACAACTGGGCTGTTGTGGCAGAGGCTATACAGACAGTATTAAGGAGAGAGGGGTACCCTAACCCCTACGAGACCTTAAAGGAACTTACCAGAGGACATAGCGGCATAAACAGGGAGAGCATTGCCGCGTTCATAAAGGGACTTAACGTATCGGACTCTGTAAAGAAGGAGCTTTTGTCCGTTACACCCCAAAACTATGTTGGGAAATAATTAATCGGGAAACAGATAATTAAAAATATACAGGTATGAAAAAAGCAGCAGGATTTCTAACTTTTATTCTATGTGCAGTTTCTCTTTTGGGACAAAGCAGAGTACATGTAGATTATGATAAATATTTTACCCCCTACAGAATGAGATTGGATTTTGTCTTTGCAGGTGACGCAGCAAAGCAGGATCTCTTTCTTGGCAACATATCTAAGGAGGT
>CAVIKQ010000017.1:11841-19183 GCA_963643305.1 Eggerthellaceae bacterium
CCTCAAGACCCTGTAACAATAAGGATAAGCGAGAGAAATAAGGAGACAGGTAAGTTTGAGGAGCTTGCCACATTTAAGGTAGACCCGGATGATAAACTTATATGTACAAGTCCCGATAATAATTTTAAGGTAGACACCCTGCTTTACAACGGAGACTGTTCTAAAAAGGTAGACCTGCTGTTTGTTGCAGAGGGTTACACAGAGGGTGAGATGGACAAGTTTAGGAAAGATGCAGAAAAATTTATGGGCTATCTCTTTGAAATGGAGCCATATAAAAGCCGTAAAAACGACTTTAACATCTGGGCGGTAGAATCACAGAGCCAAGACAGCGGAACAGACTTCCCTCATTTGAACATCTGGAAAAACACCGCTGCAAATTCTAACTTCTACACATTCAGGACAGACAGATACCTAACCGCACCTAATCAGACAGATGTATGCAAACTTGCCTCCAATGCACCTTACGATGCAATATATGTAATTGTAAACACCAATACATACGGAGGTGGTGGAATCTATAATTTTTACGGGTTAAGCATGAGCGACCACCAATATGAGGCTGAGGTCTTTGTGCATGAGTTTGGTCACAGCTTTGCCGGTCTTGCAGATGAGTACTACGATTCGGAGACATCTTACGAAGATTTTTACAATCTTAAACTCGAACCTTGGGAGGCCAACATTACAACAAAGGTAAATTTTGCCGAAAAATGGGAAGATATGGTTGGCAAGGAGGAGGTAGGACTGTACGAAGGTGGCGGGTATATGGCAAAAGGGATTTTCCGCCCAAGAGAGAACTGCCGCATGAAAAGCAACTCGGCAAAAGATTTCTGCCCGGTCTGCATAAGGGCAATTAACAGAATGATAGACTCTTATACTAAATAATCATTCATGCTTGGCAAAAATTACAATTACTACCTTTTTGATGTTGACAGAACTATATGGGCATTTGACAAGAATGCCCATAGTGCTATATGCAAACTGTTAGACCATTTCTTTGTTGGAGAACGTTTTGGCATTACAGACAAAGATGAATTTGTAAAGAGGTACGAGACTATAAACAAACATCTTTGGCAGAGGTATGAGGCCGGAGAGATAACCAAAGAGATGTTAAGATCTCTACGGTTTCTGCACACCTTTAAAAGCTACTTTAAGCATGAAACAGAGGATGGCACACCGGTTAATGAGTTCCCTGCCAAGTATAAAAAGATAAAGAGGCTGTCGGATAAATTCACCGTTGCATACGTTGAACAGATGGTAACAGAGACAATACTGGAACCGGGAGCAGACATTGTTCTGAGAACCCTGCATGAGAGGGGGAAGAAGATAGCAGTAATTACCAACGGTTTTGCCGAGATGCAATACAGAAAATTGGCCAATTCGAGAATAGGCGAGTATATAGATGCTTATATAATATCGGAGGAGGTAGGATACCTTAAACCCCATCCTAACATCTTTATGGCGGCACTCAACGCACTTGGCGGAGTAAAGAGCCAAACCCTTATGGTTGGAGATGACCTTACCAATGATATCTATGGGGCAAGAGACTTTGGGATAGACCAGTATTACTACAACCCGTTCCACAAAGGGTATGACAACGCACCTACATACGACTATCCAACACTGCTTAACCTTGTCTGACAGAGCTGTTTATAGTTAGTAGTTGAGATAGGGAAACGAGGGAAAGGAGGATTATCGGGTTTATAATTGATAGTTGATAGTCTTTGGCAGAGCTGTTTCTGTTGTTGGCAGAGCTATTTCTGTTGAGGAAATATATATATATCCTCATCGGGCTCATGGAACAGATACTCCTCACGGGCAAACTTTTCTAAGCTGTCTTTATTGGAGGACAACTCCTGCAGTTTTTCGTCTAAGTTCTTTATTCCCAATCGGAAATACTCCTTTTGCAACTCCTGACTCTTTACAAGCCTACGGTCTCGCAACCAGTTGTAGATACTGTTTGAATCCAAGAAAAGAATCCAGACTATGGCAACAACAGCAACAATAAGATACTTGTTCCTTAATAATTTTAATATTTTTTGCCTATTTTTGGGTTGCGTTTTCATCTAACCGTTTGATGGATACAGAAATTTTGACAGATGCAAAGATAAAAAAGCAACATCACTTTTCAAAGATTTGTTTATAAAGATTTTTATGAAAGCCCTCTATGTTTTACGGCAACTGGCCGGTGATATGGCAACAGATGCAAGACACTCATTACCCAACTTTACACAGAGTTGGATAACCCTGTTGGTGTATATTGCATTTGGGCTGTTTATAAGTGTTGCACTTATCCTCTTCCCTATAGGCAGAGAATCTAACCAGCTGCTCATATACATTATTACAATAATTCCCCCTTTCATCTATCTGCTACTGCTTGGCAAAAAGAGGAAATTCACAGAGATTCCCATTGTTAAGGCAGACAACGGAAAATTAGGGACATTTACCCTTTTCTTTACCGTAACACTGCTCACCCTCTTCCTGCAGATTGCAACAGATCCGCTTATATCGTGGATGTCTATGCCCGATTATTTTAAAGAGCTGTTACAATCCCTTATAAACGGCTCTGCAAGCCAGATAATTGCAGTAGTGGTTGCCGCTCCGCTATTAGAGGAGCTCTTACTTAGAGGGTTTATTGAGAGAGGCCTTATATACCATTTAGGTGGCACAAAAGCTATAATCATAAGTGCTGTAATCTTTGGTGTAATGCATTTTAATCCTTGGCAAGCCCTCCCTGCCTTTATAATTGGATTGGCATTGGGATGGATTTACTGGCGCACACACAACCTTTGGCTTACCATTCTAATGCACTTTATAACAAACGGCACATCTGTGGTAACAGCCAAGCTGTTCCCCGAATACAGCATGTCTGACAATTTTCTTAAAGAGATAATGACAGACTATGCAGGGGGTGAATCTTACCTTGTCCTTATAGCTGTATCGGTCATCGTTACAGCCCTCCTGTTCTACTACCTTAACAGAAAACTCTCTTGTGGCAAAGAGCTTTTTCCCACAGCAAAAAATTTTTAACATGAACAATACAAAACTATATCCGCTACAATTCATCTCCGAACCGCACGAAAAGGTATGGGGAGGCAACAGAATCAAAGAGATATTAAATATTGGATTTTCTGCAGAGGACTATCCCGGCCTTACAGGTAAAGAACCCATTGGCGAAAGCTGGGAGATATCGGGAATGATAAACGACAGCTCTATTGTTGAAAACGGATTTTTTGCAGAGAACTCATTGGAGGAGTTTGTAGATACCTATATGGGAGATGCCATTGGCGAAAATATCTTCCAATACTACAGAGGGCAGTTCCCGTTACTTCTAAAGGTTCTCGATGTGGAGGACAAGCTCTCCCTGCAGGTACACCCAGACAATATTACAGCCATGGAACGGGAGGAGAGTTACGGCAAGGCCGAGTGCTGGTATGTAATGGAGGCAGACCCAACAGCAACAATCTATATGGGCTTCAACAGAGAGATTACTCCAAAGGAGTTTTACGAGAGATGCAAGAATGGGACGGTAAAAGAGGTTCTTAATGCAATACACCCTAAGAAGGGGGACACATTCTATATTGCACCGGGGACTGTACATGCTGCAGAGGGTGGGCTGCTCATAGCGGAGGTACAGCAGTGTTCAGATATAACCTACCGCCTCTACGACTGGGGACGAGAGTTTAATCCGGCTACCGCCCGCAAAATGCACCTCAATGAGGCCATTGATATAATAGACTACAAAAAATACAATCCGCGTCTGCACTATTCCAATATCTTCTTAACTTTTAGTGACACAGACACCTTAGCTACAGATGGAAACAAGTCTGTTGCAATAAACAATACGGAGTATTTTATAATAAACGCAATTGAACTCTCCTCTGCAAAACGCATCTATCCATCGCAGACAGGCTCCTTTATACTGTACATTGCAATAGAGGGGGAGACAGAGATAGTTACAAATGACAAGAATGTAATTAAGTTACAACGCGGCAGATCTGTTATGATACCGGCATCAATGGAGGATTTTATTATAAGACCGGCAGAGAGCATCTCTGCAAGAGGCAAAAGCGTAGTATTGGAGATATATATGCCTCAGCCGCAAGAGGAGGAGGACAATTATCTTATCTGATTAAGAGGTTGAATATGGCAGAAGAGGTTAGAATAGACAAGTTTTTGTGGTGCATAAGAGCCTTTAAGACAAGGTCAGATGCAGCGGAGGCCTGCAAGACAGGCAAGGTCTCTATTAACGGCATGGAGGCAAAATCATCTAAGGAGGTAAAGACCGGAGACCGCATAATGGTCAGAAAGGGAGCCGTCCACTATGAATATATAGTAAATGCCCTTATAGACAAAAGACAAGGAGCGGCACTTGTAAAGGATTATGTTACAGATATAACGCCTCAGACCGAATTGGATAAATTGGTTGCGCCAAAAGAGACCATATTTCTTAAAAGGGAGCGTGGAGAAGGGAGACCTACCAAAAAACAGCGCAGAGAGATTGATGCCCTCTTCTACAGCTTTGACAACGATGATGAGGGATAGATGGGAAAGGGTACATGAAGCGGAGTAGATGCAAAGGAATTATGAAAACTAAAAGGGGGAGAACAGCCTGTTTGTCACAGTCATTCTCCCCCTTTCCACACAAACACCCAATTTTACTATAAAAAATCCGGCATTACCAAATTATTTCTTAAAATACCTGTTATACAGCCCCTCAAAGCCTTTTCCATGACGAGCCTCATCTTTACACATCTCATGCACAGAGTCGTGGATAGCATCATAATTATATTTCTTTGCCAAAGTTGCTATTCTCTTCTTGTCCTCACAAGCACCGGCCTCAGCCTCCATTCTCTTTTTAAGGTTTGTCTCGGTATCCCATACAACATCACCAATCAGCTCTGCAAACCTTGCTGCATGTTCTGCCTCCTCAAAAGCATATCTTTTAAACGCCTCGGCAACCTCAGGATAACCCTCTCTGTCTGCCTGACGGCTCATTGCCAGATACATTCCAACCTCTGAACACTCCCCTGCAAAATGAGCTTTAAGCCCCTCCATAACCTCTGCATCACACCCCTTGGCTACACCTATCACATGCTCATCTGCAAACTGAAGCGCACCCTCTGTCTCTACCATCTCTTTAAATTTAGCCTTTGGAGCCTTGCAAAGCGGACAAAAATCGGGAGCATCGTCACCCTCGTGAACATAACCGCAAACTGTACATATAAATCTCTTTTTCATACTGTAAATTTTTAAATAATTCAACTTTTTGCTGTTTATTATTGTTTTATATTGTTATCTTTATTTTTAATGATTATTTGTTTTTAACAATTCTAATGCAAAGGTAGCATTAAATTTCATTTCTCCAAAATATTTTTACAATTCTATAAGCCGATTAAAAAATTTCATTACCTTTGCGCCTTACAAAAAGGCATCTTTTTTGGTGCAATGGGGTCTGCATATTCAGACTGAGTAACACATTTTTTAATTATGGAAACATTACAATTTAAAGGCAATGCCAGAAAGATTGGCAACAAGCAAGACCTTAAACAGCTTAGAAGAAGCGGTGAGGTACCATGCGTTATCTATGGCGCAAACGTTGCAAACGTTAATTTCTCTGTAAACGAGAAGGAACTTAGAAAGATAACCAATACACCAAAATCATTCATCATTGACATAGAAGTTGAGGG
The DNA here is from genome assembly GCA_963643305.1 of Eggerthellaceae bacterium. Taxonomy (GTDB): domain Bacteria; phylum Bacteroidota; class Bacteroidia; order Bacteroidales; family UBA932; genus Egerieousia. The sequence continues at coordinate 17,529 of CAVIKQ010000017.1, forward strand.
GAAGACATATAAATGCGTATTCCACGATGCACAGTACCATCCTGTAACAGACGCAATCCTTCATATAGACTTCCTTGCAATCTCTCACGATAAACCGGTTGTAATTGATGTACCTGTTGTTATTACCGGAGTATCAGAGGGTGTTAAACAGGGTGGTAAGCTGTTGGTATCTGCAAGAAAACTTAAAATCTCTGCAGACATGGACAATCTGCCAGACAATCTTGTTGTTGACATTACAAACCTACAGCTTGGCAAGACCATAGTAGCAGGTGATTTGTCATACGATAATGTTCAGATTGTTTCCCCTAAGAGCACCATCATCTGTGCAGTTAAGATGACCCGTGCAGCTCTCGGTGCCGCAAATGCAGCAGCCGCAGCAGCAAAGAAATAGTCTTAAACAGTTGTGCCTTATGAACTTTCTTATAGCCGGATTAGGCAATATAGGAGCAGAATATTCCAATACAAGGCACAATGCAGGTTTTAAAGTGCTGGATGCCTTTGCAAAGGAAGCCGGCACTTCTTTTTTATCTGTCAGATACGGTTCGGTAGCAGAAGTTTCGTACAGAGGGCATAAACTGATTCTGCTAAAGCCCTCTACATACATGAACCTCAGCGGTAAAGCCGTAAACTACTGGTTGCATGAGGCAAAGATAAAGATAGAGAACCTGCTTGTGGTTGTAGACGACATTGCCCTTCCGCTTGGCACCGTGAGGCTAAGGAAGCAGGGGAGCGACGGCGGCCACAACGGCCTTAAAAACATTAATGAGCTGTTAGGCACCAAGGAGTACGCCAGATTGAGAATAGGCATAGGGGATTCATTCTCCAAAGGGCAGCAGATAGACTATGTGCTTGGCGAGTGGAAAGAGGCAGAGGAGAAAGAGCTGCCGTTTGTTATAGACAAAGCAATAGAAGCAATAAAGAATTTTGCATTTCTTGGTCCCGATAGGGCAATGAATATCTCCAATACGCAACCCAAACAGTAAAAAGGCAACTACAGCATTACGCCGCAGCTGCCTTTTTTATTATACCTCAAAATCCTGTTGAATGGCAGACAGTCTTCCTGTGTCTACTTGAACATCTCCATAATATTGGTTGCAAACAGCTTGACCGATATAGCCAACAAGATTATCCCAAAGAATTTCCTGAGAATATAGATAAAGCTGTTGCCAAATTTGCGCTCTATCCAGGAGAGATGCCTCAACACAAAATAGACAAGTATCATATTAAGTATTATGGCCATTATGATATTCTCAACATGATACTCGGCACGCATGGCAATAAGAGTTGTAAGAGTACCGGCACCTGCTATTAGCGGAAAGACAAGCGGAACAAGAGTTGCACTCCCCCCCGGCCCGTTATACTTCATAATCTCTACCCCCATAAGCATCTCTATGGCAAGCACAAAGAGCACAATTGCACCGGCAACCGCAAAAGACTTTACATCTACCCCAAATAACGCAAGCAGCGCATCTCCCGCAAAAAGGAAGAAGATTAACAGCACCATAGAGATAGATGCAGCAAAAAGAGGCTTTATCTGACTCCCCTTAGACTTCATATCCAATATGATTGGAATTGAGCCTGTTATATCAATCACCGCAAACAGAACCATAAAGGCTCCTATAATCTCCTTAAATGAAAACTCCATAAATTGAAAA
>CAVIKQ010000018.1:0-18610 GCA_963643305.1 Eggerthellaceae bacterium
AAGCCGAGTGCAGAAGCAAAATTTATTTTGATTATGCCGAGGCGTAGTGATTGTAGACGAAGCCTACAATAAACGATTAAGCCGAGTGCAGAAGCAAAATTTATTTTGATTATGCCGAGGCGTAGTGATTGTAAACGAAGTTTAAAATAAAAATTATATGGCAATAACATTTAAAGACAGGCATATAGGACCAAGAGAGAAAGACATTAAGGAGATGCTTGGTATTCTTGGACTTGGGAGCTTGGACGAATTAGCACAAAAGACCGTTCCTCAGAATGTGCTTTTAAAGGAGGATATAAAGCTCTCGGCTCCAATGAGCGAGAATGCTTACCTTGCGCACCTTAAAGAGATGGTTTCTAAGAACAAGAACTTCCGTTCGCTGATAGGAATGGGATTCTACGGAACAGGAACGCTTCCTGTAATAGTAAGGAATATATTTGAAAATCCTGTGTGGTACACCTCTTATACCCCATATCAGGCAGAGATTTCGCAAGGTCGTCTTGAGGCTCTGTTGGTATTCCAGACGGTAATAAGCGAGCTTACAGGTTTTCCTCTCTCTAACTGCTCTATGTTAGATGATGCTCAGTCTGCTGCTGAGGCAATGAGAATGATGTACGAGCTTCGCAGCCGCGCAATGGTTAAAGAGGGCAGAAATGTAATGTTTGTAGACAATAATATATTCCCGCAGGTGCTTTCTGTTTTAAAGACAAGGGCTAAAGGTCTTGGGATAGAGATAGAGACAGGTGATTATGCAACTTACGAATTTGGACCTAAATGCTATGGTGCAATGGTACAATACCCTGCAGCAAATGGAGAGGTAAGGGATTATGCTCAGTTCTGCGAAAAGGCTCATGCAGAGGGTTGTCTTGTAACAGCTTATTGCGACCTTCTATCTCTTGCAGTGCTTAAAGAGCCGGCAGCCTGGGGTGCAGATGTTGCAGTAGGATCTGCCCAGAGGTTTGGCCTCCCGATGGGATTTGGCGGTCCTACAGCAGGTTATATGGCAACTAAGGATGCCTATAAGAGAAATATTCCGGGCCGTATCATAGGAGTATCTGTAGACAGATTGGGCAAAGAGGGGCTGAGACTTGCGCTACAGACAAGAGAGCAGCATATAAAGAGGGAGAAGGCTACATCTAATGTATGTACTGCAACAGCCCTTATGGCATCAATGAGCGGTATGTACGCAGTTTACCATGGCCCAGAGGGTATAAGGGATATAGCAGAGAGAACATCTATGTATGCTCATTCCATTGCCTACTTCCTTAAAAATGCCGGATATATTTTAAGTTCGGAGAACTTCTTTGACACAATAGAGATTTGCGGCCGGCTGAAAGAGGGCAAAGAGCTACCTTTGGATATTGCCAAGATTCAGTCAAGGGCAGAGAGATCGGGAATAAATTTCTATTATCTTCCTAACAGGGTGCGCATAAGTGTAGATGAGCTTACAGACAGTGAAGAGGCGGCTAAGGTGCTTGCGGTATTTGAGACGGCTCCTGCATGTGCATGTAACTGCAACAAGGCTTCCGAAGAGGGCTTTATGAAGAGAGAGAGTGCATATCTGCAACAGAAGGTATTCAACAGCTATCATTCGGAGACAGAGATGATGAGATACCTTAAAAAATTGGAGAGAAAGGATATTTCGCTTACTCATTCTATGATTCCTCTCGGTTCATGTACAATGAAGCTGAACGCGGCTGTTGAGATGTTGCCTTTGAGTTGGAGCGAGCTTGCCAATGTTCACCCTCTTGCCCCTGCAAACCAGGTGGAGGGATATACTATGTTGTTAGATGAGCTCTCTAAGGATTTGTGTGCCATTACAGGTTTTGACGCATGCTGCCTACAGCCTAATTCCGGAGCGGCCGGAGAGTATGCCAGTCTGCTTACAATAAGAAGATGGCATGAGGCAAACGGTGGCAAGGAGAGGAATATTATGCTTATCCCTACATCTGCCCATGGTACCAACCCTGCATCTGCGGCTATGGCCGGATTTGAGATTGTGCTTGTGGGGTGCGACGACCACGGCAATGTTATAGTAAGCGAGCTTAGGGAGAAGGCAGAGGCTAACAAGGAGCATCTTGCCGGACTGATGATTACATACCCTTCTACTCACGGTATTTTTGAGGCTGAGATTAAAGAGATTGTAGATACGATACATAAGTTTGGCGGTAAGGTGTTTATGGATGGCGCCAATATGAACGGACAGATTGGTCTTACCAATCCGGGCTTTATTGGGGCAGATATATGCCATCTTAACCTTCACAAATCGTTTGCAATGCCTCACGGAGGCGGTGGTCCCGGTGCCGGCCCTATCTGCTGTACAGCTGCGCTGGCTCCTTATATGCCGGGGAACCCAATGGTTCCGGGAGATGGTGCGGTAAGTGCCGGTCTGCATGGTAATGCAATGCTTGCCCCTATAACCCATGCATATATCAAACTGCTTGGTGCGGAGGGTCTCAAGAAATCTACACAGGTTGCTATTCTGAATGCCAACTATATGGCTCACCGGTTTGCTCCGGAGTATTCTATTCTGTACAGAGGGGAGAAGGGGTTTGTTGGTCATGAGTGTATTGTAGACTGCCGCAACTTCAAGAGCGAGTTTGGGGTAGATGCAACAGACCTTGCAAAGCGTCTTATGGATTACGGGTTCCATGCTCCAACTCTTTCATTCCCTGTACACGAGACTCTTATGATTGAGCCTACCGAGTCTGAGAGCAAGGAGGAGTTAGACCGGTTTGTTGAGACAATGAAGCAGATAAAGAGGGAGTGCGATATGATTAAATCGGGAGAGTATGATGCGGAGGATAATCCTATAAAGAACTCTCCTCACCCTGCTGATGAGGTTTGTGCAGATGAGTGGAACCATAAGTATAGCAGAGCTGTTGCGGCATTCCCGCTTGAGTGGTTGCATGAGAACAAGTTCTGGCCTGCCACAAGCAGAATTGACAACGGTTATGGCGACAGGAATCTTGTTGCCAAAGTACAATAAATCTGATTTTCAGTTAGTAACAGACAAGAGAGGCTGACTAAAAAGTATTAGTCAAGCCTCTTTTTCTTGTTTGTAGGAGAGGTCTGCTCTACCTTGTTTCCAAATATTCAAGTCTTAGAGAGTTTTTCTGACCTTTTAGTCCCCCTCTCGCTTCAATTAAGTATCCTCTTTATGAGGAGTTATATAAAAAGTGGAATTTCAAGGCTTGCGAAGCTGAACAAACCGGAGTTTACTTACGTAAATGAGGATTTGTGAAGCAAGCATAACGCAGAAATTACCTTTTTAGACAACTCCTTTTATTATTGCTTAGTCTACGCGCTGCATCTCGCGGCGGAGATCTTTCTCTTTAATAGATTGTCTTTTGTCGAACTCGCGCTTACCTTTGGCAAGGGAGATATTGACCTTTGCATAACCGTTGTCTGCAATAAAAAGACGGGTAGCCACAATGGTAAGCCCCTTATCTTTTATTGCACGCTCCAATTTTCTTAGTTCACGCTTGTTCAGCAGCAGTTTACGGTCTCTGTAAGGGTCGTGTTTATTAAACGAACCCCACCAGTAGTCTGCAATATGCATCCCTTTTATATACAACTCCCCCCTGTTGAAATAGCAGTAAGAATCTACTAACGATGCCTTGCCTGCACGGATAGATTTAATCTCTGTTCCACACAGCACAATCCCGGCAGTGTAGTTTTCTAAAAATGTGTACTCAAAACCTGCCCTCTTGTTTCTTATCTCAACTCTTGCTCTCTTTTCCTTAGACATATCTCCTCCTTTGTAAGAAGCCGTAATTTGCACAAAAGTAGTGAATAATTCCTAACTTTGGCCTTGCGAATCCTCATCTGCAAAAGCAATGCTTAAAGAGTATTTAAACAATAATTATTCGGCAATAACCATTCTTGGCCCCACTGCAAGCGGAAAGACCAAAGCAGCAGTGGCTTTGGCTCACACCATAGAGAGGCTGACCGGCAAAAAAGCCGAGATACTCTCTGCCGATTCGAGACAGGTGTATATTGGAATGGATATTGGCACAGGCAAAGACTTGGAGGAGTATGGAGAGATCCCCGTTCATCTTGTAGATATTGTGCCGGCAGGGGAGAAATACAATATCTTCCGCTACCAGAGAGATTTCTCAACAGCATACAGGCAGATTATTGAGAGAGGGAACTTTCCTATAATATGCGGAGGGTCCGGGTTGTACATAGAGGCTGCCACCTGCGGATATGAGCTGAAGGAGGTTGCACCAAATATGCAGCTGCGCTCCGAATTGGAGCAAAAGTCTATGGATGAGCTTATGGCAATGCTCACAGATTTAAAAAGCAAAAACGGCACGCAGCCCCACAACAACACAGATTTTGACACTAAAAAGAGAGCCATAAGGGCTATTGAGATAGAGTTGGAGAGTGCAGACAAAGAGATAAAGGATACAGGTCTTACACTTCCCGATAAAAATTCCATTCTTTTTTTAGGTGTAGATGTAGATAGGGAGACCCGTAACAAAAGGATAGACGCAAGATTGGAGAGCCGGCTTAAAGAGGGGATGACAGATGAGGTGAAAAGGCTGTTAGACAGTGGAATAAAGGGGGAAGACCTTATTTATTACGGATTGGAATATAAATTTGTAACTCTATACCTTACCGGAGAGTTAGAGTATGCTGCCATGGTTAATAGACTGCAAACTGCAATCCATCAGTTTGCCAAGAGACAGATGACATGGTTCAGAGGGATGGAACGAAAGGGGATAGAGATTACATGGTTACCACTTGAAGAGTTTTTATATTAAAATTATGATAAAGAATTTAGTTGGAATTGCCGTTGCAGCACTTTGTGTATTAAGTGCAGACTACGCAACAGCACAAAAGGCAAAAGACCTAAAGTACTACAATGTTAAAGAACTTGTAAAGGAGGGCAAAGCCCATATTGTAAACCAAGCGGATTATGGAACCGCATTCTATACCCGTCTTCCGCAACAGTTAGAGGGAAAGGTTAGGAAACCTGTCTGGGATCTTGGACAGAACAGTGCCGGCATTGCAGTGATTTTCTGCACAGACAGCAAGACCATTGGGGCAAAATGGACTCTGCTTAACAATTTTAGCATGGCACACATGCCCGGAACGGGCATAAGGGGTCTTGACCTTTACAGCAGAATAGACAATCAGTGGTACTTTACCGGAACCGCACAGCCAAACGGCAAGGAGAGCATGAATCTGTTTGCCCGCAAACTACAGGGAAACAGAATAGACTACATTATGTACCTCCCTCTTTACGATGGTGTTACAGAGCTGAATATTGGGGTAGATTCAACTGCCTCTTTCTATGAATCACAGAAAGAGAGGCTGCTCAATACCTCTAAAGCCCCTATACTTTTCTACGGCACAAGCGTTACACAGGGCGGATGTGCCTCTCGCCCCGGAATGGTCTACACCTCAATGGTACAAAGAGCTCTTGGGATAGAGTCTATAAACCTTGGCTTTAGCGGTAACGGCAGAATGGATAAGATAATGGCCGATGCAATAGCACAGGTTAAGACCTCTGCTGTTGTGATAGACTGTCTTCCAAACTGTACCTGCAAGATAATAACAGACAGTTCATATTATTTTGTAAAGACGATTGCTGCCGCAGATACCGAACGGCCTGTATTCTTAGTTTCAAATTTCAGGTTCCCTGCATACTGGCTCACAGGTGATGACCAGGCTGAAACAGAGAGGGCAAATGCTCTTTGGAAAGAGACGGCAGACAAGCTAAGAAAGGAGGGGTTCAAGAATATCCATTATGTAGATATTGAGGGGAAAACAATGAAAAAGTCTGCTACAGGTCCCGATTATGAATATACTGTAGACGGAGTTCACCTTACAGACCTTGGCTTTATGCGTATGGGCAAGTTCTACTCCAAGATGCTTCGCAAATATGTAAAGTGACCCTTTTCCGTAAGCCAAATGAGCAGAGCCAAACTTGTTTGAGCTATGCCATGGCGAGGAAAAGCTGCGCGTTAGCGACCAACAATATAGGGCGGTCTCTCATGGCCGCCCTATGTTTATACTCTTAGGATAATATACTTATTCTCGTATAGCTTTAATTCCCGGTAACTCCTTCCCCTCTAAATATTCAAGCATTGCTCCACCTCCGGTAGAGACATAACTTACCTTGTCTGCATATCCCATCTGGTTTACGGCAGCAACGGAATCTCCTCCCCCAACAAGGGTGAATGCGCCATTCTCCTTTGTAGCCTTTGCCAAAAGTTCTGCAATACGTCTTGTACCCACTGCAAACTTAGGAATCTCAAACACTCCAACAGGGCCGTTCCAAAGAATTGTCTTAGACGACATTATAATCTTCTCCCATGCGCTGAGAGTTTGCTCTGCAGCATCAACCCCCTCCCAACCATCGGGAATATCAAAATTATGGACAACCTTGGTATTGGCATCCTCTGCAAACTTGTCTGCAATGACAACCTCTTTTGAGAAGCAGAGTTTAACTCCCTTTGCCTCAGCTTTTTTGATTATCTCTAATGCAAGCTCCAACTGGTCATTCTCGCAAAGTGAATTTCCAATCTTGCCCCCTTGTGCCTTTACAAAGGTAAATACCATTCCTCCTCCTATAATCATATTGTCTACAACATCAAAAAGCTTCTCTATGATTGCTATCTTGGTAGAGACCTTTGCTCCCCCTATAATTGCCGTTACGGGATGCTCCGCTCCTTTAAGCACCTTGTCTATTGCCTTTATCTCCCCCTCCATAATGTAACCGAACATCTTGTCGTTAGGGAAATATTTGGCAATGAGTGCTGTTGAGGCATGTGCCCTGTGGGCTGTACCAAAAGCATCATTTATATAGCAGTCTGCATATGAGGCCAGCCTCTTTACAAACTCTTTCTGTTTCTCCTTAACCTCTGCCTTTGCAGCAGCTTTCTCCTCATCTGTAGCAGTATCGGGAAGCCTTGGCTTACCCTCCTCCTCTGCGTAGAATCTGAGATTCTCCAACAGAAGCACCTCTCCCGGCTTAAGGTTCTTAGCAGCCTCATCTGCTTTCATACAGTCTGAAACAAACATGACCTTAACTCCAAGAAGCTCCTCAATACGGCCAATGATGTGCTTTAACGAAAATTTGTCGGCAGGTCCTTTTGGACGTCCGAGGTGCGACATTAGAATCAGCGATCCTCCTCCTGCCAAGACTTTTTTAAGGGTAGGTATGGCAGCCCTTATACGTGTGTCATCTGTAATGTTAAATTTCTCATCCAAGGGAACATTAAAATCAACTCTGACGATTGCTCTTTTCCCTCTAAAATCATAAGTATCAATACTCTGTTGCATACCTTAAATATTTTGTTTTTAAATCCGCTGCAAAAGTAACAATTATTTGTTTCATAGGTTTATAAGTTTTTGAAATATCTTTGCAATAAGCTACCTTTGAGCCTTAAATCTTATATGGCAATGTTATTTGAGACACCTTGTAACTGGAGAGATTACCAACTTATAGATTCGGGAAATTTTGAGAAGTTAGAGCGTTTTGGCAACTATATTTTATGGAGGCCGGAACCCAAGGCTTTATGGAATAAGACTCTTCCCAATACAGAATGGCAAAGGATTGCACATACGCAGTTTGTTGCAGGGGCGGGATTTGGCAGATCCGGTAAAGAGGATAGCGGCACATGGAGGATGCTGAAGAGGATGCCGGAGCAGTGGTACATAAAATATAACCAACCTCAACCGGCACTTAAAGGGATAGATTTTAAACTGCGCCTTGGCCTCACCTCTTTCAAACATGTTGGGGTGTTTCCGGAGCAGGCTCCAAACTGGAATTTTATCTACAGCCAAACCAAGGAGATTGCGGGCAAGACCGGCACCGTTCCAAAGGTGATTAACCTTTTTGCCTATACAGGGGCTGCCTCCTTAGCGGCAAAGGCGGCAGGAGCAGATACCACTCATTTAGATTCTGTAAGGCAGGTTGTAACCTGGGCAAAGGGGAATATGGAGAGCAGTGGGCTTAATAATATAAGGTGGGTGGTTGAGGATGCCTTAAAGTTTGTAAAGCGTGAGGTAAAGAGGGGAAATCTGTATAACGGTATCATTTTAGACCCACCTGCCTATGGGCATGGTCCCGATGGGGAGAAATGGAAATTGGATGAACTGCTCTACGACCTTTTATGCAATGTGGGAAAGATTCTTGCGCCCAAGGATGCTTTTATGCTGCTAAACCTTTATTCTAACGGATATTCTGCGTTATTGGGAGATACAGCTGTAAGGGCTGCTTTTGGATTAATCGGGAGGGGTGGTGATACGGCTTCTTTGGAGGCAAACGGCAGCGTACAGACAGGAGAGAGGGAGTTTTTGGGTGAAAGCGGAATAAAAACAGCATTGTCTTTTGGGGAATTGGTGCTCTGCGACAGTTTTGGCAAGGCTATTCCTTTAAGTGTTTATGAGAGACTTAGAAGATAATTATAAATTAACCTTTTCTGTAAGCCAGATGAGCAGAGCCAAACTTGTTTGGGCTATGCCATGGCGAGGAAAAGCTGCGCGAATGTGAACCTTTTCCGTAAGCCAGATGAGCAGAGCCAAACTTGTTTGGGCTATGCCATGGCGAGGAAAAGCTGCATGTAAATGAACGGATAGTATTGTATGACAGATATTCTTAGTTTTAATTGGGATGTTGATCCTGTAATCTTTAGAATAGGTTCTTACCAGCTGAGATATTACAGCCTGATGTTTGTTTTGGGGTTTATCTTGGGATACAGGATGTTTGTATGGTTCTTTAAGAGAGAGGGGGTCTCTACAGATCTGTTGGATCCTCTTTTGTTTGTTCTTATTGGGTGTACGATTGTTGGGGCGCGGTTAGGGCACTGCCTTTTCTATGAGCCGGGGTATTACCTGGCACATCCCTCTGAGATTTTTAAGGTATGGCACGGAGGGTTGGCAAGTCATGGCGGTACTATTGCCATAATAATTGGACTTTACTGGTTTGCAAAGCATTATGGAAAGAAGCATGGCTTTGGTTATCTGTGGTTGTTAGACAGGGTGGCAATAGCTACGGCATTTGTTGCCTGCCTTATAAGGATTGGCAATTTCATGAACTCGGAGATTTACGGACATGCTACCAATCTTTCATGGGGTGTTGTCTTTTTAAGGAGCGGTGAGACCGTTGCCAAGCATCCTACCCAGATATACGAGGCGTTGTGCTATCTTGTTACAGGTCTAATCCTGCTTTTCATATACAAGAGGTATCTGTCTAAGATAAGGGATGGCCTGTTGCTGGGAATCTTCTTTATAGGTATCTTCCTTAGCCGTTTCTTTATTGAGTTTGTTAAGGAGAGTCAGGTAAAGTTTGAAGATAGCATGAGTTTAGATATGGGACAATGGCTCAGTATTCCGTTTGTCCTTTTGGGGGTATTCCTTATCTGGAGAAGTTGCAAGGAGACTACACCGGCATCTATGCTGAAACAGTAACGGCATTTAATAATAGAGAAGAAGCTGTGTAAAAAGGTATTTTCTGCGTTATGCTTGCTTCACAAATCCTCATTTACGTAAGTAAACTTAGGTTTGTTCTGCTTTGCAAGACTTGAAATTCCACTTTTTATACAACTTCTTGCCTTTTATACTGTCATTATCTCCTTCTCTTTTGCCGCAATTATATCGTCTATCTTTTTGTTAAACGCATCTGTCTCCTTCTGGATGGCTACCTCTGCGTCCTTGCAAACATCCTCCGGAAGCCCCTCTTTCTGGAATTTCTTGTGGGCATCCACAACCTCGCGTCTTGCTGTCCTTACACTCATTTTTGCAGTTTCCCCAGAAGCCCTGGCCTGTTTGCAAAGCTCTTTTCTTCTCTCCTCTGTAAGTGGCGGAATATTGATTCTTATCTGCTCACCGTTATTTATGGGGGTAAACCCTAAATTCGCATCTATAATAGCTTTCTCAATTGCCTGAATGAGCTTTTTCTCCCATGGCTGTATAAGCATAGTCTTGGCATCGGGAGTTGTAACCGATGATACCTGCGGGATTGGTGTTGGCGTTCCGTAATAATCTACCACTACCGCATTTAAAACAGCAGGATTTGCTTTTCCGGCTCTAAAGCTTTTCAAATCCTCCTCCAAAAAAGCAATGGCGTTATTCATCTTCTCCTTGGCCTTTGCAATACAACTTTTTGAAACTTCAATCTCCATATTCTTATCTGTTTGGTTTATTCGTTTGACAATACTGTTCCTATCCTCTCTCCCTTTACAATTCTAAGCAGATTGCCCTGTCTGTTCATGTCAAATACAACTATAGGCATATTATTCTCTCTGCACATTGCAAAAGCTGTCTGATCCATTACCCTTAGGTTTTCTGCAAGGGCTTTCTCAAATGTAAGGGTCTCGTAACGTTTTGCCGTTGGGTCCTTCTCCGGGTCTGCCGTATATACTCCGTCTACCCTTGTTCCTTTAAGCAGTGCGTCTGCACCTATCTCACATGCCCGCAGTGCAGAGGCCGAATCTGTTGTAAAATAAGGGTTTCCTGTTCCCCCTGCAATTATGGCAACGCCCCCTCTGTTCATAAGCTCCTCTGCCCTCTCCTTGGCATAGTATCTTGCCATAGGCTCCATTGGCACAGATGTGAACACCTCTGTCTCCACCCCCTCGCTCTGCAGAAACATCTGCAATCCTATGCTGTTGATAACCGTTGCAAGCATCCCCATCTGGTCTCCCTTTACTCTGCTAAAGCCTTTTCCTACTCCCGATACACCTCTAAAGATATTGCCGCCCCCTATTACTATGGCAACTTTAACCCCATAAGCAGCTACCTGTGCAATCTCTTTTGCATACTGTTTCATCATAACAGGAGACAATCCTGTTCCGCTCTCTCCTCCAAGGCTTTCTCCGCTAAGTTTTAACAAGACTTTATGATATTTGATACCTGATTCCATAATAATTACATTGCTTTAAGATTATCCTTTGCATACAGACAACCTGCAAACAAAAGTAGCCAAATATTATGAAATTTACAACTAAGCGTTTATCTTTGTAATCCAAAGCTTGAATTTAACAAAAAAATAAAATTTTCGATATGGCAAATATCTTTACATCTTCAATTGGGAAGAAGCTGATAATGAGTATTAGCGGTTTGTTCCTGGTTTTATTTTTATTTATCCACGCATTTGTAAACAGCCTTTCGCTAATAAGTCCGGAGGCTTTTAATGCAGGTTGCGAATTTATGGCTCTGCCTGTTGTTACCGTTATGGTTCCTGTATTGGCATTCGGTTTTATCATCCACATCATCTATGCTTTTGTTCTTAACCTTATGAACTACAGAGCACGTGGAACAGAGAGATATGCCGTATCAAACAAAGCCAAGACAGATGACTGGGCTGCAAAGAACATGTTGGTGCTTGGTATTATAGTTCTTGGATTTCTTATTTTCCACCTTACCCACTTTTGGGCAAAAATGCAGCTGCCGGAACTTATTGGGGGTGAGGCAGAGAATGGCCCGATGCTTCTATACAAGACATTCCAGCCTCTTTGGATGGTAATCGTTTACCTTGTTTGGTTTGTTGCTATATGGTTCCACATTAACCACGGTTTCTGGTCTGCTTTCCAGACTCTTGGAATCAACAACAAAATATGGATGAAACGTTGGAAAGTTATAGGCATTGTTGTTTCATCTGTTCTGTTCCTTGTATTTGCAGCTGTTGCCATTAACGCTCACATTGTAGGGAATGATCCTATAAATGCGTTTTTTCTCAGTTTGTAATTGCAGACACTGTTAAGTAATCATTAAACGAATAATCTAACCGATATACAGGAGGGTGACAAAAAAGTCAGAACAACTCTCTGAAAATCGAATATTTAGAAACAAGGTAGAGGCCTACACCTCACCTAAAAACAAGAAAGAGAGGCTTGACTAATACTTTTTAGTCAGCCTCTTTTTGTACGTAGCTGTCTCTGAATAGTTCCCCTACAGCATTATTCCCTTACATACAGCGCCTCCGTTAGACAAAAAGCTCCCGTATAATATTGTCTGCCACAAAATAATATCTCTTTGCTATTGCATATCGCCCTGTACCCCCCTCTACCTCCTCTATCTTGCCGCTCCTTATTAATTGGGAAATCTGCGGTTCTACCATCTTATAATAGTGCGCATACTGCTGTTTAAGGTGGTTAATCTCTATCCCGGCAGCCGTTCTCAACCCCAACATCACCAACTCGTTAAACATATCTCTCTCGCTTAAAATCTCGCTTCCCGATATTACCGGGAGCTGCTCCCCGGCATTTGGGCTTTCCTCTGTATAATATCTTATGTACTTTTTCAAATTGTTCCTGTTCCAGCTGCGCTCCTTGCCGTTGTAGGAGTGAGCGCCCGGTCCCAACCCCAAATAGGGTACCCCTTTCCAGTATGAGCCGTTATGTATTGAACGGCACTGCTCATTAAGGGCAAAATTTGATATTTCATACTGCAAATACCCTTCAGAAGCAAGATAATCTTGCAGATATGTGTACTGTGCTGCACATTCATCATCTGTGGGAGGGGTGTATTCTCCCTGCTCGTACTGCTTTCCCAACGGACTGCCCGGCTCTATACTCATCTGGTATGCCGATATGTGGCTTGGTCTTAGTTTAGTGATTGTCTGTAGGTTATATTCCCATTGAGAGGTAGTGAGCAACGAGTAGCCGAAAATCAGATCTAAACTGAGGTTCTCTATGCCGGCTTTGCGCAATGTCTGCACGGCAGAGATAGCTTCTGCCGCAGTATGGCGTCTGTTCATCCATTTCAGATGCTCATCTACAAAAGACTGCACCCCAAGGCTAACCCTGTTTACCCCAAGTGTCTTTAATGTTTCTGCAAGGCCGCTGTTAATGTCATTCGGATTGGCTTCTATTGTAAACTCTTTAAAATCAACAGGAAAAAGAGCCTTTACCCCTGTTATAAGCTCTGTAAGTTGGGCGATAGTCAGACAAGAAGGGGTGCCACCGCCAAGATATAGCGTATGGCACTCCTCTTTTGTCTTATTATATGTAGTTTTAAAGAAACCCCTTTTTAGTGCCGCCTCTTTAAGAACGGCTTTAATGTAACCCTCTCTATTGTTAAGCCCCTTTACAGAGTAAAAACTGCAATATCTGCAAAATGTCCTGCAAAACGGAATATGGACATAGATATGCATCTGCCTGTTTGTGCCTCTTACTTAGGTTATTTAAGCAGAAGGTCTGCGCTTCCCAACTTGCCCTGTGCTGTATAGGCATCCACTGTGTAAACCCCCTTTTCGAGTTTATCAGTTGGATTAAAGTAGACGCAAACCTCTATCTCCTCCCCCTGATAGTCTACCTCTCTCGATGCCGAGTAGATAAGCTCCTCTCCGTTGAACTTAAAGATGTTCTGAGAATCAGATGTGAGCAGTATGCCATCGGGACCTTTTATTCTTATATAAACCTCCATAAGACCGCTCTTTGCAATACTGTTCTCCACAAGGTTGAGGCAGGTTTTTAGTTTTACCACCCTGCCGGCCTTTGCAATGAGCTTGCCGCTCTCCGAAATGCCTGTAAGGGTTACACCTCTGCCCTTTATTACAGAACCTTTCTCTACCTGCTTTGAAAGATCCTCCGTTGTTGATTTGAGATTGTCATATTTTCTCCTGCTCTCCTTTGCCTCTCTTTTGGCCTCGGCCGTCTCCTTTCTAAGGTTAATGTTAAGTGTGTTGAGAGAATCTATCTGTTTTATGTAGCCTCTCATTATACTTCTTAAAGTTCCCAACTCCTTTTCATATTTCCTGAGCATGTACTTGTTATTGGCCTCTGTCTTCTGTACCCTCTCTATAAGTTGGGCCACTTTTTCTCTCTCTTTTGCAAGTTCGCTGCTCAAAGTGTCGTTGGTGGTAGAGAGGTTTGAATAGTCCTCCTGCAACTGTTGCATCTCTACGGTAAGGGTCTCCTTATCAACTGTGAGTTCATTAATCATATTGTTCCTGTCTACCCACACATAGATAAGTACTCCTACAAGCAGAACGGCAACTGCGCTCAAAACATAAATGATGGTCTTGAAATTCTTTTCCATAACTATTAATACGTATAAAAATATGAGCTGTAAAACTCCTTTTACCTCAAAAATATGGCCAAAAACAGATTTGACCCAAGAGACAACAAAATTAAGAAATAATATTTTTATATTTGCCAATAATAAACTTTTTATTTTTACATAATAATGCTGTTATGAAGTATTTTATTAGATCTGTCAAGTATTTTGTCTACTTTGCTGTAATTTTTCTTATTGTGGTGAACATTATCTTCTATACCTCACAGAGACAACCGGGAATAGAGAATTTTACGGATCTGTTTAAGGAGGGTTCTTGGTGGCAGATGCTTGCGCTGTTTGTTGCCTTTGCTGCAGTGTATCCGGCTTTGGGCTACTACAATAAAAAGATCTATACCAACAACAATTTTACAGCCAAGAAACAGGCTATAATAAATTATATGACAGAAAATGGGAGATACCTGCTTGCCGATGATTCAAACGGACGTCTTACCTTTAGAATAAGGAGCCCTTTTATAAAGTTCATGAGACTTTATGAGGATGCTATTGTCATAGATTATACAGATAACCCTATTGTTATGAGCGGACTAAGGAAAGAGGTTGTAAGGTTCAGCAGCAACATTGAGAATATCATTAGGAGCGAGGAATAAAAAAGCATATTTATGAAAGTGGTTAAAAGATTTGAAAACGGCTTTAGCGCCAACTTGACAAAGGGGATGCTGGAGAACCATGGCATAGACGCATGGGTTCTCAACCCACATCAGGCATTCTCTACCGGTTCTACATTTGGGACATTGGGAATAGAGCTGGCTGTTGCAGATGAAGACTATGATGAGGCTTGCAGACTCTTGGCGGCCTCCTCCAATGCGGAGTAGAACTCCTCCCCAAAATAATCTGTTATAACTTCCCGTAGAAATTGATATACGGGAAGTTTTTCTTTTCTCCCCTTTTCAAAAGCGCATCTGCATATATCCCATCTGTGAAGATTGAGAGCCGTGTACCCGTTTGAGAGTTTTGACACTCTTATTGGATATAGAGAGCATGATACCGGTTTCTTGTATCTGCTTTTGCCCGCGCAGTACGATTTTTCTATAGCACAAAAACAGTTCTCATCCTCATCAAAGCATGTGTAGGCGCACTCCATTCTGTTTACAAGAGGGGTAACCAAATCTCCGTCTGCATCTATCTCCGCCACTCCGCTCCTCTCAATTTCCTCTACCCCCAAGGGTGTCATAAATGGTCTGAACAGCGGATAGTTCTCCTCTAACTGCGCTATCTCCTCCTCCTCAACCGGCGCCCCGCTGTCTCCTATAATGCAGCAGCAGCCTTTGCATTGCCCATAGTCACATGCAAAGTACTCTGTGAGAATATCCGATGATACCAAATAGCGGTCTATCTCAAAAATGAATCTCCTCTCCTTCATCTCTCTTAGTAGCCAAAGAAGTTACGTATGAACTCATCCTCCCTAAACAGCGTTTTGGTCTTTACATCATCAACCGTTCCCTCCATCAGCAGCTCTATGCAGTTGCCTTTCGTTACAAGGTTGCCCATAAAATCGTTAAACTCTTTTGAGGTTATATTCTCCAAGACAGAAAGATAGTCTCTGTTAAAGTCTATGTTGTACAGCATTCTGTTTTCCAATACATCTAACCAGTACCTGTTTGTATTGCATACCTGCCCGAAGTTCTGTTTTGCCTTATCCAAAGCCAAATCAAAGAGAGAGAAGTCTATCCCCTCTTTGAGTATGTTCCGGAATATCTCTGTATAGATCTTTTTTATCTCAAAAATATCTGTACTGTCTGCAACAAAGTTTGTATTGAGTACAAATATCTGTTCTGGATAGTTTATAATCTCAGATATTGTGGTAACATCTGTTGTTATGTTCCGTACAGGAGACCTCTCTATTGCCGCCTTGATATATGTTCCGCAGATATTGGACATTGCATAGTTTCTTATGTTAAAATCACATCCCGCCGAATTGGTAATGTTGAGATAGCAGCGCGGTACTACCATCTCTGCAAAAAAGTGCTTGGAAACCTTGCCTTTTGTAAGGTAGTTTGGTACAATCACTCCCGATTCACGTGCATCGGCATCCCCTTTTAGATTGCTCAGATATTTGACAGACAGATCTTTTATAATAGCCGGATCTATGTTGCCTGTAAAGATGAACACAAAGTCTGCCGCATTTGCAAATCTCTTGTTTATCTGGGCAAAGATTCTGTTGTAGTTGAGTGCCGCTATATCCTCTTGGGTTACTTTTCCCACATATCTTTTGTTGCTGTTGTTATAGTAGGCAATACTGTCTGCAAAGAGATGGGTTGGAGAGAGCATATCGTATTCAGCCTCAAAGATTTTTGTCTTTTTATACATAACAAACTCCGTGTCATCTTTTCTTCTGTTGGCAAAGTTAAGATAGAGTGCTGTAAACAGCTCCTCTGTCTTGTTTGCAGGGGCATAACCGTAAACCATCTCCTTGTTCTGCTTTATGACGGCTTTCATCTCCATATTGTTGTACCTGTACAGACGTTCAAGCTCAGAGCGGCTGACTGTTGCAAGACCTCCAATGTTTACAAGGTCATTCATATATTTCTCGTTACTGAGTGTAATGCCGTCCATCATAGAGAAACCTCCCTTGCTAACCGCCCTTACAGAGATGGTGTCTTTTGAGTCTGTTGTCTGCTTAAAGACAACCGTAACTCCGTTAGGGAGGTAAAACTCCCTTGCTCCTGTAAGCGGATCTGTGCGCTCCTCAACGGCAATACCTGTCTCTCTATAGGTAATTTGCGGCCAGCGTACTGTCTCCTTTTCAACCCTCTCCGGAGCAGCTGTTGCCAATGTCTCCTTAAAGGTAGAGTATAGTCTCTCTTTTGATATGTTGTCTAAAGAGGGGCTGTCCGGCACTTTGCATACTATTCTAAAGTTATCTTTGTTTCCTAACAGAGCCTTGGCATAGTCGTTTAGTTGTGTTTGGGTTATGGAGTAGACTATCTCCCTCATAATCTCAAATTTAAGCTCTATACTTGCCAACGAATAGCCATAAAGATAGTTGTCTAACAGTCTTTTTGAGAAGATTGAGTTTGGCTGGCTGAACCTGTTATCATAGAGCATCTCTATATCTCTGTAGTAGATATCCTTAGATTTTAACAGCTCCTGTCCGTTAAAGCCGAACTTGGCCATTCTGTCTATCTCGGAGCTGAGAAAACTTAGTGTAGAGTAGATATTGTTGGGGAGCGTTTCGTAAGAGACCGAGATAACATTCTCATTGGTACTGTACGGCGTCTCCTTTGTTCTGCACTCTACATTCCATATTGGCAGGTTGTTTTTTATTATTCCGTCTGATATTCTCGATGCCAACAGCCCCAATATTGAGTTGGTCATAAACTCCTGTATAAAGGGGACAGATGTTTTTTTGTATTTTGCCGGCAGAGCGGTCTTTATAAAATCTATACTCACCGATACTCTGTTATACTCCTTGTCTTTCTGGAGACTGATAAAATTAGATCTGTCTACGGTGAGCTTCTTGGCCTCCGGTCTCTTTGAAAGCGGTTTTGGAACGGTGGAGAAGAGCGATGTTATTCTGGTTCTGACCGATGCCGTGTCTATGTCTCCGCAAACTATTATGGCTTGCAAATCGGGACGAAACCATTGATAGTAAAAGTTTCGTAACTCTTTAGAGGTGAAATGCGGGGTCTTGGTCCATGGCTTCTGCTCTGCCTCTTTGCTCTCCTCTGTGAGAAAGTCCTGATAACTCTTAAAGAGGGTTCTGTTCTCGGCTGTCCAGAAATTTCTTACTTTATTGTTGTACAGTGTTTCTGCACTCTCTATATCCTCTTCGTCTATGTTAATGGATGACATCCAGTTATACAGAATAAGCAGAGTGGAGTCCGTTACGTTTGAATTTGTAATAGGGACATTGTTTATTGAATACACTGTGTTGTTGGCGCCTGTATTGAACTGTATATCTTTTGGAGAGAGCCCTAAACCCAACAGGTAGGTGGTGATGGTTGAATCGGGAAAGTTTCTTGTGCCTCTAAGGGAGAGCAGTTCGAGCATCTTTAGCATCCCTTTTTGATTCTCATCCTCTACATTTTCCCCTATCTTCTGTGCAAGTATGAAATCTGCATGCCCTTTTACTCCTGTGTTCTTAAACAGGTAATATGTTAGTCCGTTTGCCAATTTTCCTGTTTTTACCCTTGGATCGGAGGGAAGAGGGGCAACATCTTGCCCTAACATGGTGGCCGGTGTAATTAATGCAAACAATAATACTATGAGAAACAGTCTCATAGTTGAATATGGTCTCATAAATGGTAATTCTTTAGATTAGCTTATACAATATTGGTGGCTAAAATAATAAATTAATGTTAACTATTTGTGATTATCTCTATTTTTTTCTACTTTTGGAATCGTTTTGCAATGTAGGGCTTTTTCTCTTGTTGCAGTCCCGGAGAATGGATTTGGATTAATAACACTAACGACTAAATACAATGAAACGTCTTTTTTCTTTTTTAGCGGTGGCTTCTATTGCTGCCCTGTTTTCGGTTAGCGCTTATGCGCAAGATCTGTCTGCTGCAGCAGAGACTTACAAAAATGCGGCAGAGGCTTTTAATTCTGGTAACAAGGTTGAGGCTTTGTCTGG
>CAVIKQ010000019.1:0-18600 GCA_963643305.1 Eggerthellaceae bacterium
CAATACGTCTGTCTGTTGCGTCCTGATGTTGTTTCATTTCCAATTGGTGATACTCGATAGTTTCAAGTCGTTGAAATAATTGGGTATTGGTGGTCATGAAACGTCTCATAGATATGAAAGCCCTCATTATGCGTATGTTTACCTCAACAGCTGTCTTTGATTTCAATACCGAACTGAGCATGGCTATACCTTGTTCCGTGAACACATAAGGTAGCTTTCGGATTCCACCCCAACTTGATGTCGCAAAATGCGATATCAAGTTATCCAATTCTTCTTTACGAAGTTGAAACATGAAATCATCGGGAAAGCGTTCTATATTACGCTTCACCTGTTCGTTCAGCCTTCGTGTTTCCACACCGTACAATGCGGACAAATCACTATCAAGCATGACTTGACAGTCTCGTATAACATGAATCATAGGCTGAATGTTTATCACTTTGGGCAACTGACTGTTATTTTCGCCCTGTTCTTTTGTAATGACGTTTGTATTTTTCTTTGCCATATTCCCTCCCTATTTCAATTTCTTGCCTTGCTGCTTCAAAAGTGGCATAATACTTTTGTCTGTTACAGGATACTCTTAAAAGATTACCTTCTCGATTCCTAATACAAAGGTAATACAAACATCCAAAAGTCTATAGCATAGAAGGTAAACATTTTAATATTTACTACCTCTACAGATGCAAAGGTGTAAGATATTTTATATCTTTGCATGCTGGTAAATTAGTAAATGCTTTTACTATAGTATGGCATACAGTATTATAATGTACATTAATATACAAAAGATATGGAACCTAAAAAGAATTTTCTTTACATCCCTACTCCAAATTTTATGAAGAATGAGGATGTGTTGTCTACCTTTATTGGGGGGCTGTTGCTACTGTTGGTTATCTTTATCCCCACGGTGTTTAAAAACCAGTTTGCCCAGTTTGGGATTCTGCTTTTTACCTTTGGCGCGGGTATTCTAATATTGGGCGGGAGGGTGCTTAAATTTATACCGGGGTTTATTTTCATCTATGCAGTATCTCTGCTCTCTCAATACATAAGCGCCCTGCCTACGGTAAAGAAGACCGGTTTTGAGGCTGTGTTCATTGCTGTTGCCATTGGACTGCTTATAAGAAACACTGTTGGTCTGCCAAAATGGATTGAGCCTGCCGTTAGAAGCGAATACTTTATTAAGGCAGGATTGGTAATCTTGGGCTCCTCCATTCTTTTTAATGAGATAATGAAAGCCGGTGCTTTGGGAATGGTTCAGGCTGTTATTGTTGTATTCAGTGTGTGGTACTTCTCATTCTGGATCTCAAAGAAGATGGGGGTAGACCGCGAGATGGGGGTAATGCTCTCCTCTGCGGTATCTATATGCGGTGTTTCGGCAGCGATTGCCTCTTGCGGAGCTATTAAGGGGGATGGTAAGAAGCTCTCTTTTGTGGTATCATTAGTTCTTATCTGCGCTATCCCTATGATGTACCTGATGCCATATTTGGCTATCTGGTTAGGGCTGTCGCCAGAGGTTTCGGGAGCATGGTTGGGAGGCACTATAGACACTACCGGAGCCGTTGTTGCATCGGGAAAATTCTTGGGAGATGTTGCTGAACAGTACAGTGTTATAATTAAGAGCGCCCAGAATGTGCTGCTTGGTGTTGCCGCATTTTTAATCTCTATCTACTGGTCCTTTAAGAATATTAATTCAGATATAAAACCAACTCCCGGCGTTTTATGGGAAAGATTTCCTAAATTTGTAATCGGTTTTGTAATTGCCTCTCTGGTTTTTAGCTTTTTATTGGCTCCGGAGCAGGCAAAAGTGTTGGGCGGTGTTGCCAAAGGGGTTAGAGAGACCATCTTCTCGCTTGCTTTTGTAAGCATTGGATTGGAGACTAACTTTAAGCAGGTGTTCAACAGAGAGAATGCAAAATACACCAAGACTTTCCTAATTGCCCAAACATTTAACATTATTCTGACTTTGGCTGTTGCTTGGTGCCTTTTTGCGTAGGTTGCATTAATATACGGTAAAAATAGATACAATGAGCAACAACAATCAGAAACAGGTGGCGCTGCCTGAAAACGCCACCCGCGAACTTAAACCTGGAGAGAAATATACTCCTATTTTGAGTCCCGATAAAAATTATCCCGAGGTTAACTTTTGGTCTGTCTCCATTGGTCTTGTAATGACAGTGCTCTTCTCTGCAGCTGCTGCATTCCTTGGCTTAAAGGTGGGGCAGGTGTTTGAGGCTGCTATCCCTATTGCCATTATAGCTGTAGGGTTGTCCGGGGCTTGCAAACGCAAAAACGCTCTTGGAGAGAATGTGATTATACAGTCTATTGGAGCCTGTTCCGGGGCAATAGTGGCCGGTGCAATATTCACACTGCCGGCTCTCTATATTTTACAGGCCAAGTATCCGGAGCTTTCTGTAGATTTTATGAAGGTGTTCTTTAGCTCTCTGCTTGGCGGTGTGCTTGGTATCCTCTTCCTAATCCCTTTTAGAAAGTATTTTGTCTCCGATATGCATGGCAAATATCCTTTTCCTGAGGCTACTGCAACCACACAGGTGCTTGTTAGCGGAGAGAGTGGAGGGAACAGTGCAAAAATGCTGGCCATAAGCGGTCTTGTTGGGGGTCTTTATGATTTTGTTGTCTCATCGTTCGGCTGGTGGAGTGAAACCTTTACATCTCGGATTCTTCCTTTTGGGGAGGCTGTTGCAGATAAGGCAAAGGTTGTTCTAAAACTGAATACGGGGGCTGCCGTTCTTGGATTGGGCTATATCATTGGGCTTAAATATGCGTTTATTATCTGCTGCGGGTCGTTCCTTGTGTGGTTTGTAATTGTTCCGGGAATGAATATTCTGTTTGGAGAACAGGTTCTCGATTTTATGAATACCGGAATGGCTACCGCTGTTGGGCAGATGGCTCCGGAGGAGATTTTTAAGGAGTTTGCAAGGCATATTGGTATTGGCGGTATTGCTACTGCCGGCATTATTGGAATAATAAAATCTGCCGGTATAATAAAGTCTGCGCTTGGGCTTGCGGTTAAGGAGTTTAAGGGGAAAAAGGATGCAGCGGCAGAAAAGGCTCTAAGGACACAGAGAGACCTCTCTATGAAGATTATTGCTATTGGTATTATAGCTACTCTTATTGTAATCTTTGTATTCTTCTATTTTGGGGTTGTGGATAATCTGTTCCACGCAGTAATAGCTCTGCTTGTTGTTGCCATAATTGCATTCCTCTTTACAACGGTGGCTGCAAATGCCATTGCAATTGTTGGTTCAAACCCTGTTAGCGGCATGACTCTCATGACCCTTATTCTTGGTTCTGTGATTATGGTTGCCTGCGGTCTTAAAGGGACTGCCGGAATGACTGCCGCACTTATCATTGGCGGTGTTGTATGTACGGCGCTCTCTGTTGCCGGTGCATTTGTTACAGATTTAAAGATTGGATACTGGATTGGAAGTACTCCGCTTAAACAGGAGTCGTGGAAGTTCCTTGGAACATTGGTTGCGGCTGCTACTGTTGGAGGTGTTATGCTTATTCTTAACAAGACCTTTGGCTTTACGGGAGATGGTGCGCTTGTTGCTCCTCAGGCTAATGCCATGGCTGCTGTTATAGAACCGCTTATGAGTGGTGGCAGTGCCCCTTGGCTGCTTTACGGCATTGGTGCTGTGTTGGCTGTTGTGCTTACTATTTTTAAGGTTCCTGCTTTGGCTTTTGCGCTTGGTATGTTCATTCCGTTAGATTTGAACCTTCCTCTATTGGTTGGTGGTGCAGTGGCCTGGTTTGTTAGTACAAGGAGCAAGGATGAGGAGGTTAACAAGGCCCGCAACGAGAAGGGGACACTGCTTGCATCGGGATTCATTGCCGGCGGTGCTCTCATGGGGGTTGTAAGTGCAGGGCTTAAGTTTGCCAATGTAGATCTTTCTGCAATATCGGGAGGCAAAGCATGGTTAGGCTCTGCTCCGGCAGGTTATCTTGGCTTGCTGATGTATGCTCTGCTGATTGTTTATCTGATTAGGGCTTCACTAAAAAAGGCGGCAAACTGATGATGTTAACTTATTACAATAAACGATTAAGCCGAGTGCAGAAGCAAAATTCATTTTGATTATGCCGAGGCGTAGTGATTGTAAACGGAGTTTAAAATAAATTTAATAAAAGTCGACTAAAAAGTGCAAATACAAGGCTTGCGAAATTTTCTGCACCGGAGCGTACTCAAGGTACGTGAGGACTAAAAATTGAGCATAACGCAGTAGTTGCCTTTTTATTCGGCTTAAAAAAGAGATGATATGGAGAAACTAATAAACCGATTCCTAAGATACGTAGCTGTTGAGACAACTTCTAACCCAGACAGCGAGAGCTTTCCAAGCGCAGAGTGTGAGTGGAACCTGCTTAGAATGCTGGCAGATGAGCTTACGGCTATGGGTATTGAGACTAATGTAGACAAATACGGCTATGTTATGGCAACTATCCCCTCTAATTTGGGGAAGCAGGGGAAAGGGGTACCTGCTGTGGGATTTATTGCTCACGTTGATACAGCTCCCGATGCCTCCGGCAAGGAGATAAAGCCTCGGATTATTGAGAATTACAAGGGTGGAGATGTTATCCTTAACGAGAAGTCGGGGGTTAAGATTGCAGTTAAGGATTTCCCTGAGATTGAGGATTATAAGGGGCAGACTATTATTACAACAGATGGCACTACGCTGCTTGGTGCAGATGACAAGGCAGGTGTTGCAGAGATTATGCAGATGGCGCAGTATATTGTTGAGCATCCGCAGTTCAAGCATGGAGAGATTAAGATTGGTTTTACTCCCGATGAGGAGATAGGGCGTGGCGTGGATTATTTTGATGTTGCCAAGTTTGGTGCCAAGTATGCCTACACCATGGATGGAGGCAAGATAGGTGAGCTTGAGTTTGAGAACTTTAACGCAGCCTCTGCAAAGATTCATATTCAGGGGAGGAATGTGCATCCCGGCTATGCAAAGAACAAGATGATAAATGCCATTCTTATTGCAATGGAGCTTAACGCGCTGCTTCCTGTAGAACAACGGCCCGAATTTACTCAGGATTATGAGGGGTTCTTTCATGTAACAGGCATTAAGGGGGCTGTTGAAGAGGTGGATATTCAGTATATTATAAGAGACCACTCCATGGATAAGTTTGAGGAGAAGAAGAGGATGATGCAGGAGGCGGTAAACTTTATTAACAGCAAGTTTGGAGAGGGAACCGCCACTTTGGAGATGAAAGACCAGTACTACAATATGAGAGAGGAGGTTATGCCTCACAAACAGGTTATAGATATTGCAATAAAGGCAATGGAGGATGCCGGTGTCAAGCCTGTCATACAGCCAATAAGAGGTGGCACAGATGGGGCAAGGCTCTCATTTATGGGGCTTCCGTGCCCTAATATCTTTGCCGGAGGACACAACTTTCATGGCAAATTGGAATATCTGCCTGTTGAGAGTATGAACAAGGCGTATGAGGTTATACTTAATATTATCAGCAACTACGCCAAAGGTGTTTGATAATCTCTGACAATCTCCTTACCACCCCGGCTGTATGCACGGCCGGTGAATGGGAATAAACGGAAAGGGCAGGATAGATGTACAGTTAATTCTTTTTGGATTTTTGAGATTTTTTGGATGCTGGGGCGATAATCTCCGGCATCTTTATTTTCTGCTGTGTACTCACCTCTGCAATACCTCTCTCTGCCTTGTAAAGCTCCTCTGCACTTTTGCTTTGGGCGGCAGCAATCTGCTCATACTCTTTTAGTTGTCTCTTCTCCTCCTCAGACAGCTCCTCTATGGCCTCTACATTTAATGCCCCATTGGCATTGTTGCTGTTGGTACTGCTGCTGTCTGCCACTGCAAGTTGCAGATTGTTTACAGCCTCGTTCTCCTCGTTAACGGCTTTAAGAATCTCATCTATACCCCGTTTGTACATATTGGCAATATATTCGCTCAGATTCCGTCTTGTTGTATCTATGAGGTGTGTATAGACAGGCAGGTTGGTATTCTTGTACTTGGCTCGGCCAATCCTAAAATGAAAGTCATCGGGAGTACCGTAAATATTTATACCCAACCTGAATGGGATAGGGGATTTAAGTACTGATATATGGTATTTGAAGTGCATATCCATGTTCTGCTCTCCGCTTATTGCGGTTCTGTATCTGTCCATGCTCATAATGAACGGAAAGAGTTCTATCTTGTTCTCGTTAACCAACAGCTCTACAGAGACGGAATCTATAAAGTTCCTCTTTCTGTTTTTAAACATAAGCTTTTTGGAGATTTCGGCAAATGTCTCTCCATCTAACAGCACCAGACTCTTGCCCTTTAACCGTGCTATCCCTTTAAGTGTCTCAAACCGTACATTCATGGCAGAGTCTAATTGGGTGGTGGCGGCCATGCTGCAATTAAGCAATCCCTCAAAGGATTTGGCCATTGGAAGGAGGGTGTCTATACTTGGTATTAGGGCTATAAGCCTTTGAGCCTCAACATTCTTCATATCAAGGTCAAAACCGCAGGATATATCATGCCTGTTATGTGTTGCGTAAAAGGCGGTGAGATCTATGTTGCCGGCATCGGTCACTGCCTCAAAATCTTTGAGCTGAATGCATCTGTCCCGCAAATAGACCTCTCCCAAGAGCCTGTCTATCCGTATATTTGCATATCGGCCGTACCTTACATTGGCTCCTATCTTAATATCTACATTAGAGGGTATCACAAAGGGGTTCACCTTTTCTAAAGAATCGGCACCGCTTATTGTATGCTGCTCATCTATATAGGTATCGGAGAGCTGCATCAGCCGGGCTTTCTCATTGTCATCCTTTTCTGCATATTTTGCCCCTTGGTTTGCAGCCCTTACCAACTCATTTACATTAAGGGTGTCTGAGAGCAGATCTATCTCCGCTACAATCTTTGCTCTCCCCAACAAAACCCTCTTTATATCCTTAATCCTCCCCTGCATATTAAGCCCCGATTCCCCTGCCTTAACATTAAACTCCTTTAATACCAGCTCATTGTCGTTAAAGAGAATATCTACCCTGTCTATTCTGTTTCTCAAAGGGAACAGAGGTGTCCTTACCCTTCCTTTGTCTGCATAGATGCTCCCGTTAAAGCTCCAGTTCCGCAATGTTCTCCTTAACGACCTGTCTATGTTAAATCTTACCTCGGAATCTTTAAGCTCCTCTGATTCCTCTGCCGGGGCTGTTTTGGCTCTATCCCTCCTTGCATAGAGAGTTAGCGAATCTCTTGGTACCCCTGCATATATCTTTGCAAGGGAATCTAATCTTGCATTGCGTCTTCTTGCCGTCTCATCAAATCCTCTTATTCTGTAGGTCTCAAAATTAAGATTACAATCTTTTAAGGCAACCCTGCCGCCCGGCATCCTTAAAAAGAGCCTTTCATTGTTTGATGATACCTTTATCTGAGCTTTTGAATAATCATTATCCTTTGGAAGTATCGAAAGGCGGTTTTTGCTGCCTCCAAGTCTTATGCTTGTTGAGTCTGAATCTGTGGCAACGGCATTCTGAGCAGAGATTACGAGTTTGAGCGGAGCTATTTTTGTTGTATCGCCCTTTAGTATTGATGTGGCTGTGTGCCCTGCAAAGAGAAAGTCTTTAAGAGCAACCGAAAGCCCTCCCTCATGTTTAAAGGAGGCTGTATCTGCGGTAGCCCTTACCCCAAACATCCTTGTACCCCTTTTTATTGAGGTATCCCTTACATTTGCCTGTGCTCCAAAAGCTATCATACCGTTGTTAACCCACGCCTCAACCCCCAACTCCTTTAGGTTAAGATCTATCCCTTTAAGTTTTATCTTACCCACAATGGTAGAATTAATAAGATCCTCTATAGAGTAATGTTTTGCTGTTGCCTTTACATTAATATCTGCAATTATATCCCCTTTACAGTGGCTGCCTGTTGCAGAGGGGTACAGATTATTGAGAACAGTTAAGTTTACCTTGCCGTCTAAAGCTGCATCTATCTTTGCATCTCCAAGCAGGTCGTACAGATAGCCATTGCATCTGACCCTGACCCCTTTGCCGTTAAGAATGAAATCTTTTATATCTAAATAGACAGAGTCTCTGTTCAAAGGGTCATATCCCCCCTTTACATCCATAACAAACTGTTCTACCTCTCCATTATATCTGCTGTCTTTAAATGATGACAAAGGGATATTTACCATTGCCGTTATCTTTGGGATATTACTGCTCCCCAGCCTGTATCCCCCGTTTATCTCAACAGTGGTGGTGAGTTTCATGTCTGTTTTCATAAAGGCAGCATCGGGATAAACACCCTCTTTAAGTCTGTCTATAAGATGATAGATTTCATAGTCGTTTACAGACAACCGCAGGGGAGACATTGCCACAGAATCCCCAACAAACTCTACTGTTCCGTTAAGTTCAAGGGGGAAATCTCCTGCTGAGGCTACCATGCGGTCAAAACCGTATTTAAACGGATTCTCCATTGAGAAATCCAATACGCCCCCCATTCTTACAGGGACAAACGGAATGTTCATCTCCCCAACGCTGCACTTTACACCCCCTGTCATTGCAATGTTATACGGGCGTACCATATTATGTTGCAGCAATTTAGCGGAGTCTTTGTCTGTTATGGATTTAATATTGAGCGTATCTATTCTAAAGAGAATGTCTGTTGTATCATCTGTGCTTTTAAATCTCAGTTCTGCCCCGTTAACCAACCGCACATTCTTCATTTTAAGAAAATCTGCCCCATATGCAGCATCATTGGCAGCACTCTCTGCCGGCTCTGTGGCAAGAGTGTCCTGGCCGGTGATAAAATCCCAGTTATTGCCGGTCTGGGCGGCCAACAGATTTATTTTAAGATTATCTGCATACGCCTCCTTTATGTTCAGATTGCCTATAAAAAGAGAGGGCAACGACAACTTTGCATAGAGCCTGTCTGCACGCATAAGGGTATCAAAGCGGCTCTCATCTGTGCCGTTTTTGCTAAAACAGGAGACTATCTCAACACTGTCTAAGCCTATTGAGATATTGGGGAAACTCCCTATAAATGTAAAGTCTGCCTTGGCGGTATGAAAAGAGGCGTTTATTGCAGCCGGAACATATCTGTTAAGCGATTTGGTTAATATATTGCCCCATGACAACAGAGTTAAAAACAGCGCAACAAACAGTACCAATACCGCAGGTATGGCAATCAGTATTTTCTTGTAGAGTCTCATGTTAGTTTTCATACCCTAAAGATACAAAATAGTACAAAAACCTGTTCTTTAAAGTCTCTTCTACTATAGGAAAAGCAGTATAAGCAGCTGTGCAGTGAGCACCCTTAAAAACATTGTAAGAGGATAGACTGTAGCGTATCCTACAGAGGGGGCATCGCTTGCAGACTGCTCCCCTGCAAATGCCAATGCCGGAGGGCTGGTGTAAGAGCCGGCCATAACACCTATCATGGTGTAATAGTTGAGCTTAAAGATAAACCTGCCCACAACTCCTGCTATAATGAGCGGCACAAGTGTAATGATGGCGCCATAGCCAATCCAGACATATCCGCCGTTGATTACAGTATCAACAAAACCGTTTCCTGCACCAAGTCCTACCGCTGCAAGGAAGAGGGCTATTCCTATCTCCCTAAGCATTAGGTTTGCACTCATGGTTGTATATGTAACCATCTTGTAATGCGGCCCATACCTGCTTATTAATATTGCAACAATGAGAGGCCCCCCTGCAAGCCCCAGTTTTACCGGCTGTGGAATACCCGGAAAGGCAAAAGGGATACTTCCCAAAATACATCCTAAAGCAATACCTATAAAGATTGGGATAAGGTTCGGATGGTTGAGTCTCTTCATTGAGTTACCCAATATGTTCTCTGCAAAGGCAATGGCCGTTTCGCTACCCACTATTGTAACGCGGTCTCCCAACTGCAACTGTAATTTTGGTGTTGCAACAAGATCTACCCCGGAACGATTGATTCTTGTAATGTTTGCACCGGAACTGTTCCTTATTTTAAGCTGAGCCAATGTCTTGCCGTTAAGCTCCGGCTTGGTTATAAGGATTCTACGGGATATAAGCTGGGTTTTCTCCTCACGCCACTCCAAATGCGCCTCCTTACCAAGGATTACAGTAATGGCTTCCAAATCTGCCGGGTGTGCAACTATCCTTATCACATCTCCCAAGTGCAGGACTGTGGCAGAGGTAACCAACTCTATCTTACCGCTCTCCCTTGGCCTTATCCTCGATACCACAAAATCTCTGTTAATAAGCGGATGCAGTTCCCTGAGGCTTTTACCATCTATAGAGGGATTGGTAATCTCAACTGCCGTAAGTTTTACAGACTCCCCTGCTCCAAGCTCTCCAAGAGCCTCCTTCTCCTCCTTTTCTACATTTATTCTAAAGAGGTATCTCAACGCCAACATTGTTACAATAATACCTATAACGCCCAAAGGATAGGCCACAGCATATCCCATTGCTATCTCCGGTATGTCGTTCCCCGTAACATCAGATACCGTCTGTTGTGCTGCACCAAGCCCCGGTGTATTTGTTACCGCTCCCGACAGGATACCCACCATTGTTGTAATAGGCATATTGGTTGCAAAATAGATAGCCACCGTTACCGCCACACCTCCCAAAACAGATATTACAGCCAACATGTTCAGCTTTATTCCCCCTTTTTTAAAGGCAGAAAAGAAGCCCGGCCCAACCTGCATTCCAATGGAATAGACAAACAATATAAGGCCAAACTCTTTAATGAAGTGCAGCAGATGCTCATCCATTATTATATTAAAATGCCCAAAGAATATCCCTACAAACAGAATCCATGTAATACCCAAGGATACTCCAAAAATCTTTACCTTTCCCAGCATTATACCAAATGCTATCACTAAAGACAATATAAGAACCGAATGTGCTACACCTCCACTCCATAGTAATGTGGAGCCTTCTATCAAATCTCTTAATGTTTCCATATTACCTTTTATCTACTACTCAAAAACCAAGCACGCACCGTTAGTGAACCTAAACAATGCGTGCTTTTCTTAATCTAACTTAAAAACTACGCAACAAATATATACAGAAAATTTGGTTCTACAACTATTCCAAATAAAAAATAATCACCCCCCCCCGTGCAAAATATTAAATATCAGCACTATGCATTCTTAAAAATTTTTCTTAAAATTTAAAAATCCGTTACGTTTTCTAAACAATCTACCTGTATAACCGGTATTTTTTTGATAACTCCTTAAAAGCCTCTACATCCTTCTGCCAATACTGCTCTATTGAGGAGTATCTGTTGCTCTTTGCAAAGGTCTCCCTAATGTAGTTGGTGCCGCAGACCAAATCAAACATCCTGAATCTTTTTGAATCGGCATTATCAAAAACAGTTTTATCGGGATAAAGTTCGGCAATAACCTGCATTATATAAAACTGTATAGATGTAAGATGCGCTTTTTCAAAATCTGTTATGTACACCTGCACTCCGCCAATATTCTCCCCTGCAAAATTTGCAAAGAAAGGTTTTATATGTATTGGACGGAAATTCACCCCCGGCAGTTTGAGATTGTTGAGCGCCTTGGCAAAATCCTCTGCATTAATCCATGGCGCACAGAAGAGCTGAAACGGAAGCGTATAGCCCACACCTATTGATACGTACCCAAGTTCTCCAAGTATTCCCGATACAGGATAGTACATTGAGCTCTCTACCTGCGGTATCTGAGGCGAAGGGAGCACCCATGGCAGTTTTGTATCGCTGTAGAGCATCTTCCTGTTCCACCCCTCCATTGGGACAACCGTAAGTTTGCACCTCTTGCCCAACAGGTTCTCCCCGTTAATGAGCAGGGCAACCTCTCCGGGAGTTAGGCCGTACAGGTAGGGTATTTTAAACTGGCTTACAAATGAGAAATACCCCTCCTCTACAAGGCAACCCTCAACTTTTTCTCCTCCAAGCGGATTTGGCCTGTCTAAAACTATAACCTCCTTGTTGTTCTCTGCAGCCGCCTCCATAAGCATTCCAAGGGTACTTATAAAGGTGTAAGACCTTGAACCTATATCCTGAATATCATACACCAGCGCATCTATCCCCTCAAGCATCTCAGGGGTGGGTTTCCTTGTCTTTCCGTAAAGGGACAAAACTTTAAGGCCGGTAGCCGGGTCTGTAAAATCGCTTATATGATCTCCGGCATGCACATCTCCCCTAACGCCATGTTCTGGCCCATACAGCGCAACAAGCTCTACCCCCGGAGCATTAAACAGAATATCTACCGTTGAGACAAGGTTGTTGTCTACCCCCGACGGATTTGTTACAAGACCTATCCTTTTGCCCTGCAACTGTTTGAAGCCGTTTGATTTAAGTACCTCTATTCCTGTCTTTATCACAGGCTTGTTCCCGTTCTCTCTTGCCCAAAGGCCAAGCCCCAAAGAGAGGAGCATCAGAGATAAAATTAATCTTTTCATACTGTCTCTACTCTATCTGTTTTTTACCGAAATTAGGATTCACCTTAACCAAGGCGGCCATTCCTATTGTAGTAACGCAGCAAATCATTGTCCACACAAAGAAATGTCTGTAACCTATTGTCTCCTGTAACCAGCCGGCCACCATTCCAAGCATCATGCTCAACGCCATAAACCCGGTGCAGATTGCATAGTGAGATGTCTT
Organism: Eggerthellaceae bacterium; assembly: GCA_963643305.1. Lineage (GTDB taxonomy): Bacteria > Bacteroidota > Bacteroidia > Bacteroidales > UBA932 > Egerieousia. The sequence goes on from CAVIKQ010000019.1 coordinate 12,606, forward strand.
GAACTCACCCTCTGAGTAGTAGATTAGGTAGAGCATATATGCCGTGAATCCAAAGCCGTAACCAAACTGCTCAATAAACACGCAGATATTTACCGTGAGGAGCGAATGGTCCTGTGCATAACTAAGATATACAAATGTAAGGCAGGTTAGCGACATGCTCCACGCCATTGGCTGAAGCCATCTTTTAAGACCACCCTTGGCTGCTGCTATACCTCCTATTATGCCTCCCAACGTAAGTCCTATGATGCCAACCGTACCGTAAACAAGACCAACCTCTCCGGTTGTAAGGCCGAGCCCCCCCTTGTCTACAGGGTCTAACAGAAACGGCTGTATTATCTTGGTAAGCTGCGCCTCAGGGAACCTGTATAACAACATAAATCCTATTGCGGCAACTGTCTGCCAGAAAGGTAATTTTGTAAAGAATGTCTTAAAAGCATCTACAAAACCCTTTACAATCCCTTTGGCCGTTGTCTCCTTATGAGATGAATCTGCAACAGGCTTAGGCAGAATCCAGCTGTGGTAGATTACAACTATAAAGAAGAAAGCAGACAACACCACAAACACAACGAGCCATGCCAATGGTATATTTCCCGATGTTCCCATGAACGAAGCCTCTGTAGACTGCGCCAATTTATGGTCTACCTCAAAGAAGAGATATGCCGGCTTGTCCCAGTTGCTTTCATTGAATTCAAAACGGGTAGAGAGCCTGTTCTGCTCCAATTTTATGCTTTGATTCCCCTCTTTGTATGTAACGTTCAGCACAATGCTCTCATCGGGAGCAGGCTGTCTGTTCAGCTTTACAGGGACAATTACAATGTTGTTGCTTACATTGTCAGAGACCAACCCGCGCTCCTCTCCAAAGGTCTCCCTAATCCAGCTTCTAAAACCGCTCTCCTGCTTTACAGCGGCCGTTACAGGGAGGTTCTTTGTTATAATGGAGCCTTTTACAAAACCGTTGCGGACATTCATGTTGTTTACAGAATCTCTCATCATTGAGACATATTCTGCAAACGGAACAACTCTTGCGCTGTCTAACATAACGCTCTCAGGAGCCTTTACAGATGTACTTACCATCTGTGAGGCTGTGATAAAATGCAGAGTTGCATTGTTATCCTCTGCAACCGTTTCAAACTGCGGTATCTCTGCAACAACAGGCGCCCCGGCAGCATCTGCCGCAACCTTAATTTTAAGAGGTTCAAGCCCCGAATTCATCTCTATCAATCCGGCAAGAATAACAAGCAGTCCCTGCCCCATAACAGTGGCTATTCTGTAGAATGTACTTCTTATCCCCACATACAGAGACTGTTCATGCTCTGTAAGCGCAAGCATATAGTATCCGTCTGCGGCAATATCGTGAGTGGCAGAGGCAAACCCCATTAGCATGAATATGGCTAAGGTAAACTGTACATAAAAGTCTGTAGGAAGGGTAAATGCAATTCCTGCAAGGGCAATGGCAATAATCCACTGCATTGTTAAGGTCCACCAACGTTTGGTCTTTATAATATCTACAAACGGGCTCCAGAAAGGCTTGATTACCCAAGGCAGACCCAACCAACCTGTGTAGAGGGCAATATCTGTATTTGACATCCCCAAACGTTTGTACATAATGACAGAGATAGTCATTACCGCCACATACGGCAGTCCCTGCGCAAAATATAGGGTGGGAATCCATGCCCACGGGCTGGTTTTCTTAGATTGTTTATTAGTCATGACACAATTGTATAATAATCTCTTAATAACGTCTCTCTATTGAGGCTCCGGGGAAATAATGGCCTAATATCTCCTTGTACTTGTACCCCTGCTCCCCCATTACGGCCGCTCCAATCTGGCACAAGCCAACGCCATGTCCCCAACCTGCTCCTTTTATTACAAACTTGCCGGGGAGCTTTACCCCTGCTCTCTCTGTCTCTCCAACCCTCTCTACAACAAAGGCAGAGCTGTAAAGGTGAGACTCAGAAAGGGTTCTCCTAATCTCCAACTCCTTGCCTATTGTATAGCTCCTCTTGGTTCCCACTATCTTTAATTTTATAAGACGTCCCGATGTTCCTCTCTCTACAGGAACAAGGTCTATGATTCCGCCATAATCTATGCCGCTCCTCTTTAAGATAAGGGCCGATAGTTCATCCTGTGTGTACTCTACCTCCCAACGATAAAAGTTTGTTGTCTCCTGGTCGTAGTTGTTAAGCACCTGAGACAAAACATGCGTGTTGTGGGTATTGCAGAATGCCTGCGGGTCTGAAAGTATCCACTTGCGTGCATTCTCCTCTATTGTAAGGTTAGGAAAATCCTGTTCGTTTGCAGTATCTCTTAGAGCCACAAGATATGGATGTTTTACATCCTCCCAGCAGTTCTGGAACTCCTCTACAACACCTCCGCAACATTTTGAGAAACGGGCATCGCAAATCTTGCTGCCATTCATGAGCAGCTCCCCCCATGTCTCATCTATGGCAACCTTTACCCTCTCTGTAGAGGCTCTTGTAAGCCCCTGGTATCTCTGGCAGTGATCATCTGCACAGACATCGAAATTTGTATGATCCTCGCGGTCATACCATCTTATAAGCTCCTCCTCTGTTTGAGTGAATGCAGAGTAGTTCTCCTTTGTCTCTACCAACTCCTTGTTCTTGTCTATCTGGGCAAGCAGCCAGCTCCTTGATATGACTGCGTGCGCCTTTAGCAACTCCTCAGATGCGGTGGCGCTCATCTCAGATGATATTACACTTGTAAGATAGTCCTCTACCCCTATGACGTTAATTGCCGTAATCTCCTCATTCTCTATTATCAGCTTGAGAAACCCTCCGAATTTCTGATTCTCTTTTCTCTCCCAATGGAAATTTACCCCAATAGTTACATCTCTAAGCCAGAATGTACCGTAATCCTTATCTACACACTCCATTGACGGCTCCATCTCCCCCTCCTTCTCTATATCTACATTTGCGTATGGTATAAAATTAAGCTCTCTGTAGAGGTCTCCGTTCCATTCAATAAGGCCGTTTGCATATCTTGCAGACTGTTCCCCCATTGAGGTCTGGAATGAGGCTTTAAGGCTGTTCTCCTTTACATCCTTAACATAGCATGGTACAATAAGGTCAAACTTTATCTCCTTGCCGTGCATTATGCCAACGTGGACATTGGGTTGTGCTCTATCTGACATAGTTATAGTTGTTTTAGTTTATCATCAATTTCTCCCATGAACTTGCTCTCTACAGCAATCTCTTTAAGTACAGACTCAACCATTGCTCCGTTCAATCTGCCAAAATCTTTCTCCAAAGGGGTAATGAATACCCCTCCCAAATCTACAGATGCAGGGCTTAGCAGCATATTCTCTTCCCCCTCTGCAAAATAGCATGCAGGCCTGTGCTTGCCTCTTATAAAGAGAAGTGTGAACCATGCGTTATGGCCAAACCAGGTTATTACATTCATCATAGGCTCCCATTCCCCCTCTTTTACAGGGATAAAGGAGCATATCTTCTCAAACTCTGCAACCATTCCCGATTTATCTTTGCCGGTAAAGAGCAGGGTTCCGGGCACAATATGTTCAATGGTATAAAGCTCTCCACCCTTAAAATTGTTCATCTTATGCTGCTTTCCTACAAGCTCTTCATTTACAGCTCCCTCTGCATTGCAAAGCAGCTTCTCTAATGGGAGAAAGCCTTTGTTGCCTGCCTGAAAGTGCATGTGATCCGGTGCAGATGCTCCGCATTTGGGTCCATTATAGAAGAGTACAAAATCATCAATGGTATATGCAAGTTCTAACATATCTGCATATCTTCCGCTTATCTGCTGACGTGTGTGTATTTTATCGGGAAGTGTAAGATGTTTTGGAAAAATAGGAAACGGATTTAAAAGTATCTCGTATGTGGCGGCTTCTCCTTTGAAATCTATCCCTTTCTGAACTGACGGGCGGTTGGCGGCGCAGAGAAAACACTTGCGCTCTTTTATAGATTTAGGGTCTACCTTTGCTGCCGAAGAGACTATTCTTGCAGGGTTGAACTGCACCTTAAAAGGGACTCCGTTAACAGGTTCCTCTTTTACCTTTATATGACTTAGCGCATCGTAGTTGCCCTTTGCCTGCTCCCATACAGAGAGCTGGTCTGCAAACAGTTGCGCTACCTCTTTATTCAGTTTCATCTTATGCCCCTCTTTTATTTCTGCATTCTTACCCTGGCCATAAGCTCCCATGTACGGATACGGTCTTTGTACAGGTTGTTGGCATTCATCTTTACCACATCTAAGGAGGCATCTGAGTTGTCGTCCCATCTGCGGCAGTTATAAAGGACATCGTATATTCTGCCAATCTGGTACTCTCTTGAAAATCTGAGACCTAAAGCGTAATCCTCTCCGTAACTTGTATTAGGGAGTTTTATCTCTCTCAGCAACGGTGTGTAGAATGCGCGTGGTGCGCCTAATCCGTTAATTCTAAGGGCATTGTTTCTTCCGTTTTCAGGGGTCCACTCTTTGTGGTCTATAATGCCGGGAGCAATCATCTCCATATTGAAATTGGTCATCATATAGGTGCCCACAACCATTGCACAGTTCTGCTCGTAGAAGGCATTTACTATCTTCTGTAAGGTATCGGGACCAGAATAAACATCGTCTGAATCCAATTGGATTGCAAATTTGCCGCATTTGGCGTGGTTAACTCCTGTATTCCAGCAGCCGCCAATGCCAAGGTCGTTACGATTGGGAACTATATGAATCAGTCTCTCGTCAGATGCAAACTCGTCAATTGCTGCCGTAGTGCCGTCTGTTGAGTGATTGTCTACTATGATAAGGTTGAACTTGAAATTGGTCTGCTGTGCCAAAACAGATTTTATGGCATCTTTTATGGTTCTTATTCTGTTGAATACCGGAATGATTACAGAGGCTTCGTACTCAAAGTTTGCCTTGCTGAATTCTATATGTTTGAAATTTGGGGCAAGATAGCCGCCTATCTCTTTAAGATGCTCTGTACAAGCCTGTTCCATCTCTATCTGAACGCCTCGGTTCTTAGGGTCTACATAATCGAAAATCTTTTCTCCCGATTTTCTTGTATCGTGTTCAATCTCTGAATAAAGGTACTCGTTGACATGTACCAATGAGCCTTTCTGAGAGAGTTTGAGCCTTGTATCGTACAGCCCGGCAAATTTATAATCCTGTTTGAGGGCTGCAACAGCCTCTTTTAGTGCAGATGCTCTAAAGAAGAGCACAGAGCCAAAGTTAAAGTCGTCCCTTAATGCTCCAAACTGATAGTCTATAACCGGAGCAATCTGTTTCTTACCCTCCTTAAACTGATAATGGTCTGCATATAACATTGCTGCCATAGAATCCTCTGCTATTCCTACCATTCTTTCAAGGGCAAAATAGCCCATGCTCAAAGTTGTGTATTTTGTGTAGAGCAAGCTGAACTCGGCGTTGGAGGCGGCTGCAACAGCCTTCATTGTGGCGGTACTGTTAAGACCGTCTGTTGCAATTACCTTGCAACCCTCAAATTCGCTTACGTTATTCTCTGTTGACAGAAGATAGATTTTAGAAACTAAGTTGTTCTTTTTTAAATTGTTAAGAGTTTCTTGCACTTGAGCTTTGTCTTTAAAAGGAACAAAGCAGTTAATTTTTGCTGACATAGGTTATACGAATATATTTACGCCGGCAAAAGTAGTAAGAATATGAAAGAATTGCAACAGTATAGAAAAACAGGAAAGGGCTTATGCATTAACAAACCCTTTCCTGAATAGTGGTCTCTATAAGGTGGAGAACAAGGGAGTCGAACCCTTGACCCCCTGCTTGCAAAGCAGGTGCTCTAGCCAACTGAGCTAGTCCCCCAAGGAGGTAGTCCCGCGCGGACTTGAACCGCGGACCCCCACATTATCAGTGTGGTGCTCTAACCAACTGAGCTACGAGACTATATATATAATAGCATTAAATTAAGTGAGAAGCAGAGATAAATCTCTACAGTCGTTTACAGCTCCAAAAAGGAGGTGTTCCAGCCACACCTTCCGGTACGGCTACCTTGTTACGA
>CAVIKQ010000020.1:0-6068 GCA_963643305.1 Eggerthellaceae bacterium
AAAACTAAATCTTTTTGTCTTCTTATTTTTATATTAAAATATGGCGTTTACTAACAACGTGATGATTGTGCGGCACGGATTGCTCGCAAAACTTATAAAAATGTGGAAAGAGGGTAATATCGTTGATGAGATAGACCATCTTCCCATAAAGTTGTCTCCAAGAAAATCAAAGGTTAAAGGGCGTTGCTGCGTTCATAAGGAGCGTGCTGTATGGAAATACAAGTCTCTGCCGCTGCTCGGATATGATATGACAGATGAAACGGACGAACTTATACCGCTATCGTACTATGCCCAAAAGGCAATGGAGAGAACCGGTATAGAGAAGGAGAACATAATGTGCGTAATAGACGAGGCATGTTCATCCTGTGTGCAGGTAAATTATGAGATTACCAATCTCTGCAGGGGGTGCGTTGCAAGAAGCTGCTACATGAACTGTCCAAAAGATGCCATTAATTTTAATAATAAAGGTCAGGCCGAGATAGATCATGAACTCTGTATAAGCTGCGGAAAATGCCAGCAGAGCTGCCCATATCACGCAATTGTGTATATACCTGTGCCATGCGAGGAGGTTTGTCCTGTAAAGGCCATAACAAAGGATGAGTACGGCATAGAGCATATAGATGAATCCAAATGTATCTACTGCGGAAAATGCCTTAACGCATGCCCTTTTGGAGCTATCTTTGAAATATCACAGATGTTTGACATACTGCAATCTATAAGAAAGGGGGAACAGGTGGTAGCCATGGTTGCTCCGGCAATTTTAGGGCAGTACAATGTACCTATAGAAAAGATATACGGGGCTCTAAGGCAGATTGGTTTTGCAGATATTATAGAGGTGGCGCAAGGTGCAATGGTAACAACAAAGACAGAGGGTCCTGAGCTGCTTGAGAGACTGCAGGGAGGAGATCCGTTCATGACAACCAGTTGTTGTCCGGCGTATGTTCAGGCAGCAAAGAAGCATATTCCCGATATTGTAAAATATATATCTCACGCAGGCTCTCCAATGTACTATACAGCGCAGATTGCTAAGGAGAAATATCCCAATGCAAAGACGGTATTCATTGGGCCTTGTATTGCAAAGAGAAAGGAGGGAAGAGACAATCCTAATGTAGACTACGTACTTACCTTTGAAGAGATAGGGTCTCTGTTTGTCGGTTTTGAAATAGATTTCGATAAGGTTGAGCCATACACACCTGCTACAAGGGCAGACAAGGACTCATACGCATACGCCAAGAGTACAGGGGTTGCCACAGCTGTAAAGAACTACCTTAAGAATCCCGATCTCAAATATCTGCAGGTCTCAAATCTTACCAAAAAGAATATTGCAATGTTAAAGGTGTATGCCAAGACAGGAAAGGCACCTGCTCCGTTCATGGAGGTTATGGCGTGCGAAGGTGGCTGTATTACAGGGCCTTGCATATACACAGACAAAATCTCCTCTGTAAAACAGTTAGAAACGGAGTTAACAAAAATGTAACCTTTACAACAAAAAACAGGGAATCCGGTCAGATGGCCGGATTTTTTTCTACTTTTGTTCCCGATATGAAAAAGAGCAACTGCACATATTACTCTAACCAGATCTCCTCTGCAACCCTTTCTGCAGAGATGGCGGTTATGTGCGGTTCTATGATGATGTCCATGCGAATGCATCGTTAAGATGCTGCTATAATGTTTCCCCAAGGGGATTTATGCAGAGGGATTCTGCGTGCCCCATTCCATTAGACAAGTTTTTAAAGAGGTTAGTTCTAAGCAACCTCTAAAGGTTAAACAAAAAACAGGATATTATCATGTGCAACTATAAATTTGACACCTTGCAGCTTCATGCAGGACAACAATCAGACAAAGCCACCGGTGCTATTGCAGTACCAATTTTTCAGACAACCGCTTACGATTTTCATACAATTGAACATGCAGGCAATCTCTTTGCCTTAAAGGAATCGGGATACATATACACAAGGTTGAACAACCCCACAGTAAACGCATTTGAGCAGAGAGTAGCTGCATTAGAGGGAGGCTCCGCAGCGGTAGCCACATCAAGCGGAATGAGTGCAGAGCTCCTTGCAATTGCAACCCTGTGCGAAACCGGAGACAACATCATAAGCTCGGCAGCCCTCTATGGTGGAACATACAACTATTTCAAACAGTCTCTGAAAAAGTTGGGAGTAACGGTAAGGTTCCCTAAAAAAGATATTCCTGCAGGCAGAGGTATCTGCGGAGATGATATAGAGGAGCTGATAGATGAAAAGACCAAAGCCGTTTATGTTGAGACAATTGCAAATTCAGATTTCTCTGTCCCGGATTTTGAGACCGTATCGGCAGTCTGCAAAAAGCACCGGATTCCTTTAATTGTAGATAACACATTGGGGTGCGGCGGTTATATCTGCAGACCTAAAGATTTTGGAGCAAACATCATAGTACACTCTGCAACCAAATCGATTGGAGGACACGGCAACTCTTTGGCAGGAGTCATTGTAGACTGCGGTAATTTCAATTGGGACAATGGCAAATTTGAATCATTTGTACTTCCCGATGAGTCTTATCACGGAATCTCCTTCTTTAAAGAGTTTGGCAACAGTGCCTTTGCTGCAAGAGTAAGATGCACAACATTAAGAGACTACGGCTGTTCCCTCTCCCCTTTCAATGCCTTTCTGCTCCTAACCGGATGCGAAACGTTGTCTTTAAGGGCGCAGAGAGCGGCAGACAACACACTGAAATTTACAAAATGGCTGCAGGAGCAACCGGAAGCAGACAGGGTCAATTATCCCGGTCTCGCAGAGCATCCGTCATACAAGAATGCCAAAAAATATCTGAGACATGGATTTGGAGCTGTCTTTACAGCAGATCTTAACTACACTAAGGAGGAGACCGTTAAGATAGTGGAATCATTAAAGCTGATAACACTAACAGCAAACCTTGGAGACAACAGGACATTGGTTTCGCATCCGGCAAGTACCATTCATGCTCAATTGACAAAAGAGGAGTTGGAGAAGGTTGGGCTTAAACCAGGCACCATAAGGTTAAGTATTGGCATAGAGGATATTGAGGATATAATTGCCGATTTCAGGCAAGCTCTTTCACATCTGTAACAGACAGGCTCCCCATGATAAAGAAAAAGTTGATTGTAAATACACCGTTTACAACGGAATGCGGCTATACATTTGACAATATTGAAATATGCTATCATATATCCGATAACGACACCTCCTCAAAGAGAAAAGTTATCTGGATAACTCACGCACTTACAGCCAATTCAGATCCGTCCGACTGGTGGGATATAGTTGTGGGAAAAGGCAGGCTGTTTGATACAGACAGATACACCGTGGTCTGTGCCAATGTATTAGGCTCATGCTACGGCAGTACCGGCCCATCATCCTCTGCACGTAACGGCAAGCCGTTTCTGTTGGATTTTCCTATGTTAACAGTGAGGGATATTGTTAAACAGATGGAGATTTTAGCGGCCGGCATAGGAATAAGCGAGATAGATCTGCTTATAGGCGGCTCTGTTGGGGGATTTCAAGCCATAGAGTGGGCTTATTCCTTTAAAGCAAGCAATATTGTTGATATAAAGCGTGTAGCCCTGATTGCCACAAACGCAAAAATCTCCCCTTGGGGAGTGGCGTTTAATGAATCTCAAAGGATGACACTGTTTGCAGACAGGTCATTTGCCGAGGCCAAAGATATAGAGGGGGGCAAGAAGGGGTTGGCCGCAGCAAGGAGCATTGCACTTATATCGTACAGAAGCTATGCAGGTTACTGTAGCTCTCAACCGGACGACAAAGATGTTCTGTTTGACCACAGAGCTATCTCATATCAGAGGTATCAGGGGAAAAAATTGGCCGACAGGTTTGATGCATACTCATATCTAAGTATGTTAAATCTAACCGATTCTCACAACATTGGGAGAGGGCGTGGCGGAATTGCAAAGGCTCTTGCCGCAATAGAGATACCTGTTCTTTGTATTGGAATAGATTCAGACTATCTTTTCCCTGCCGCAGAAGTGAAACAGATGGCAGAGATGCTTCCATACGGAGAATATCGGGAGATAAAATCACTATTTGGACATGACGGATTTCTGCTCGAAAAGGAGCAGTTGGAACTAATACTTGAAGCATTTATATAATTACCTAAGAATAAGACGTTTACTATGCATGTATTAAAATTCGGAGGGTCATCTGTTGCAGATGCCGCCAACATAAAAAAGGTTATAGAGATAGTAAAGGATGCCGTAAACAGAGACAGGACTATTGTTGTATCATCTGCTGTTAGCGGTTGTACAGACTCTCTTATAGCAATTGGAGAGATGGCAAAAAATGGGGATAGTTCATATATATCAGAAATAGACAACCTTAGGGAGAAACACCATAAAATAATTGAAGAACTTTTTGAGAACAGGTTTGAACGCAAGGAGGTGACAGTCACCTGCGATTCTCTGTTCTGCACATTAAGCGAGATTTGCAAAGGGGTCTTTCTGCTTAAAGAGCTTACATCATACAGTCTGGATCACATTATGAGCTTTGGCGAACTGCTCTCTACAAAGATAATAAGCGCCAAACTCAAGCAGTTGAACATAAGCCACAAATGGAAAGATGCAAGAGAACTTATACTCACAGAGAGGTTTAATGACAAAAACGTTGTAAACGAAAAGATTACCTCTGCTCAAACAGCAAGGTTCTTTAATGACGACACAGCTGATTTATACATTGTTCCGGGATTTATAGCTGCTGATATGTATGGCAGAACAGTAACATTAGGACGTGGCGGCTCTGACTATACCGCATCTATTCTTGCCGCAGGTACAGGGGCACGGGCTCTTGAAATATGGACAGATGTGTGCGGAATGATGACAGCAGATCCAAGGATTGTAAAGGATGCAACCCCAATAAGGAACATCTCTTACAAAGAGGCGCTTGAGCTTTCTCATTTTGGAGCAAAAGTGGTATATCCACCTACAATACAGCCTGTTGTAAAACAACGCATCCCAATATATGTAAAAAACACTTTCTATCCCAACGATTCCGGTACGCTGATAGAGGCAGATCCTCCTCACGGCAAGAATAAGATAAGGGGAATATCGAGTACAGACAATATTGCTCTCCTAAGTATGGAGGGAAGCGGAATGGTAGGCATTCCCGGCTATTCGAGCAGATTATTTGATATATTGGCCAAAAACAACATAAACATAATATTAATAACCCAGGCTTCGAGTGTACATACAATGTGCATAGCAATTCCTCAGGCAGATGCAGACCGGGCCAAAAGAGCAGCAGATGAGCTGTTTGCGTACGAGATTTCATTAGGTAAGGTAGACCCGTTGCGCGTTGAAAAGGGATTTTCTATTATCTCCCTTGTGGGGGATGACATGAAAAATCAGGCCGGAGCAAGCGGTCACATGTTTGAAGCACTTGGGAGAGAGGGAATCTGCATTAGGGCAATAGCACAGGGGTCCTCTGAAAAAAATGTATCTGCCGTTGTTGCAACAACATACGCAAGTGATGCAATAAGAGCCATCCACAACGAATTTTTCTCTGATTGCCATAGAAAGATAAATCTTTACATCTGCGGTTTTGGAGGTGTTGGAAAAGCCTTGGCCGCAATGATATACAACAATGCCGCCAAGCTAAAGGAGAGATATAAAGTGGAGCTTTGCATTAGAGCGGTTGCAAACAGTAAGGGGTATGTTAAAGATCCTTTACACTACAATGAACTGTTACAGAATATGTCTGATTCTCAAAAACTTGCCAAGGATGATTTTATAGAGTATGTAGCAACCCGCTCATTAGGGAATGCCGTATTTGTAGATTGCACCGCCAACAGAGATATAAGCGGACGATATATAGAACTGTTCAAGCATAAGGTTTCTGTAGTGGCTTGTAACAAAATTGCAAACTCTCTCTCATCTGATTACTTTAAACAACTTGCAGATATTGCTCTTAATGAGGGGGTAAACTACAAATATGAAACTACAGTAGGTGCAGCTCTGCCTGTTTTGTCTACCATAAGGCAGATTATTAATAGCGGCGATACCATTGTCTCTATTGAGGGGATACTCTCCGGTACTCTCAACTATC
>CAVIKQ010000020.1:6078-12829 GCA_963643305.1 Eggerthellaceae bacterium
CAGATATGACGGGCAGGTTCCGTTTGGCCGGTTGGTAAGAGATGCCGTTAACGAGGGGTACGCAGAACCGGATCCGCGCATAGACCTTGGAGGAACCGATGTTTTACGCAAGTTCCTTATTATGTGCCGTTGTGCAGATATGTATATAGAGAGAGCCAATATAGATTTTTCAGCGCCACTTCTACAGCAACTGCTTGATATAGAAAGCTCTCCAAACTTCAACAGCTGTTCGGCAGAGTTCTACAGTCTGCTTGAAAGGTATGAGGAGACCATAAAGGATATATATGGCAAAGCCGCTGAGAAGGGCAAGAGATTACGTTATACGGCTGAATATTCAGATGGGCGTTATAGCATAGCGTTAAGGGAATATCCGGCAGACCATCCGTTCTATAATGTAGATGAAACAGACAACTGCATTATAATAAAAACCGACCTCTACCCTAACGGGATTGTAATTAAAGGGGCAGGTGCCGGCACAAGACAGACGGCACAAGGATTATTGCATGATATTATGAGTATTAATTAAAAAATTAACTAATAGATTATATGAAAGTAGCTGTTGTTGGTGCCACAGGATTGGTTGGCAGAAATATGGTAAAGATACTGCAGGAGAGGAGTTTTCCTGTTAGCGAGCTTGTCCCTGTAGCCTCTGAAAAATCTGTGGGGAAGATAATAAATTATAATGGCAGGGGATATAGTGTTGTTTCTCTTGAGGAGGGGGTTTCTGCCAAACCGGACATTGCCCTTTTCTCGGCAGGAAGCGATGTTTCTAAGGAGTGGGCGCCCAAATTTGCAAAGGCAGGTTGCCGTGTTATAGACAATTCATCCTGCTGGAGGATGGACCCGGACAAAAAACTGATAATACCGGAAATAAACGGGGATATTCTTACAAAAGAGGATTACATTATTGCAAATCCTAACTGCTCCACAATTCAGATGCTTGTTGCCGTTTGCCGGTTGCACGAAAGATTTAATATAAAGAGGATAGTAGTCTCTACTTATCAATCTGTAACCGGAACAGGACAAAAAGCTGTTGACCAACTGTTTGCAGAGAGAGAGGGAAAGGAGATACAGGCTGCTGCCTACCCGTACAGGATAGATCTCAACGTTCTTCCTCATATAGATTCGTTTCTTGACAACGGCTACACTAAGGAGGAGATGAAGATGGTTAACGAAACTCACAAGATATTGTCAGATAAGATTGCTGTCTCTCCTACTGCTGTTAGGATTCCTGTAACAGGGGGGCACTCCGAATCTCTTAACATAGAATTTGAGAAGGAGATTACCTTAAACGGAGTATTTGAAACGCTGCACAATACAAAAGGGGTGAAAATCGCAGATTTCAGTTTCAACAGTAACGGCTTGCCATATCCTATGCCGTTATTTGCTCACAATAGCGACTCTGTATTTGTTGGCAGGGTAAGGATTGACCCAACACTGCCCAATTCTGTAAATTTATGGTGCGTTAGCGATAATCTTAGAAAGGGGGCGGCAACAAATGCCGTTCAGATTGCAGAGCTTTTAATCTCAAAAAATATTGTTGCCGGCAGATAAAAATCAAGAGGTGCTTACCCTCTAACTCTAAGCACCTCTAATTACGAATCTTTTCACCTGATTAACTTAAGATGTAACCAACGATCTGTAAAGTGTTAAACCAATTATATTAACTACTTTTCTATCCGTTGACAAATGTAGCAATTAGGCAAAAAAGAGGTGTATAAAATTAGAAATTATGTGTATAATATTTGTAATTCGCTATAATTAAAATGGTTACAAGAGCAATTATTCCTGTTTTTATACATTGGCATTAAGCGGATCGGTTGAAAAACAGTCTTTATGTTTGCCTGTAAGATTCATTGTTCTGTATATGGCCTTTATTTTCTCTAAGTCCTCCTTGGCATTGTCAGATATTTCAAACCGTTCTCCGGCACTTACTCGCTTGGTGCCCCAATCAAAGTACCCCAAATATACGGCAGCACCTGTGGCCTTTGCAATTGTATGAAACCCTGTTTTCCATTTTACAGTCCTTTTTCTTGTACCCTCCGGTGCAATGGCAAGATGCATCCGCTTTGCTCTGTTCATCTCATCTATCATCTGCTTTGCAACACCTGCTCCATGTTTTCTGTCTACGGGAACAGCCCCCAACGACCTGAGTATATATCCCATAGGCCAGAAAAAGAACTCTTTCTTAATCATAACATTGGCTGTTCCGCCTACCGCAGAATAAAAGATGTAGGATACCAAAAAATCCTTTGCAGATGTATGGGGAACCCCCAGAATAATGGCTTTATCCTCCGGCACTACCCCTCCTATAACTCTCCAGCCCATCATTTTAAGCAATATCTTACAAATTCTCTGTTTTAATCTCATAACTGTTACACCTCCATATCAATATGAGCAGCCTCTGCCAGCTCTTCGAGTATCAGATCGCTTCTCAGATTGGATTTTATAAAATTCTGCCTTTCAATGCTGTTCTTTCCCATATAGAACTCCAGCAGTTCCGGAACGGTATCATCTTTGCTCAATCTTACTCTGTCTAATCTTATATCATCTCCTATGAAGAATTTAAACTCATCGGGAGAAATCTCTCCAAGTCCTTTGAATCTTGTTATCTCCGGATTCTTGCCTACGCTTTTTATAGCTTTCTCCTTCTCCTCTGCTGTATAGCAATAATGCACCTCTTTCTTGTTCCTAACCCTAAAGAGCGGTGTTTGAAGTATATAGAGATGCCCCTGTCTTATGAGATCCGGAAAGAACTGGAGGAAGAATGTTAAGAGCAGCAGCCTTATATGCATACCGTCTACATCTGCATCTGTTGCTATGACAACCTTGTTGTATCTTAAATTCTCCAAATCTTCTTCTATATTGAGTGCGGCCTGCAACATATAGAACTCGTCATTGTCATATACTATCTTCTTGCTCATCCCATAACTGTTGAGAGGCTTTCCCCTAAGACTGAACACGGCCTGGGTATTCACATCCCTGCTCTTTGATATAGAACCGCTTGCAGAGTCTCCCTCAGTTATAAAGAGCATTGTGTCTATGTTTTTTGAGTCTTTGTCTCCAAAGTGCAGTCTGCAATCCTTCAGTTTCTTTATGTTCAGATTGTTCTTCTTTGCCTTTTCCCTTGCAAGTTTCTGTATTCCGCTTATGGCCTTCCTCTCCTTTTCCGAATCTAAAATCTTCTTTAACAGTATCTCGGCCACCTTTGGGTTCTTATGAAGATAGTTATCTAAATTCTCAGAGATAAAATCGCCTATAAAATTCCTTACGCCAACACCTCCCGGAGCTATATCTTTTGAATTCAGAAAGGTCTTTGTCTGGTTAGAAAACGACGGTTCTATTATCTTTATACTTATGGCTCCTACTATAGATTGCCTTACATCCTTAGGGTCAAAGTCTTTTTTGAAAAAGTCTTTTATTGTCTTTGCAACAGCCTCTCTAAAGGCGGCAAGGTGCGTTCCTCCATGTATTGTATTCTGTCCGTTTACAAATGAGCTTATATTCTCTCCATTCTCTGTTCCGTGAGTCATTACTATCTCTATATCCTGTCCCGACAGATGAATTGGGGGATAAAGCGGTGTCTCGGAGAGGTTTTCATTGATAAGGTCGAGCAAACCGTTTTTGGATTTGAACTCTCTTCCGTTAAAGTTAAAGGTAAGACCGGTGTTGAGGTAGGAGTAGTTTTTCAGCATGGTCTCTATATACTCCATATTGTATGAGTAGTTCTCGTACAATGTGGGGTCTGCCTTGTACCTTACAAAGGTGCCGTCTTTCTCGGTTGTAAGTCCATGCCCGCTATCTAACAGCTCTCCCTCGGAGAAGGATGCCCAGGTTGTCTCCCCATTCCTGAATGACTGTACATAAAACTCTATGGATGTGGCATTAACCGCCTTGCTGCCAACTCCGTTAAGCCCCACAGATTTGGAGAATGCGGCACTGCCGTACTTTGCACCCGTATTCATGACACTAACAGCATCTATCACCTTTCCCAATGGTATTCCCCTGCCATAATCCCTTACCGCCACAACATCATCCTCCAATGTTATATTCACAACCTTGCCATACCCCATTATAAACTCATCTATTGCATTGTCTACTATCTCTTTAAACAGGATATATATTCCGTCATCGGGAGATGAACCGTCTCCTAATTTTCCTATGTACATGCCGGAACGTTTACGGATATGCATGTTCCAGCTCAGGGTCTCAAACGAATCTTCTGTATAATCCAAGGGGGTAGCCACTGCGTGTTTTTCTTTGTCGGTCATTAGATCTTCTTTTATTCAGTCTGCAAAATTAATTATTTTTTTAGAAGCTGTTTTGGTTTGGCAAGCGTAAAAAGTGTCAGAGACCCTTAATCTCCCTATATTCTCCAAAAGTAACCTGCATAATCCTTTCAAATGTCTTGTAGAATGTATCTCTGTTTGTAAATCCGCAAGAACAGGCAATATCTATTACCTTTGCTTTAGGATTCTCCTCTATATATTCGCAAGCGTATCTGATACGATAGGAATTAATATAGTCTGAAACCGTTATCCCATTGGCATACAGTCTAATGGCTGTCTGCACATAATTCTCGTTTGTTCCAAGCATCATAGCCAGCTGTTTACGGTTAAGGCTGTCATTCTTAAAAATCTCCTCCTCTTCTAACAGTCTCTCAATCTGCCTGAAAAGAACTATATATTTCCCCTCTGCATCCTTCTGTTTTATTGTACAGCTATTGTCATGGGCTGCAGAGCCTATAGATTTTGTCTTCCTCTCTGCCTCCTTTACAATAATTCTGTTTTTATCCTTATTCTTCTTTTTATAGTACAGAAATATAGATAGGATAAATGCAATAAAAAAGTAGACAGATACAACCATGGTAATTATAAAGACCCGTTTCTTGTACTTTGCATCTTCTAACGCCTTGTCATGTTCACTCTTTATCTTGTCAAAAATATAGGAATTATCTATCCCCCTGTTCTTGTAATAGTCATCATAGCGTTTCTTGGCAGACAACAAAGAATCCTTTACACTGAGCCGTAAATTAGCCGAAATATTCTTTTTACAGTTATAAAGGGAATCCAACAACTCTAACGATGTTATGTAGTACTTGTTGAACGGAAGTGTCTTGCCTTGATACAATTTATTGTAGGAGACTTCATTGTAAGATTTACAGCTCTCACTTAATATTTTTTCTGCTTCGCTGCATCTCCCCTGCCCAACAAGGTATCTTGCATAATTGTAGCTGTATATGACCGCTACGAGAAAGCCTTTATTATTGGACTTTCCTGTATTGGATATATTATTTACTATATTGTATATCTCCTCTGTCTTGTTGTAATCCCCCTTTTTATCGTAAAGTATTGCAAGATCTAAATATGGTTTTGCGTTAAGCCCGTTCTCCCTTATGGATTTAGAGAGGTAGAACTCTGCCTTGTCTAATGAATCCATTCTAAGATATATATCTCCGAATGTGGCATCACATACATTCTCCGCAATACCATATTGCAATGCCTTTTCATTATAGTAAAGCGCACTGTCTAACTGGTTCAGTTTCTTGAATAAAACAACTTTTCTATAGGCTATATTCATAGCCGTACTGTCAGAAGAGACAGGTATGAGATTAAGATACTTGAGCGCGTTTATATAATCTCCTATAGATCTGTATCTTGCACAGATGTATGATGTAATCCTTACAATTGCTACAGTATCTGCAATCTCCACTGCTTTTGAGCGTAAATCAAGAGCCGTTCTGAATACCTTTGAATGGTTGCCTAACTGCGTTCTGCCGTTAATTGTAAGAAAAGTATTTATCGTCTCCTCCAACTCTGCCCTCTCCCTATCTGCCTTGCGCTGTTTGTAGGAACAGTTGCTTACAAGCAGGAGAGCAGCAAAAAAGAGGATTGCCAGGAGCAGATAACGGCCGTTGTTATAGATAGAGGTCCAGTTTCCCAACATAATTTCCTTTCTCATTGGCTGTTACAATAACAACGTCTTTACCGTTTTTGTTAGGTACAAGTTTTTTCTCTGTAATGTATGTATGCGAATGTCCTCCAATTATAATATCTATATCTTTGCTCTGCGCTGCAACCATGTCATCGGAGGGAGCATGCTGAGATCCGTTGTCGAACCCAAGATGTGACAGCAATATTACCAAATTGCATTTATCCTTGCTTTTTAGCTTGTGGGCAAGCCTGTTTACAATATCATAAGGTTCCATATACTTTATCCCCTCTACATTCTTGGGACTTACCAAGGAGATTATATCTGTAAGTACCCCTATTACACCTATTTTAATCCCCCCTTTCTCTATAATTGCATACGGTTTAATAACCCCGTCCAATGCTGTTCCTGCAAAGTTATAGTTTGCACAGACTATTGGAAAAGAGGCCATCTTTACCCTTCTGGCAAGCTCTGCCGTGCCATTGTCAAACTCATGATTGCCTATTGTTGCAACATCATAGCCCAATGCATTCATAAGCTCTATCTCAACATCACCTTTAAAGAGTGTGAAATATGGTGTACCCTGACTATAGTCTCCGGCATCCATCAACAGTACATTAGGATAATCTTTTCTTACCTTTTCTATATAATTTTCTCTCCTTTCATATCCTCCAAGCCCCTTGTCTGCACCAACCGTCTGAGGTTCAATCTGGCTGTGAGTGTCATTGGTGTGAAGTATCACAAGATCCTGAGCACACAGGCTGCCTGCTCCCAAAAAGAGAGAAAGCAATAAAACAGTATATACCTTATTAATCATAAA
>CAVIKQ010000020.1:12839-16982 GCA_963643305.1 Eggerthellaceae bacterium
ATTCATAAACAACCCTGCCGTCACAATTTGAATCTATCAACTCACCGGCTGCCTCTTTCCCCTTAAAATATCTTATTACCGCATCTCGCATAACAATATTTGTCTCACACACATTCTCGCATTTCTGTAACGCATAAACCTTGTCTCCCCCGTTAAGCATGAAATCTATAGTTGCCAGCTTGTACAACTTCTCATCCTCAACAGGTTGCCCGCCAATGGTAAGGTCATAGCTCTTGTCCTTGTGTATTACCAATCTTATTCCCGATAATGCCTCCATCCTGTGATTCTCAATGAACATCTCCACTATCTCCTTTATATACTTGCCTCTTATATCTATTACAACAAGCCTGTTGTCAAATGGAAAAACAGAGAAGATATCAGATACGGTAACGGCCCCCTCTTTTATGTCGGTCCTTATTCCGCCAAAGTTTGTAAGAGCAAGATCTACCTCTCCCAACTGCTTTGATTTTAGATAATCATTGGAGATGATGCGTACAATATCTGCTGCAAAATTAGAGAGAGGACTCTCCGGCACCCCTCTTCTAAGCTCCTTCCCGGTATATCCTACAACCATATCCAACGAATCTACAGAGGGCTTGTATCTCTTTATTACAAGGCTTGCTGCATTCTCTACAGAGGGATTCCATGTTGAATCTATCTTTGTTTGAGACCATTCAATCCTTATCTCCCTGCCTCTTTTCTTCTTGCCTCGCGGCTCAGACGCCACGGTATCATAAGGCATTACAATGCCAACTATGAAAAGAGATATTAAAAGTAAATATCCTATTCTTTGTCTCTTCATATCATTTATTTGTTTTTCAACCATTTAAGCAACTCTTTCCATCCGTTTTTCTTTCCGTACATAAGAATGCCGGTTCTATATATTTTAGAGGAGAGATATGCTATAAATACAAAAGTGGCAATCAGCACGCATACAGATACTGCAAGCTCCCACAAAGGGACACCGTATGAGATTCTTGCCATCATCACCATAGGCGAGGTAAAGGGAATCATGCTGCCCCAAAACGAGAGTAAGCTATCGGGATGCTGAAAAGTATGCAGCATTATAAACAGCCCTATTATGAGCGGTAATGTTATAGGCAAAACCAACTGCTGCGTATCGGCTTCGTTGTCACACGCAGCTCCCACTGCCGCAAACATGCTTGCATAGAGCAGATATCCTAATACGAAATATATGATAAACACAATGAGAATCTGCCCAAAATTAACCTGCCTTATTGCATTAAGATATGACTGCAGACCATCTTCATTTGCCGCAATATTCTCTGTGATTGCCTGTATCTGCTCTCCACCCATCTGGCCCGACATTGCCAACTGCACCTGCTCTGTATCTACACTGCCTACTCCGGCTATACCGGTAGCAGAGCCAATACCTACAACTATGGCCAATGTGAGCGCAATCCATATAAAAAACTGAGTTAAGGCTACAAGCGCCACCCCTATTATCTTGCCCATCATGAGCTGCATAGGTTTTACGGATGAAACAATAACCTCAACTATCCTGCTGCCCTTCTCCTCAAGAACGCTCCTCATTACCATACTGCCAAACATAAAGACAAACGTATAGATAAGGAAACTTGCAACATAGCCTATTGCCATATATATCTCCACTTTAGACTCTTTTGTCTCCCCCTTTTCCGTTATCTCGTATGTCTTTATGGTTATATCGGTCTTTACCTCTTCCATTATCTTATCTATATCGGGAATATTATAGGCAGCCAATTTATTGTCTTCTAAAGCCTTGGATATGGTCTTCCCAATTGACAACCGCAAGTCTAAATTCATCTGTTTATTGGAGAATGCCACAACTGAGGCATTTTTGAGACTGTCTAACGGAGATATGTAGAGCACAATATCTGAACCGTAATTTTCAAAGTTCTCCTTTATGGTCTCTATATCCGACCTGCCCATATCCTCATAGGTAACCTCTTTGGTGTTCTCAAAATATGGCATTGCAACACCGGAATTGTCTGAAACTCTTATTGTTGTGCTTTCATCTCCGGAATAAAGCATAATAAGCGTGGGCACTATCATCAATGCCGCCAAAAGAAGAGGTGTTAAAAGAGTTACTAAAATGAATGATTTCTTCTTTACCCTTGTAGCATACTCCTTTCCTATTATAATTGCTATTTTACTCCTGCTCATATCTGCCTGATTTAATTATTGAGTAACTAATTTTATAAAAATGTCGTTCATTCTTGGAATAAGCTCCTGATATGAAACTATATCACAACCGGCATCCATAAGAGCTGTGAGGATAGCGGCATTTGAGGCGTTCTCCTTTCTTGTAAGGATTGCCCTGCGCTCATATTTTTCTGCATTATCCTCAACTACATCATAGTATTGGCTACTGCTCATCTCCTCTCCTCGGTATCTTACTTCAACCTCGTTTTTCCCATACTGTCTTCTTATCTCCGCAGTGTTTCCTGTAATAATAAGGTTAGCTTTGTTTATAAGCGCTATGTTGTCGCAAAGCTCCTCAACAGATTCCATGTTATGCGTTGAGAGTATGATTGTTGCACCGTTATCCTTCATCTTTAGAATTTCATCTCTTATAAGACTTACATTCACAGGGTCAAAACCGGAAAACGGCTCATCTAAAATCATCAGCTGCGGTTTGTGAAGCACGGTGGTTATAAATTGTACCTTCTGTGCCATACCTTTAGAAAGCTCCTCTACCTTCTTGTTCCACCAAGCCTGAATCCCAAACTTTACAAACCACTCTTTTAATCTCTCCATCGCCTCTGCCTTATCTATACCTTTCAGCCTGGCAAGATATAACGCCTGCTCTCCAACCTTCATCTTTTTATACAGCCCCCTCTCCTCTGGGAGGTACCCTATACGCTCTACATCTGTCTCCTTTAGAGGCTCCCCCTTAAAAAGAATCTCCCCTTCGTCCGGTCTTGTAATCTGGTTAAGCATTCTTATAAGGGTGGTCTTGCCGGCTCCATTTGGGCCAAGCAATCCAAAAATTTTCCCTTCCGGAATCTCTATCGACACATTGTTCAGTGCAGTAAAGTTACCGTACCGTTTAGTAACATTATTACATGTTATTATGCTCATTTTTTTTTTTTTTTTTGCAAAGTTATCTATTTTTATTTATCCCATTACCCCTGCAGAGCCAAATCTCTAAAGAACTGCTCCATCCTGGATTCCAAAACTCCAAGAGCCTTTGGTATATCCCATTTATCCCGGTTTCTCTCCCCAACCTCATTGGATATGCTCCTCAGTTCAATAGCCGGGAGATGTTCCAATATGCAGATATAATAGAATGCTGCCCCCTCCATACTCTCTATCTGGGGTGTGAACATAGAACGCATCATCTCTACTTTTTTAGGACTTCCCGATACAGTCTGCATGGTTACGCCTGTTGCCTTAGGGGTGGTTTCCAAGATTCTGACTATACATTCAGCCACAGATTTAACCTCTTCTGTTTGAGCATGTTCCATGGTGAGTAACTGTCTGAGTGCACCTCCTCTGTACGGGAATGTCTCGGATTCGAGTATCTTACGGTCGAAAAGTGTCTGAAAGCCGGTATATGTCTCAAACCCTAAATCTCCAAAATACTCTGCCTCAACAGCTCCTATACTGCCCAATGGGAACATCTCAATATCAAAACTGCCGGCAATACCTATATTCAATGCCATATCGTATGGTCTTCCCTCCTGCTTTGCCATATAGATCTGCCTTGTAACCCTATATGCCGTTGATGTTGCACCTATTCCGGTAAGCATAAAGTCTATTGTATGGGTGTCGCTAACCCATTTGCATTTACGCAGGGCAAAAACGGCGCAATCTATCTCCTCCTGCTCGGCTGCTGTTATAAGTATTCTCATAGTATATTAATAATTAATATTGGTATGGTACATTAGGATCTAATTTATCCAATGACAACAGATCAAATTTAAAAATTATTCCTCCATCGGGAGCATTCTCGGCAGAGATGGTACCCCTGTGATAGAGTACGGCATTCTTTACTATGGCCAATCCTAATCCCGAGCCGCCCATCCTTCTTGTTCTGCCTTTGTCTACCCTGTAGAACCTCTCAAATATTCTTGGAATATCCTTCTCCGGTATCCCCTTGCCGGTATCCTTGTATGTAAATTTTACTCTGTAGCTGCT
>CAVIKQ010000021.1:0-16237 GCA_963643305.1 Eggerthellaceae bacterium
GTCTTTATCCTCAACGAACAAAGATGTTGTCTGCTTATTGCTTCCACTCTTTACCACATATCTGAAGCCAAATTCTATATTGCGCATGATAGAGATGGAGTCGTCATTATACCAAAACACGCATTCTCTGCTTAGTCCCAAATCTTTGAGCATATCTGTGACATTGTTTGTTAGGACTGCTAAAAATTCGCCCTCTGCCGGTTGTACTATATCCGGTTTTTCATTCTCCTTTTTACATCCTGTAAAAAGAATTGCAAGAAATGTTGCAAGTAACATTATACGTTTCATAATTCTATAAATATTAAGTGTTAAATACTCACTCCTAAGAACAGTTCAAAAATAGATAAATAAACGATAAATTACAATAAACGATTAAACAGAGAGCATAGGCAAAATTCATTTTGATTATGCCGAGGCGTAGTGAGAGTTCGACTCAAAAGAGTCACCCTCGCTTCAATTAAGTATCCCCTTAATAAGAAGTTGTATAAATTTTTGCACTACACCTATGCCAAGCGGCATGTTTTATTGTGTTGCGTAGATTTTGGTTGTAAAAAGGAGTATATTTGTGAAACTAAACGTAAAAATCTAAAAGTTCCAGTAATGAAAAAAACACTTCATTCCATTTTTTTTGCGGCTGCTGTAGTGCTATGTTCATGCACAGACCGGAATTCCACTAATTTAGAAGCATTTGACAGACTACAGCCTGTTATAGAGAAAGACAGCGTTCCAATTATGCAGATAGCATATCTGCAAGGCAATAAAGTTTATACGGCAGAACTGTATAACCCAAACATATACAGTGAGAGTAAGATAGATTCGCTCAAACGTCATGCAGGGGAGAGTGTCTTTCAGGCGGCATCATTAAGCAAAGTGGTATTTGCGTACATGGTTAACAAGATGGCAGATGCCGGGGAGATAGATTTAGACAGACCGTTATATGAATATACAGATATAAAGCGTTTTACAGATAGTATAAATGCAAAGAAAATAACAGCAAGAATGGTCTTGGAGCACAGGACGGGACTTCCAAACTGGAGCGAAAGCCCATCCTCTAAAGAATGGCCTGAATCGCCGATAGAGTTTAAATTTGCACCGGACTCCTGTTTTGGATATTCGGGAGAGGGTTTTGCCTTTTTACAGCGAGCCGTTGAGAGTATCAAGGGCAAGGAGATTGAGCAGATTGCCAAAGAGATGGTTTTTGAGCCTCTTGGAATGAAGAACAGTTCATACATCTGGCAGCCCAAATATGATTCCCTTGCGGTAGATGGCTATAACTGGAGATTGGAGAACAGAGGTGTTGGCAATATGCCTCGCGCAAATGTTGCATATACCCTGCGTACAACAGCTGCAGACTATATGAAGTTCCTACAGGAGTTGATAGCCAATAAGAAGGCCGGCGCCATTGCCCAAATGTTTGAACCGTACCCTACATCTGCTGTAAGATATGCCGGCGAGCCACGTTCTTGCGACAGTACCATCTTCTGGGGGTTGGGTATTGGTATAAATAAAATAGCATGGAGCAGTACAGATGGCGTAACAGAAGATTCATGCGCTTACTGGCATTGGGGAGACAACGGCAACTTTAAAGCCCTGTTCATCATTCTTCCGGACAACTCTGCATTTGTCTATTTTACCAATAGTGCCCACGGCCATGTAATAGCAAATGACGTTACAGAGATTCTTGTTGAAAGAAGATTTGATATTGAGCCATGGATTAACAACTAAAAATTCTGGCAAGTACATTACTAAAAACAACTATGAGTGTAAGAAATGCGGTAAAAAATTTTAAAATTACAACCATGCATTACAGAATTTTGCCGATACTGCTGATATGAAACAGAAACTTGTAAAGATAATCTTGGCGGCTGTGCTGTTGGTTGTAGCGGTTGTGATAGAAAAGACAACGTTGCTTAACACGTGGCAGCTGCTGCTTCTCTATCTTGTTCCGTATCTTATTGTAGGATACGAGGTTTTGGCTGAGGCGGTTGAGGGTATATTGCATGGGGATGCCTTTAATGAGAATCTGCTTATGAGTGTTGCCACCATAGGGGCGCTCTGCATTGGGTTTCTGCCGGGAGCGGAGACAGAGTATCCGGAGGCTGTGTTTGTCATGCTCTTCTTTATGGTAGGCGAGCTGTTTGAGGATTATGCAGAGGGGAGGAGCCGCAAGTCTATATCGCATCTTATGGATATAAGGCCGGATACGGCAAATGTTGAACGTAACGGGGCTATCTGCGTAGTTTCTCCTAATGATGTATCTGTTGGCGAGACTATTATTGTAAAGCCTGGTGAGAAGGTCCCGATGGATGGTGTTGTAACAGACGGGGCTTCTAACCTTAATACAGTGGCACTCACAGGTGAAAGTGCCCCAAGAGGGGTAAAAAGCGGAGATGAGGTCTTATCGGGATGTGTAAATATATCAGGAGTACTGAAAATAAGGGTGACAAAGAGTTTTGGGGAATCTACCGCCTCCAAGATTATAAACCTTGTAGAAAATGCAAGCGAGAAGAGGTCTAAAAGCGAGACCTTTATTGCAAAGTTTGCCCATGTCTACACCCCAATAGTTGTGTTTGTGGCTGTTGCATTGGCCTTTATTCCGCCATTTTTCTATGGGAGTTATGCCGGAGCCTTCTCAATCTGGCTGAACAGGGCTTTAACATTTTTGGTTGTTTCGTGTCCTTGCGCTCTTGTTATTTCTGTTCCGCTCACATTCTTTGGAGGAATAGGAGGGGCATCGAGAAGCGGAATTTTGGTAAAGGGGGCAAACTATATGGATACATTGGCTAAACTTGGGGTGGTGGTCTTTGACAAGACCGGTACCCTTACAAAGGGAAAATTTGAGGTTAATGCTGTGCATCCACACAAATTTAGCGAGGAGGAGCTGCTGCATTTGGCTGCGCATGTTGAGCGTTACTCCACTCATCCTATAGCTGTTGCCCTTAGGGTTGCATATCCTAAAGAGAGGGATGATTGTAAGGTTGAGGAGATAGAGGAGGTTGCCGGAAAAGGGGTGTGTGGAGTGATTAACGGGCATAAGGTATGTATAGGCAATTCTAAAATGATGGAGGCTGTTGGGGCTGAATGGCATGATTGTCATAAGGTTGGAACAATAATCCATGTTGCGGTAGATGGTATTTATGCCGGACATATAGTTATATCCGATACAGTTAAGGAGGATTCCAAGTCTGCCATTGCCTCTTTGAAGGCAGAGGGCGTAAATAAGACTGTTATGCTTACCGGCGACAAAAGGGCTGTTGGAGAGTATGTTGCGGCTGAACTTGGTATAGATGAGTGTCATACGGAGCTGCTCCCTGCAGAAAAGGTTGCAAATGTAGAGCGGTTGCTTAGTGAAAAACCTGCCGGCAAATTCCTGGCTTTTGTTGGGGATGGGATTAATGATGCTCCGGTGCTTGCCCGTGCAGATATTGGTATTGCAATGGGGGCGCTTGGTTCCGATGCTGCAATTGAGGCTGCGGATGTTGTGCTTATGGATGACAAGCCCTCTAAGATTGCATTGGCGGTGAGGATTGCAAGACGTACAATTGGAATAGCCATTCAGAATGTATGGTTTGCCATTGGCATAAAGGTATTGGTTCTTCTGCTTGCTGCTTTTGGAATTACCACTATGTGGATGGCTGTGTTTGCAGATGTTGGGGTTACGGTTTTGGCAGTGCTTAATGCCATGAGAGCTTTAAAATCTGCTAAGGAGTCGTCTAAAAAGGTAATTTCTGCGTTACGCTTGCTTCACAAATCCTCATTTACGTAAGTAAACTCCGGTTTGTTCAGCTTTGCAAGCCTTGAAATTCCACTTTTTATACAACTTCTTATAACGGAAATATTTAATTGAAGAGGCTGACTAAAAAGTATTAGTCAGCCTCTTTTGGTGTCCCGCCAGGGCCTCGAACCCTGGACCCCAACATTAAGAGTGTCGTGCTCTACCAACTGAGCTAGCGAGACATTCACCGTCTGCTTTCGCTTTGGGACTGCAAATGTATGAATATTTTTTCTAACTGCAAATTTTTTAAAGGCTAATTTTTGACCAAAAAATTGCATAAAAGATTTCTCCTGTTTTTTCTTCTGTAAAAATGATTACATTTGCAGCCGTTGTTCTGCCTGATGTCGGATATTTTTTACCCGTCTGACGTACAGGAAAGATAAAATTCCTCAGGATTATTTATTGAGAAGAGAAGAATATGAACATTAGACAGTTATCAAGAAGCTTTATCCTTGCGGTAATGATGCTGGCGGCATCTGTTCCTGCATTTTCTTGGGGCCAGAGGGGCCATGATATTGTTGCGGCAATTGCCGAGGCTAATTTAACGCCTAAGGCACAGGCTGCTGTTAAGAAGATACTTCACGGACATTCTATTGTCTATTATTCGTCGTGGATGGACAATATGCAGAATCTGCCGGAATGGAAGAGCGAGTACCAGAGGACAAAAACATGGCATTATGGCAATGTTGATGAGGGGCTTAACTACGATACCATGCCAAAATGTGAGACAGGTGATGTGTACACTGCCACAACAGAGATTATTAAAGCTCTTAAAGGGGGCAAGTTGAACGATAGGGATACAGAGTATTATCTTAAAATGCTTATTCATCTTATTGGAGATATGCACTGTCCTATGCATGCCGGACATCTTAGCGATAAGGGGGGCAATTATTTTGATGTTTACTGGTTCAGACAGCATACAAACCTGCATTCGGTTTGGGATACCAAGATGATAGAATCTGCTCATAAATGGAGCTATACAGAGTGGAGAGATAATCTTAATATATTGAATAAGAAACAGATAGATTCTGTTACTGCGGGAACTCCGTACGACTGGTTTGTTCATACAACGGTGTTGGCCCGCAATCTTTATTCGGAGATAAGACCAAAAGCCAATCTTTCATACGACTATGTGGCGCAGCATACACAGATGTTGGAGGAGCAGCTGACTAATGCAGGATATAGGTTAGCTAAGGTACTTAACGAGATATTCAAGTAAAAAGTTGCCTAAAAAGGATATTTCTACGTTACTCTCTGTTTTTGTATCCTCACGTACCCTTTAGTACGCTCCGGTGGCAAAAAACGCGCAAGCCTCGAAATATCACTGTTATACAACTTTTTAAACATATATTTTTATTAACAATTTGGGGGTGCTCAATTTTTGGGCTGAGATGATACCCTTTGAACCTGATTCGGGTAATTCCGACGTAGGGAAGAGATGTCATGATAAGGTTGCGTTTTGCAACTTTAACCCCCTGTAAAAAAGGTTTTACAATGAAAAGAACATTTTTTTGCGGGGCATTTTTTTTAATGTCAACTCTGCTTTTGAGCCTAAGCAGTACAATTGTGGCTCACAACAGATCTATTAACTATCCTCTTTACACCAATCCTGCGGCAGAGGGTAAGAACCATTCAGATACAGATACAATGTCTGTACAGCAGTTGGATTCTATTGTTGTTACTGCAACGGGTATAACAAAGAAGACACCTGTTGCCCATACTACGGTTGGCAAGGAGCAACTTACAGGGGAGTCCGGGAATCATTCCATTCCAATGATTCTTGCGCTGCAGCCCTCTGTAGTGGCTACAACAGAGGCCGGCACCGGATTCAGCTACAGCAAATTGTCTGTAAGGGGTTCCGATGATTCGAGGGTGAATATTACTTTAGACAATATTGCACTTAATGATCCGGAGAGCCAACAGGTCTTTTGGGTAAATCTGCCCTCTTTGAACGCCTCTCTACAATCTATTCAGATTCAGCGTGGTTTGGGAACATCAATGAACGGTCCTGCTGCATTTGGCGGAAGTATTAACATGCAGACAATATCGTCTGCTGCGCAGCCTTACGGAAAGGCCGAGTTCTCTTTGGGTTCGTATCAAAGTTATCAGACAATCATAGGTGCAGGTACGGGCAGGACAGAGAGCGGCTTCTCATTTGACATGAGGTATGCATACGGCAGCAGCAAGGGGTATATAAGGAATGCAAAATCGGGATTACACTCACTGTTTGCTACGGCCGGTTATTTTAAGGGCAATAATTCTGTAAAACTCACCTACATTTATGGAGACCAATGTACGGGAATCACCTGGGAGGGGATTTCTCCCCAACAGTATAAAGAGAACAGACGATACAATCCGGCAGGTGAGTATTTTGATGATGCCGGTAATGCGCAATATTATGATAATGAAACGGATAATTATACTATGCATCATCTTCACCTTACATACATAAGGGAGTTTAAACTGCCCTTGGTATGGAAAACAACATTTGCATTTGTAAAGGGCGACGGCTTTTATGAGAACTACAAGTATAGGAGTGCTTTTGAAAAATACGGGCTTAAGCCTCAGGTGATAGATAAGGTTCTGTACAAAAAAAGCGATTTTATTATCCGTAAGCAGATGGATAATAGTAACTATGTGGTAAACAGTATGTTAATGTATAACAGCGGCAGACTCAAGGCATCTGCAGGGGTAACGGCCAATTTTTATGATGGCAATCATTTTGGGAATGTGTTATGGTCCAAGTATAACAATAATCTCAGTTTAAAGGATTATGAGTGGTACAGAAACAACGGAAATAAAAAGGAGCTCTCCCTCTTTGCAAGGGCAGAGGAGGATATAAATGAGTATGTTACTCTTTTTGCAGATTTGCAATACAGATATATCCATTACAAGATGCATGGTCCCGATTCTGATTTTGTGAATCTTGATTACTGCAAGAATCATAACTTCTTTAACCCAAAGGTGGGAGTAAATCTCAGTGCATCACAGCGCAGCAGGTTTTATTTCTCTGTTGGAATGGGGCACAAGGAACCTACAAGAGGAGATCTCAAAGATCCTGTTAAGGCAAAGAGTACCAATGCTATAAAGGCAGAACGCATGTTAGATTATGAATTGGGATACAACTACCTCTCTAACAGATTCTCTGCAACTGCAAATATCTATTTTATGGAGTATAAGGAGCAGTTGGTTGCATCGGGAAAACTATCTGATGTAGGTTATGTCATTAAGCAGAATATTCCCAACAGCTATCGCAGGGGTATAGAGCTTTCTGTTGCATACAGGGCTGCCAATTGGGTTAGAGTTGATGCAAATGCTACATTATCGAGAAATAAGGCAAAAAACTTTACCGAGTACATTAGCGTATATGATGAGGATTATAATCTGATTGGGCAGAAGGAGGCTTTTCATAAGAGTTCTAATCTTACCCTTTCTCCGGAGGTTGTGGGTATGATGTTGCTTACTTTTGAGCCATGCAAGAACAGCGCTTTTAGCATAAGCGGCAAATATGTAGGTGAGCAGTATATGGATAATTCATCTGATGATATGGCAAGGGTGCCGGGGTATTTTGTGTCGTCGTTTAATGCTTCCCATACTTTTGAGCTTAACGCCTCTTCTGCAAGGCTTAACCAAAGGTATAATCCATCTGTAAAGGTTGCGTTTACTGTTGATAATCTGTTTAATAACAAGTATTATTCATACGGTTGGATCTCTAAATCTTATAGCAGGACAGGGGGGAGTGATATTATGACACCTTATATTGGGGTGTATGCACAGGCACCGATAAATTTTATGGCAAGGGTTTCTTATAATTTCTAAGGGATGTTGTTGGAGATTTTTGGGTTTGTAACAGGGCTTGTATATCTCTTTTTGGAGATAGGCCAAAGGAGGATTATGTGGGTTGTGGGTGCCTTATCTGGCACCGCCTACATAATCATCTTTATGAATCAGGGGCTGTTTGCCAACATGTCTGTTCAGATATACTATCTTTTGGTGAGTATATATGGGTGGCTCTGCTGGGGCAGGCTAAAAAAGAGGCGGGGTACAGAGGTGGATGCCGGCACCAATACCAATACCAATACCAATACCAATACAATCTGTTATAGATATGCCGATATGAAGATTTTGGCATGGAGCTTTCTGCTTTTTGTAATTCTGTCTGCGTTGCTTTTTGTTTTTCTTAAGTTTCTCGATAGGGACCCAATGCCTCTGTTAGATGCCGCAACCTTCTCTCTTAGCATAATAGCAACGTGGTGGTTGAGCAGATGTATTATAGATCAGTGGATTGTGTGGGTTGTTACAGATGTGGCAATTGCCGTAATCTGTTTTGGCAGCGGACTTGTTTTGTCTGGGATATTATATCTGCTTTACTCTGCTTTTGCGGTCTACGGCTATTTTTACTGGAAAAAAGTTGGTGTAAGACTGTAGAGAGTGGCTTTAAATTGTTTATAGGCTTCCTTGTCTTGTATTTTTTAGTAACTTTGCGCGATTGTATTAAAAATGTTACTGAGATGATACTGATAGCTGACAGCGGATCTACCAAGGTAGACTGGAGGGGGATTAAGCAGAATGGAGAGGTTGTGTCTGCCAATACAGAGGGGCTGAATCCCGTTTTTGTTTCTAAAGAGTTTATTGTTAATGTTTTAAAGGATAAGCTTGTGCCTGTTATAGGGGAGGGGGTTAAGGAGGTCTGTTTCTACGGTGCCGGTGTTGTCTCTCCGGAACATATAAAAACAATAAGTGATGCTATTGCTGAGGCATTTGGCGGTGCTGTCTGTTATGCTGCATCTGATCTGCTTGCTGCTGCGCGTGCGTTATGCGGTCATAGTGAGGGGATTGCATGTATAATGGGAACAGGGGGAAATACCTGTTTCTATGATGGTGAGAATATTGTAGACAATGTTAAGGCCGGGGGTTTTATTCTTGGTGATGAGGGGAGCGGAGGAAATTTGGGCAAGAGACTTGTTTCTGATTTCATAAAGGGTTTGCTTCCAAAGCATATAGAGGCTGAGTTTGTAAAAAGGTATGATTTGGACTACATGAAGATTGTAGACAGGGTGTACAAACAGCCTATGCCAAACCGTTTCCTTGCCTCGTTCTGCCCATTTATAAATGAGTTTAGGGATGATGAGCATATCAAAGGGATTGTGATGGATTGCTTTAGGGATTTTTTTGAAAGGAATATATCTCACTACAACTACAAACAGCATAAGGTGAATCTTGTTGGTTCTGTTGCCTACTATTTTTCAGATTACCTTACTGAGGCTGCCGGAAGATTTGGGGCAGAGATTGGAAAGATATTGAAATCTCCTATAGACGGCCTTGTGGAGTATCATAGGGCTATAAAATGATTTAACTATAGTATTACAAAAATATTTTACGATGAAAATAACCGAGCAGTCATCACACTATTCAAATTTGGATAAGATGTCCGTTAGAGAGCTTTTGGAGGGGATGAACAATGAGGATAAGAATGTTCCGTATGCAGTTGAAAAATGTATACCGCAGATTGAGAAACTTGTAGAGGGTATTGTTGAGAGGATGAAAAAGGGGGGTAGATTGTTTTATTTGGGCGCAGGTACCAGCGGCCGTCTTGGCATTTTGGATGCCTCTGAGATTCCGCCAACATACGGGGCTCCTTTTAATCTTATAATTGGGCTTATAGCAGGTGGCGATACTGCAATAAGAAAGGCTGTTGAGAATGCGGAGGATGATTTGGATGGGGGATGGAGAGATTTGCAGCCGTTTAATCCTACAGAGAATGATGTTGTTGTAGGTATTGCAGCATCGGGAACAACACCATACGTTATAGGGGTCTGCAGAGAGGCAAGAAAGCGTGGGATGCTTACCGGTTGTGTTACCTGTAATCCCGATTCTCCTATAACAAAGGAGGTTGACATTCCTATAGTGGCTGTTGTGGGGCCTGAGTTTGTTACAGGCAGTACAAGAATGAAATCTGGTACGGCTCAGAAGCTGGTTCTTAACATGATTTCTACCTCTACAAT
Organism: Eggerthellaceae bacterium; assembly: GCA_963643305.1. Lineage (GTDB taxonomy): Bacteria > Bacteroidota > Bacteroidia > Bacteroidales > UBA932 > Egerieousia. The sequence goes on from CAVIKQ010000021.1 coordinate 9,781, forward strand.
GGTTCGTTTGGGGCATGTGAAGGGGAACAAGATGGTTGATATGCAGCTTTCCAATGCCAAATTGGTAGACAGGGGTACAAGGATGATTATGGATGAGGCTAAGATTCCCGATTATGAATTTGCAAAGAGACTGCTTTTGGAGCACGGTTCTGTTAGAAAGGCGGTAGACTATTATAAATCAACAAAATAGATAGATTTTGAGAGATAACTATTCATCCAAGCTGTTAGAGGATGCTGTTGAAGAGTTTGCATCTTTGCCGGGCGTTGGCCGCAAGACGGCTCTGCGCCTTGCTTTGTATCTTCTCAAGCAGCCGGCAGACAGGGTTGGCCGTTTCTCCAATGCCTTTACAAGGCTAAGGAATGAGGTCAGATATTGTGGTGAATGTAATATGATTTCAGACAGGGATATATGTCCTGTCTGTTCCGATGCAAAGAGGGACAGGTCTGTGGTATGTGTGGTGGAGAGTGTGAGGGATGTTATCAGTTTGGAGAATACCCAACAGTACAACGGCCTGTATCATGTTCTTGGAGGAATAATATCCCCAATGGATGGGATAGGCCCAGGCGACCTTACCATAGAGAGGCTTGTTGAGAGGGTTGGCAACGGTGAGATAAAGGAGGTGGTTCTGGCTCTTAATACCGGAATGGAGGGGGAGACAACATCGTTCTACATATTCAAAAAGTTAGCTCCGTTTGGCATAAAGATTACCACTATTGCCAGAGGTGTTGGTTTTGGAGATGATTTGGAGTACACAGATGAGCTTACGCTTGGCAAATCCATACAGAACAGGCAGCCGTTTAAGGCTTGATAAATAATTGTAAACATAGTTTAAAATAAACGATTAAGCCGAGCGCAGAGGCAAAATTTATTTTGACTATGCCGAGGCGAAGTGATTGTAAACATAGTTTAAAATAACAACAGATGAATGCAACTGTACTTTTAATTACCTTTCTGCTCTATACCCTTTTGCTTTTTGGTATAGCTTTCATTACCTCCCGAAAGGCCGACAACCAGTCCTATTTTACAGGGAACAAAAAATCCAACTGGTTTCTGGTTGCCTATGGAATGATTGGAGCTTCTCTCTCAGGAGTATCATTTATGTCTGTTCCGGGCAATGTGTACAATGAGAAGTTCTTCTATCTTCCAATGCTGTTGGGAATGATAATAGGTTATGCAATTATTGCTCTTTTATTGCTGCCTCTATACTATAAGATGAACCTTACCTCTATCTATACCTATCTCGACAACAGGTTTGGCAATTACAGCTATAAGACAGGGGCATCGTTCTTTATCATCTCTCGTCTGCTTGGTGCAACGGTAAGGACATTTCTTGTGATTTTTGTGCTGTATAATTTTGTGCTCAAGGAGATTGGGGTGCCGTTCTGGATTGCGGCCACTGTCTTTGTGATACTTGCCATATTGTACACAATGAAGGGTGGCGTAAAGACAATTATCTGGACAGATACAATACAGACAACATTTATGATTGTTGCTGTTGTTGTCTCTGTCTTCTTTATCTGTAAGGAGATGGGATGGAGCTTTACTGATATGTTTGTAAATGTTCATGGCAGCGAGTATTCAAAGGTGTTTGATACAGATCTCTCTACAGCTACAAACTGGATGAAGAGATTCCTTAGCGGTGTACTTATTCCTGTGGCAATGACCGGTTTAGATCAGGCTATGATGCAGAAGTCGTTAAGTTGCAAGAATATAAAGGAGGCTCAGAAAAATGTGTTTACCTCTGTTACCATGATGATTCCCATGAACCTGCTGTTCCTTATACTTGGGGCTGTTCTTGCCATCTACATACAGCAGCATGGAGGATTGTTGGAGGGAATTACATCGGCTGCAGGAAAGGTTGAGGCAGACAAGATATTCCCTACGGTGGCTTTCAGCCTTAAACCTGTTGTGGGTGTCATATTCTTTATTGGGCTTATCTCTGCGGCATATCCTACATGTGCAAATGCGCTTACCTCTCTAACAACATCTACCTGTATTGATATTGTAGGTATGGATAAGAGAGATAATTGGGATGACAAGAAGAAGGAGAGTGTGCGTAAAACTGTACTTATGATTATGGCGGTGCTCTTTGTTATTCTCATTATGTTCTTTAATGTGGTTAAGAATGACGCCGTAATAAATATGGTTTACCAGATTGCAGCTTATACATACGGGCCTCTGCTCGGCCTCTTCCTGTTTGGAATATTTACCAAGATAAATGTTGTAGACAAGGCTGTTCCTGTTGTATGTATAGCAGCACCTGTAATCTGTTTTGTTTTGGAGAAGTTTGTGTTCAGTTTTGGATTCTCCTTAATTGCTGTCTGCGCTCTGCTTACATTTGTGGGGCTGCTGCTGTTTAGAAAATCTGCTGTAAAAAAATAACACATCATACACTCAATTTTATTTGCATTGGAGTTGAATAGGGGGTGCTTTTATGGTTTTTATAAAGCTGCATGTAAATGAACCTTTTATTCAACTCCTTATACAAAAAATGTAATACAGTTGGTCTCCCTCTTTTAATTATTATGACCATGACATATTTAGAATTACTCCTCTTAACAATAGGGCTCTGCTTTGACACTTTTGCTGTTTCAATAGGGGGTGGGATAGAGACCCCAAAGATGACCTCTTTACAAAGATTAAAGGTTGTCTCTGTGTTTGGTGTAATGCAGGCATTGTTTCTCTTTGCCGGTTGGTTGGCAGGCAGGTTCTTTGATTCATTCATTAATGAGTGGGATCACTGGATAGCCTTTGTGATACTGCTTTATCTTGGCGGCAAGATGCTCTATGAGGGGATCTCAGATAAAGGGGATAGTACAGAGCAGTGTTCAGATTTCCTAAAGCTGAAAAGGCTTGTTGTACTTGCTGTTGCAACAAGTATAGATGCAGTGGCGGTTGGCGTTTCGTTGGCATTTATAAACCTTGCGGCATTAAAGGTTGGTTTTGCGGTTATATCTACAGCCGTAATAACAGCTGCGGCATCCGGTATTGGGGTAAAGTGGGGACAGCTCCTTGGAACCAACATTGGAAAGAGGGCAGAGGCGGTAGGCGGAGCAATCTTAGTTGCAATAGGAATTAAGATTCTTGTTGGTCATCTCTGCTTTTAGAGGATTTTTTATAACTTTGCGCAGCGTTGTGTGCGTATCCTTGAATAATTAAAAAAGGAGGTGGCTTATGATAGAGATTTTCTACAAACAGAAGGGGCAGATTCAGACCTCGTCAAAACTTTTGGATCTCGATGAGTTGGGGTTTGATGATGTGCTTTGGATAGACCTGTTTGAACCTACCGGCGATGAGAAAAGAGGTGTAGAAACATTCCTCGATACCACTTTGCAGAGTAGGGCCACGGCAGAGGAGATTGAGTCATCATCGAGATATTCTGAGACAGACACAACGATTTTTGCCAATACAAACTTTCTTATTCCCGGTCCCGATAATTACTCCATGGAGGCTGTCTCCTTTATTCTGTCTGAGGGAATCCTTGTAACAATAAGACAGGTGCCTTTGCGTACCTTTACAGAGCTGCAGAGACGGTTGGGGAATATGAACAAGCTCTTTCCTACGGGGTACCATATTCTTGTTGCAATATTGGAGAACAGGATAGACCTTGACGCAGACATGATTGAGCTTATGGCAAAGGAGATTGAGCAGTTTAGCAGGAGGGTAAGTTTAGGGGAGGATGTTAATGAGGACTTTTTGTTGGATATTAACCAGTTGCAGGAAAATACCATGATTGTGAGGGAGAATATTGTAGATAAGCAGAGAATGATCTCCTCTATACTGAAGTCAGACAAGTTTCCTCGCGATGTGCATGTTAAGCTCAATGTAGTGATAAAGGATATAGGTTCGTTGCTTAACCATACAAATTTCAGTTTTGAGAGGCTTGAGTATCTGCAAAATACAGTGTTGGGACTAATCAACCTTGAACAGAACAAGATAATGAAGGTGCTGACCTTTGTTTCGTTGCTCTTTATGCCTCCAACACTTATCTCCGGTATTTATGGAATGAACGTAGAGTTACCGTTGTTAGACGGTAATTGGGATTTTGTGTTGGTCATAGCTGTAATGCTGCTCTCCGTAATTGCCGCATCTTTTGTCTTTAAGAGAAGAAAGATGCTGAACTGACCGTGGCGTTGCGTAAAAAACGGGTGGCGGTATTTATTGGCAGCTTCTAATTGTAGAATATATATAACTTTCTCAGTATCAATGCAGCATCGGGAGAAAACACCTTATTGCCGGCATATATTCCTTTGTTGTTAAGGGTAAACCACAATTTTTCTAAATCTTTTGCCGTGGTGGTAATGTGGTCATCACAGTCTACCTTGCTGCCGTTCATCTCCATCAGATGAAACAGATTGCCTCTCTCTTTAACAAGTGACAGTAGGGCGGTGGTAAAGGGGGTGCTGTCTGTTAATTTTAAAGGGATTGTGTATCCCACAGGTGTTGCCGTGTGATAGAACCTGTATGCAGGTCTTGTGGTGTTTTTAAGTATAACGGATTGGCCTGCTTTTAGCTCTCCTGTGCTTACCGGAAGAACGCCAACGGTTGGTATTGCTCCAAAGATAGCCTCTACAGTGGCAAGATTGTTGGCGTCAATGGATTGGTATCCAACAATAAAGGAGTTGAATTTATCTACATTGCCAATTTTTGAATATGCGTACGGAGAGCCCATATAGGCTGCAACGGATGGCTGTTCTGCTGCCCATCTTGTTATGAGTTCAAATTGGGCGGTATCTATTCCGTAGTTTTTGTATGGTCTGCTGTCTGTGTTGTTAAAGGCAAAGATGATAATATCCTTTTTACCCATTGCTTCTTTGGCTGCTTCAATCTCTTTTACCGTGGCTTTTGAATCCAAGAGTGCGGAGTCTGCCGCAACGTAATGCTGTACGTAGTTGTTAAACAGGCTGTTTTTCTCTTTGCTGCCAAAAGTTACTACGCCTACTTTTTTGTTATGCAGGTTGCCAAGCGGCAACAGATTGTTCCTGTTTGAGAGCAGTGTTACGCTTTTCTCTCCAATCTCCCTTACAAGGCTGTCGTTCTGCTTGCTCTGCATCTTTTCTGCAAGTCTGTAACTGGTTACAAACGGCCTGTAACTCTCTTTGAACATTCCGCATCTTGCCTTTAGCATAAGCATTTTCATTACCTTGCTGTCTAACTCCTCCTCTTTAAGCTCTCCTCTTTTTATCTTTTTGGAGATGAGATTAAGGGTATTCTCTACATCCTCCGGCATAAGCAGAATGTCTACCCCTGCCTTGTATGCTGCTAACGCTACATTTGCCTGGTCCATTCCCGATGCCTTTGCTACGCCATCCATACCAAGGGCGTCTGTACAGATAATGCCGTCATAGCCATACTCGTTTCTGAGGAGATCTGTAATGATTTTGCGGGAGATGGAGGAGATTGTCCCTGTTTTGTCCAATGCTCTTACCTCCAAATGTCCTACCATTACCATATCTACTTTATCTGCAATAAGTTGTCTGAAAGGATATAGTTCAAGGCTGTCTAATCTGCTCTTGGTGAAGTTGAGAACAGGCAGCCCTTTATGGGAGTCTACATCTGTGTCTCCATGGCCGGGAAAATGTTTTGCTGAACCGGCAACGTTCATTGATGCCATCCCTCTGTTTAGGGCAATGCCATATTTTGCCACCTTCTCCCTGTCTTCTCCAAAGGAGCGGGTGTTTATTACAGGGTTGTTTATGTTATTGTTTATATCTATATCGGGAGCAAAGTTTACATGTATGTTAAGTTTGTTGCACTCCTCTCCAAGTGCCTTGCCAACTTCATACACAAGGGAATCTGAGCTTAATGCGCCTAACTGCATCTGCCTTGAGAATACCGGAACCTCATCAAACCGCATGGAGACTCCCCACTCTCCGTCTATGGTAACAAGCAGCGGTGTCTTTGCCATTCCGTGAAACTCGTTGAGCCTTTTTATGGCGCCGTCTAACGGGTCATTCATGATAATCACCCCGCCAATCCCCTCATCTTTGATAAGGCGGTTTTGTAACCTCTTGAGCTGGGGTGAATCTTTAGTCTGATATGCTATGATTATTATCTGTGCTATCTTCTCTCTAATGGACAGTGTCCTAAGAACAGAATCTGCCTGATGGCGGATCTTTGGATTATCTCTGTAATCTCCATATTTTTTGTCGGGAAGCAGATTATTATCTGCATGGGTGTATGTTGTGGCAGCGGTTACGAATAATAACGACGCTCCTGCCATTGCCAATAGTCTCTTTAAGTATCTCATAACGGGTGCAAATTTACAACAAATAACGTCTTTTCTTCACAATCACCCAGCTACTGTTGTACCTTTAGTGGCCGAGACTGCTACACCAAGACGACCTACATTTAAAACAGCCGACAAAGATTACTACACAACAATGCTCTAAATATTTATAGATCGGAGCCAATTCTGTTGTTGATATCATCCTTCTGTGTATTAGCTTTTTTAAC
>CAVIKQ010000022.1:0-668 GCA_963643305.1 Eggerthellaceae bacterium
GGCTACGGCTCTTGGAGAGGAGGGCGCAGAGCTTGCAGCAGAGTGTAAAAAGCTTATTCCTACGGTACTTCTGTCTCTTGGCAAGGAGTGCGCAAACGACAATGAGTTAGGCAAAGCTGTTCAGTATCTTAATGAGGCTGTGACATTGGGAAAAGAGTATGGACAGACAGAGGTTGAAGATGAGGCTAAAGGTCTTATCCCTGTAATTCTTATGGCAGATGGAGATTCTATGCTTAACGAGGGCAAGTTTGCAGAGGCTGCAGCAAGATACAACGAAGTTTTGGCTGCCGACCCCGAAAATGCAACAGCATATATAAGGACCGGTATGTGTATGGCTAAATTAGATAATGAGGCTGCTGCCATTGAGGCCTATACAAAGGCTGCCGAGAAGGGGGAGAAAGAGGCCGCCTACAAACAGCTTAACACACTGTTTGCAAACAAGGCTATTCTTGCTTATAAGGCAAAAGATAATGCCGGTGCTCTTGAGAACGCATTAAAGGCCGGAGAATATGGTGATAACCAGAATGCAGCCAAGATTGGCGGTATTGCTGCCTTTAATCTTAAAAAGAATGACACAGCCATTAAACTTTTGGAGCAGGTTGCAAAAGCAAACCCTAATGCAACAGATGTAAGATATTATCTTGCAAGAGCATATGAGGCTAAAGGCA
>CAVIKQ010000022.1:678-16224 GCA_963643305.1 Eggerthellaceae bacterium
CAACAAAGCAAAAGCTGTTGAAAATTACAAGAAGATTGTAGGTGACGCCAAGTTCAAGGCTTTTGCAGAACAGAAGATTAAAGCTCTTGGGGCATAGTCAGATGATAAAAGAACTGGAACTTTTAGCTCCGGCAAAGAATAAGGAGATCGGCATTACAGCTATAAACTGTGGTGCCGATGCTGTATATATTGCAGCAGAATCTTTTGGTGCCCGTGAGGCGGCAGGCAATTCTTTATGTGATATTGAGGAGCTGTGCCGCTATGCCCACAGGTATCTTGCCAAGATATTTGTTGTGGTAAACACCATTCTTTATGACAGCGAAACGGAGAGTGCCGCAAAATTGATATGGGATATTTACCATGCAGGTGCCGATGCTGTGATAATTCAGGACCTTGGTTTGCTAAAGCTTAATCTTCCTCCTATCCCCCTGTTTGCCTCAACGCAAATGGATATAAGGGGGAGCGGAAAGGCCAAGCTGTTAGAAAGGCTTGGGTTAAGCCGTCTTATTTTAGCTCGTGAGTTGAGTGTGGAACAGATAGGGGAGATTGCCTCCGGTGTTGGTATTGAGATTGAGACTTTTGTGCATGGTGCTCTCTGCGTAAGTTACAGCGGTCAATGCTACCTTAGTGCAAAGATAACGGGGAGAAGTGCCAACCGGGGTGCTTGTGCACAGGCCTGCAGAAACAACTACGACCTTGTTGATGCAGACGGCAAGGTGCTTGTCCGCAACAGTCATCTGCTCTCTTTAAAGGATTTGAACCTTAGCAGCAAAATAGCAGATTTGGTAAAGGCAGGAGTCTCCTCTTTTAAGATTGAGGGCAGGCTGAAGAACGAATCTTTTGTAAAGACCGCTGTATTGCTATACCACAGAAGAATAGATGATTTTCTAAGCTCTTCTTTGGGTAGCGGATACAGCCGCAGTTCGTTGGGCAATGTAGAGTGTGCTATGGAGCCGAATCCCCTGTTTGTCTTTAACCGTGGCTTTACAGAGTTTTTCATTAACGGCAAACGTGGCGAGTGGAAAAGCGAGGGGAGCGCTAAGTATCTTGGCGAGTATATTGGAACAGTAACCGGCAGCAGAATAAACAGAAACGGGGTTATGGAGTTTACCTATAGCTCCAACAAGCAGATAGTAAATGGAGACGGCCTCTGTTTTACCAATAAAAACGGTGAGGCAACAGGCATAAGGGCTAATAGCTGCAACCCCGCATCTCAACTGGTTACAACAACTTCTAAAGAGCTTGTAAAGGTTGGGAGCCAAATATACAGGAACTACAATTTTGTGTATGAAAAGCAGGTTGAGAAATCTAAAGCGGAACGGTTTATACCTGTTGAAATCTGTTTTGTACAGAAAGGGGAGCGCTCTTATGTAAATGTAGAGTGTTGCTCTACGGGCAGAAAAGGGGCTCTCCTCTCTTTTGTCTATGAGATAAAGTATCCGTTTTTGAGGGCAGATAACAGGGATGCGGCAGAGAGGAATATAAGGTTGCAGTTTTCTAAAAAGAGTGACCGGTTTTCATTTGTATTTAAGGGGTTTAGCGGAGATGTTGCTTCTCTTCCTTTCTTCCCGATATCTCTGCTTAACACCATTAGGAGGGAGATTGCAGAGATGGTTGGGTGTAAACTTGAGGCTTTGAGAATTGATAAGAAGAGGTTGGAGGAGAGCAGGGAGATTGAGCGGAGAGCGGTAAGAGAGAGATATATTATGGAGGTTTGCGAAGATGGCGCTGCTCAGGAGTTTTATAAACAGAATATTACAGACAGGGGATGGCAGCCGTATCTGCTGAACGCATCCAACAGGTTGTCTGTGGAGTTGTACAGGGAGATGGGGATATCTGATTCGGCCTCCTCGTATGAGCTGAATCCTGTAAAGGGAGCTGTACTTATGCGCACAAAGTATTGTATAAAATATCAGATGGGAATCTGCCCCAATGATTTATCGGGAAGAAAAGGGGGATTGTTGAATAGCTCTTTTAAAGAGCCTCTGTATCTCTGCAATAACGATAGGAGATTCAGGCTTGCCTTTGACTGTTCAAAATGCGAGATGATGGTAATTGGATAAAATTGTATAATTTTACGGTTTAAAATCTGTTGTGGGCAAATGCATGAAGAGCTAAAAAAGAAGATGAGGCTTATGGTAGATGAGGCACGTGTTCCTCATGCAATCCTGCTTACGGAAAATGCCGGTAACGGGGCCATAGATATAGCTCTCGATTTTATTAAATATCTTTTCTGTACAGATAAAAAGGATGGCGAGCCGTGCGGTAAATGCAATAATTGCAGTATGGTAGAGCATCTTGCCCATCCGGATCTGCATTTTGCATTTCCAACAAATTCTGCCGGAGGACAGAGTAAAAAGAGGAGCGTTGAGGAGTATTATCCGCAATGGCGAGAACTGATTAAGTCTAACCGTTTTTTTGGAGAGAGGGAGCTGAATGCGGCCCTTGGCATAGAGAACAAAAGCGGTACTATAAGTGTTGCAGATGCCTCTGAGATAATGAGAAAGCTGAGTTTGTCCTCTTACGGAGGAGGAGCTAAGGTTATGCTTATAGTATTTCCCGAAAAGATGAGCACAGAGGCTGCCAACAAGCTCCTTAAATCTTTGGAGGAGCCGCAGCCGGATACCTGTTTTCTGCTTATCTCTCACTCTCCGCAAAGGGTTCTAAAGACGGTGTTGTCTCGTTGTCTTAGGATAGAGGTACCTCCGGTTGAGATTCCGCAAGTGGTTGAAATATTGACAAATGATTTTAATACAGAGAGGGAGGAGGCTGTGCTTGCGGCAAAACGTTCATGCGGGAGTGTGGGAAAGGCTTTAGAGATTATTGGGGAGATGCACTCGGAGAATGATTCGGAGTGTTTTTTTATTGGAATGTTGGAGTCCTGCTCTTTGGGTTGTCTGTACGATATGCTGCTGATAGGGGAGAGGTTGGCGGCTGCAGGCAGGGAGAATATAAAGTCTGAGCTTGTTAAAGGGTTAGATATTATAAGAAAGCTGCTTATGACAGAGGTGGGGCTTAATGAGCTCTCTTTTGCTTCTGCCTCTGAATTTAATGAGCTGAAAGGTATTAAGGGGGCTTTGAACAGAGCTTCTCTCTATAGGTTGCGCGAATTTACAGAATCTGCTATAAGACTGATAGATAGAAATGTAAATGCAAAGTTGGTGATAGCCGATTTATGTAACAGAATCTATTTTACCTGTAGGGAGAGGTGATTATGCCGGTGTAAAATAATATGAAAATGATTTTTAAGGATTGCTAAACATATATAGAAGGGATGGAAACGAATATTAAAGAATATGATTGTCAGAGGGGCTGCGAGAAGCTTGCCGACAATTGCAATAATTTGACATGCGGGGGAGGCAACTGCTATAGATACAACATGAGTTGTTGTAAGTTAAGTGTATTTGACTGGTTAGATAATGTTACTATTGAGGAGCTGAAGGATCTGTTTGAGGTTAGGTTCAAGAATACTCGCAAACTTATATTCAGAAACACATCGGGACAGATGCTACATGTAGGGGACTTTGTTGTTGTTGAGGCTCAGACCGGTTACGACCTTGGTATTGTAACCATAGAGAGCGCTATGATTCTCAATCAACTGAAAAGAGACCGCATAGATCCAAAGACATACGAGTTTAAGAAGATATACCGCAAGGCGAGACCGGCTGATATAGAGAAATGGCAAGAGTCCATAGCTCGGGAACATTCAACAATGATTCGCTCACGGCAGATGGCGGCAGACCTTGCACTTAACATGAAGATAGGAGATGTTGAGTTTCAGGGAGATGGCACAAAGGCTATATTCTATTACATTGCAGATGAAAGGGTTGACTTTAGACAGCTGATTAAGAATTTTGCAGAGGAGTTTAGGATTCGTATAGAGATGAAACAGATTGGCGCCAGACAGGAGGCCGGTCTTATTGGGGGGATAGGTGTATGCGGACAGGCTCTGTGTTGTTCAAGGTATATGAACAATTTTAAGTCTATAACAACTGCGGCCGCAAGGTGTCAGGATCTGTCTCTTAATCCGCAAAAGCTTGCAGGTCAGTGCGGCAAGCTTAAATGTTGCATAAACTATGAGGCATCTGTATATGTTGATGCCGCTGCTGCATTGCCCAAGATTACAGAACCTCTCCATTTGGAGGATGGCGATGCCTACCTTATGAAGACAGATATACTGAAAGGGCTGATGTGGTTCTCCTATTCGCCGGGCAGTATGATTAACCTGCGCCCTTTAAAGGCCGATGCTGTAAAGAGGATTCTTTCTATAAACAGACAGGGGGCAAAAGCACCGTCTATTCTCGAAGAACCTAAGGAGAAGGTGAGTGAATTTATGAGTGCGGTTGGGGAGGAGAGCATCTCACGTTTTGACAGCAGCAAGGAGAAAACAAAAAAGAGGAGAAGACCGCAAAAGGAGAGTGCCAAGAATATTGAGGCAAAGGAGGAGAGCGGCAACAAGCAGCAGCCTCGCAACGGAAACAGGCAGAACGGCAATCGCGGCAAATTTCGCAGAGACGGAAAGGTGAATAATGAGCAGTAAAGATAAATTAAGGAAGTTTAGGGAGAATGAGGGGTTCAAATGTCTGATACAGCCATCTACAGATGATGTCTTGTTTAAGGATTTTACCCTCAAAGGCAGGTGGAGCGGCAGTTTTTTTAACAACAGCCATCCTATTGTCCTGGAGCTTGGCTGTGGGAAAGGGGAATATACTATAGAATTGGCCAAACGATATCCGGAAAAGAATTTTATCGGGATAGATATAAAGGGGGCAAGGCTTTGGAAAGGGGCTAAATATGCTACCGAGAACAGTATGCCTAATGTTGCTTTTATAAGGACAAGGATAGATTTTATAGAGAGTCTGTTTGCTCCCGGAGAGATAGATGAAATCTGGATAACATTCCCCGATCCGCAGATAAAGAAAGCCCGTAAAAGGCTCACGGGGAGTATGTTCATAAACCATTACAACAACATTCTAAGCAGTAATGGGGCTATTAACCTAAAGACAGACAGCCGTTTCCTTTATGAATATACCAAAGCTGTATGCGGTGCAGGGGGCTACAGGGTTGAAATATGCGACAACGACATTTACAGAAACATAATTCCCAACAACCCAAACAGCATACTTGCCATAAAGACCTTCTACGAGGCTCATTATCTGAGAAACGGCCTTGCAATAACATTTATAAGATTTACTCCTATGGGTAAGACGGCCATTGAGCCTGAATGGGATGAGGAGTTTTGGGAGAGGGAGGAGTCTAAAGGGAGAGAAAATATCTCTACCAATAAGGGTGTTCTTTAAGAGAGCCTTGTTATTAAGATTTACGCTCCCCTACAAACACAGCCAAATCTCTGAGCGCATTTAGAGAGTGCAGCTGCAAAGGGGAGAGATTTACAAACCTGCTCTCAAGCTCCTCCTGTAAGGAACCTACTATAGAGACCGCCTTAAACGAATGTTCTGCCAATCGCTTCTCGGCCAATGCAATACCGTTATACTCCTTTACAAATGAAAATACGCTGTTCACCAGCTGCTCCTCCTCTGTTTTATCAGATTGGGATGTAGAAAGCAACATCTTTATAACCTTTGTACGCTCCTCTGCCCCGGCTACATCAAATGCCGCTATGAGAGGCAGAGTTATCTTACGCTCCCTTATATCCTCTCCATACGGTTTACCTGTATTAAAAGCCGGAGAATAATCAAAAATATCATCCCTTATCTGAAAAGCCACGCCAAGTTCATAACCGTAGTCTGTTATAAGCTGCAGCTCCTTATCGGTTCCGTTTACAGAGAAAACAGCACTCTTTAGTGCTGCTATGAAGAGCGATGCTGTTTTTTTATAGATAATCTTGTAATAATCCTTTTCTGAAATATCTAAGGTATCTGCTTTCTGCATCTGAAACAGCTCACCGTCTGCCAACTCTTCTAAAGCAAAAGTAAAACAGTTTAAAATATTGCTCCCTGCAAGGGTAAGCATGTATAGTGCTCTCGAAAGCCAGAAATCGCCGGTAAGCACAGATGCGGCCGGACTAAAGAATGCCTTTACGGTAAGTGCTCCCCTGCGCGTATCTGAGTTGTCTACAACATCGTCATGCAACAATGTTGCTGTATGCACCATCTCAGAAACAGCGGCACAATCCCACGAATCCTTATTTGGGATTCCGCAAGACTGTGCCGCCAAAAGACTAAGTACAGGCCTTAACTGCTTTCCCCCATTATCATAGAGATATCTGTTTATCTTCTGCAACAGAGGATTATCACTTTCTAAACCTTTAACAAAGTTGTTTTTGTAGTTTTTCCAGTTATCTCCTAAAATCTCAATGATATTCTGTAAGTTCACCGCAATGCCTGTTAAATTAACGTTTTAGAAGAGAAAACCTACAGAGAGTTCAAATCCCTTGTTCTTTCCCCCTTTTATATCTTTGGCAAGGTCAGACCATTTGAAATCACTGACTTTTCCAAGATCCCAGCTGTACCTCCCCGAAATCTGAATCTTCCAAACCTCCAATCCGGCGCCAAGACCTATGCCATATTCAAATCTGTTGATATTGTCCCAAGCCACATTATCATAAAACCCACCTTTAGCTATGGCATATCCTACAAATGGAGTAACCTGGAAATATGGCCTTAACATAACCAAATCCAATCCCCACTGAAATCCCACAGGAAGCTGGAAATAATGAAGGTTGGTCTCTTGCCCATAGTAAAAAGGACGAGGTATTCCATCTACATCGGCTTCTATCTTGCTGCTCTTGTTAATATAAAGCAGTTCAGGCTGGATTGCAAGACCAACAAGAGGCACTTGCAATTTATACATCACTCCAAAATGGTACCCTGTACGTGCTTTTACATTAATCACGCCGCCATCTGTTGGTTTTATGTCTGACATTGTATTAAAGTTCAGTCCCCCTTTAATACCAAAGCCCGACTGGGCGCTCACCACTGGGATAAATATAAAAAGAGCTGCAATCAGTGCCAACAATCTTTTCATAGCAATAAATTTTTAACGTTAACTATTATCTGCAAACAACAAACCGCCTACAGCAGGCTGTTAATCTTCTCTACAATGGCAGCCTTGGTTGTTGCGCCAACCATTTTGTCTTTAAGTTCTCCCCCTTTAAAGAAAAGAAGAGTAGGGATATTCCTTATCCTATATTCAACAGGGGTATCTGTTGAATCATCTACATTGCATTTGCCAACAACAACTTTTCCCTCATACTCATTGGCAATCTCATCTATTATTGGAGCTATCATCTTGCATGGTCCGCACCATGTAGCCCAAAAATCAACAAGGACAGGTTTGTCTGACGAAAGGACAACCTCCTTAAAATTAGCATCATTCAGTTCAATAGCCATAAATCTATGTTTTTTGTAATTAATAAAATCAATCTAAACCGGCACCGCTGCAACCTCTGTCTGCATACTGTATTACAACTCTACAGACAAAATTCCTAACATTAAACAAATCAAGGCCCTATTGGTTCTCCGGTTCAAAATCAACGGTGCTAAATTAACATAAAATTTTAAAATAGGCAATCGAGTGCAGAATATACCTTTTTTACAAATATTTCAATTAGTGTTGAAATTTGTAATCTTTTTAAGGATATTAATGTAAATTTGCGTGTTGTGATAACTAAAAATCAATATTATGTACAAGAATTTTCAGGCATATTTGGCAAACGAACTGCAATCCATTAAAGATGCGGGTCTGTATAAAGAGGAGAGGGTAATTGTCACCCCTCAAAAGGCAGAGATAAAGGTAACCGGTGGCAAAGAGGTTCTTAACTTCTGCGCCAACAACTACCTTGGCCTTTCTGATAATAAAGAGCTTATCAATGCTGCAAAGAAAGCGTTGGATGAGAGGGGATTTGGAATGTCGAGCGTAAGATTTATCTGCGGAACCCAAGATCTCCACAAAGAGTTGGAGAGAAAGATAGCCGAATTTTTTGGCACGGAAGATACTATCCTTTATGCAGCCTGCTTTGATGCCAACGGTGGTGTATTTGAGCCGTTGTTCAATGAGGAGGATGCCATTATCTCAGATGCCCTAAACCACGCCTCAATCATTGACGGTGTAAGGCTTTGCAAGGCTCAACGTTACCGTTATGCAAACGCAAATATGGAGGAGTTGGAGGAGTGCCTTAAAAAGGCACAGGCTCAAAGGCACAGGATAATTGTAACAGACGGTGTTTTCTCTATGGACGGCAATGTTGCTCCGTTAGACAAGATTTATGAGTTGGCTCAAAAGTACAACGCATTAGTAATGGTAGATGAATCGCACTCTGCCGGAGTTGTTGGAAAAACAGGAAGAGGAACTACAGAACAGTTTAACCTCAGAGGCAAGATTGAGATTCTTACCGGCACTCTTGGCAAGGCGTTCGGTGGTGCAATAGGTGGTTTTACCACAGGTAGAAAGGAGATTATAGATATGTTAAGGCAGCGTTCACGCCCTTATCTCTTCTCTAACTCCATTCCTCCAATGGTTGCAGCTGCCGGTATAGAGATGTTTAACATGATGTCTCGCACAAATGAGTTGCAAGACAAACTTCATGCTAACACCGAGTACTTTGTAAACAGGATGAAAGAGGCCGGTTTTGATATTAAACCTACCCAGTCTGCAATCTGTGCCGTTATGCTTTACGATGCCAAACTTTCACAGAAAATGGCCGACAGGCTTTTGGAGGAGGGAATCTATGTTGTTGGGTTCTACTACCCTGTTGTGCCTAAAGATCTTGCACGCATACGTGTTCAGATCTCTGCAGGACATGAAAGAGCTCATTTAGATAAAGCAATTGCCGCATTTACCAAAGTTGGCAAGGAGCTTGGTCTGTTACAATAGCTAAATAACCATTAAAATGAATTGAGGCCTTCCAATACCTCCTTGGCCGGCCTCAATTCATTTTTAATCATCCCATCTTTTAAAGAACTCAAACTCTTTTGGTTCTTGCATTATAACCACCGTATTATACGGTACTTTTAAATTTATCTTTGACAGTTTCCCATCAAACGGAGTCTCTTTAGACAAGATTTTAGGGTAGACCGTTATAAGCGAATCCTGTATGACAAATGTTGCATCGTTGTCTTGCGGAAATGCTATATCTGCCAAAGAAGCGCCGTAAAAATGCTCCGTTTCAAGCCCAACATAAGGTTTGCAACTTCCGCTGCGATCAATAACATTATCTCTGCGAACCCTTTTTCTGTTAATCTCAAACGACGGATAATATGCTATCCTGCTGCCATCTGCGCTTTTATCTACATAGTACAGATACACCTCTCCGTACCTGCATGTCTTTATGTGCATTTTAGCTCTTCCCGATAACTGAGGTTGCGCAAATTTTACATAAATAGTGTCGTATTGTCTGTTTAGTTCTGTACGGCTCTCCTGCTCATAATGATTAATAAAAGGTCTCACCTTGGAGATTCCCAAAAAGGCAGATACAACAATGCTCAAAACCCATAAAATGAACAAAATAAGCCCAGGGCGCCACTTAGGGGATTTGAATTTGAAACAGAGCTTGCTCCCCGCGTAAAGAAATGCTATACATGGTATGAACCAAATTCCCATTGAAGCTATCTTAAAGAGCATGAGGTTTGCTCCGGGAATAATATAATCAGCTAATGCATAGACAGATATACCCGTAAAAATATCAAAGCCAAATAACAGGAACATTCCCCCCACAAGCCCCATTATGCCGGCAAACAGCATTACTATCCCCAATATGAAGCGGAATGACCTACATAAGGCATCTAAAAATCTGTTGTCTGAATCTCCCATATTGTTACTTTTTCTCTCTTTGTAATTTTTTATGCCGTCCAATCCCGGATCTATGCCATCCATGGAACATCTCTGCGCTACCGTTCTTGCAGGCGGCATTGCTATCCATAAAATAATATATCCAACTATAAGTATAGAGGCTAATGTCTGCCCAAAAAACACCCTGCTCCCAAACAGCACCACCAAAACCAATATTACCCTTATCCATATTGGGGATATATCTAAATATCTGGCTAATCCGGCGCATACCCCTCCAAGCACTCCGTTCTTAGGGTCTCTGAAAAGTCTCTTTTTAATACAACCCCCATTCCCCTCTGTGGCACTATCGTGCTGCGGTATCTTTTGAGAATCGGCATCTGCCAGCTCCTCCGGTGTTCCAAGAGTGGCAATGATATACTGTATATCTGCATTATTTACAACCCTCTCTTTTCCACCCCTCTCTATAAGCAGTTCTGCCACGCGCTCCTCTACATCTGCAACAATCTCCTCATTACCCAACACATCTTTGTAATAGTTTTTTAAAGACCCCAAATAATTGTTCAACAGCTCCAATGCATCTGTCTCAAGTGTAAATGCAATTCCCGAAACGCTAATTTTTTCTATCTCTTTCATAACTATTGGATTTTCTTTGTCTTAATAAGGTTTATAGAATCTTCTACATCTCTCCACGCACTATCCATAGCATCTAAAGCAAGCTCCCCCTGCTCTGTAAGGCTGTAATATTTTCTTGGCGGACCCTGCTTGCTCTCCTCCCATCTGTAGGTCAGATAGCCCTGATTCTTTAGTCTGGTGAGCAGAGGGTATAGCGTTCCCTCCACAACTATCATCCTTGCCCCTTTGAGCTCAGCTATAAGAGAAGAGGCGTATGTCTCCCCGTTTTTCAGTATAGAAAGAATGCAATATTCAAGCATCCCTTTCCGCATCTGAGACTTTATGTTTTCTAAATTAATATCCATACCAATCTCTCCCTATTCTTTATTGTTTTTTACCGGCAAACTTGCTCAGATTCTCAGCTGTTACCGGCAGACCGTACATTCTGCACATTTCGAGCGGTGTAACAGCCTTTGGCACTACAATCCAAAAGATAACATAGATCCAAAATCCCGATGTCCCAAAGATTAACAGCAGCAGGAATACTACACGCAACACTGTGACATCTACATTTAAATAGAGAGCAAGTCCGCTGCAAACACCCCCAATCTTACCCTCCTCTGCATTTCGGTACAGAGACCTTTGGGGGCTGATCCACTGCTGCGTCTCTGTAAAGCCCTCTTTTTT
The DNA here is from genome assembly GCA_963643305.1 of Eggerthellaceae bacterium. Classification (GTDB taxonomy): domain Bacteria; phylum Bacteroidota; class Bacteroidia; order Bacteroidales; family UBA932; genus Egerieousia. The sequence goes on from CAVIKQ010000022.1 coordinate 11,728, forward strand.
GCTCTCCTCTGTTTCACTGAATTTGTATTCGGAACCATCGGGAAGCCCAAGTTGCATGATAACCTCATTTACCATGGAGATATTCACAACATCCTTGTAAGTACAGCTGAGTTTCTCTGTAAACAGCTCGGATATTCTCCTCTCTATATCATCCATCACCTCTTTCCAATGAGCCTCTTTTGCAACCTTCCCTCTAAATGTATCCAAATAGCCCTTTAAAGTCTTATAGGCATCCTCATCCATACTGAATCCTCTTCCCGATAAACTTATGTTCACTATCTTCTTCATACTATAAGTATTTAATTTTATAATTTCATATACGCAAGGTACTTTTGATTACCTTGTTATTGGTAATGCAAATATATTGTATTATTATATTACTATGCAAAACATAGTACTGTAAAAATAACAAAAAATTACAGGCGTAATCTCGCTGCGCCTGTAATCATCTATTTTTCAATGTACTAACTTAATCTGTAACTCCTGTTAAGAATTTGTTAAGCGTACTATTCTTGAGTTGCACCCTGCTCCTGCTGCATTGCCGCCTCCTGATTAAACTGTGGCTGACCCTGCACTGCAGTATTAAGCACCTTTTCTGTAATGTCTGTTCTGTTCTCTACAGCTCTGTTGGCAATAAAAGCGGTAGCCAACACACACAAAACAATAATTGTAACAGCCAAAGTCCATGTTGATCTCTCAAGGAAATCTGCAGTCTGCCTTACACCAAAAGTCTGGTTTCCTGCTGCAAAATTGGCTGCAAGTCCACCACCTTTTGAGTTTTGAAGCAACACTATTATAGTAAGCAGGACACTTGCAATAACAATAAGGATAGAAATTGCGGTATACATATTTAAAGTTTTTTATTATTTTCTCTCTATCGACATCTTTAACTTTATGTCGTTCACAAGGGTTGCAAAGTAAACACTTTTTTCCGGATAAAGCAAAATTAGTTTTGAATATACATCTAACGCCTCTTTCCAACACTCCTGTTGGGTATAAATCTGTGCCAATGTCTCTGTGTAGAAAATCAACGAATCCATCTCTTTGTTAGGGGTCTCTCGCTTTACAACTCTCTCCCTCTCCAATGTTTTTGCCGCCTCTACAGGGATAACAGGGGAGTTTTCATCCCCTTTGTCATGCACACTCTCTAACTCCTCTCTGCTAAAATAATCCCCTCCCACTACAAAAATCTTTTTGGCCTGATGAATCTGCGACTGAATAACCTTGTCTGTTTCGGAACGCTTTTTTACAACCTCCGCACTCTCTATTTTTGTAGCTATCCGGTCTGGAAAAGGGATAAACGAAAATGACTCTCTTAGCTTCTCCCTTGCCGTCTCCTTGCTTATCTCTGCCAATTTAAGAATCAGGTTGACTCTTGCCCCCTGATACCATGGGTAGATAGAGATTAGCTGCTCTATAGAACTTAAATCTTCTGCCATATTCTTAGAATTACCAGTTAGCAACTGTAGCGTTAAAAATATCCTCTACCAACGTCTCTACAATCTGATCTACCAATTGAGCCTCGGCAGTTTCAAACGTTATGTTGGAATCATAGTCTTGGAAAGCCGCAAATGACTTTGACTCAAAGCTCTGGCTTTCATCTTTATTATTGGAAAACGAAATGTTTACCGTTACTGTAAGCCTGTTCTTGGAGGCCACCTCATCGGATGTAACTGCGGTAGGGGTAATATCGTAACTCATAATGAATCCCGATATCTCCAAATCGCCTCCCTCTGTTACGGCATCTAATTTTGTAAGTTTTCTGAATTTGTCTTGCAGGGCCTCTGTTATCAGGTTGCTTAAAGAGGGGTTTACCTTCATTGCCCTGTTCTCTATTGTATATATAGAGATGGTCTTAACATCGGGAGATATAGATGTTGCATTAAATTTATATATGCCGCACCCTGTTAGAAGGGTTATAAGCAGGAGCATTACAAGTGATTTTCTCATGCCAAATTAAGTTCTTTTATCTTTCTGTAAAGGGTTCTTTCCGATATGCCCAACTCCCTGGCGGCAGCCTTACGTTTGCCATTGTGCTTTTCGAGACACTTTTTTATGAGGTCTGCATTTACAGCCGGTATAAAGAGATCTTTCTCCTGTTCATCTCCATGTTCCTCTGTAAATTGCTCATATTTTGGTTCTTCCTCCTCTCCTGTAGTGGGGTTAATAAGCACAACATCGTGTGGGAGAGCCGGATGTGTGGATATAATATCCGAACCCTGCTGTCTGCAAACCGGTGCTGTGCTTCTAAGCAGCCCTCTTGGATTCTGTTGGGAACCTGTTTTAAGGGCATTCAGCTCTATTTTAAGGTCATCTATCTCGTTCCTCAATTGGGAGAGAATCTTGTAGATAATCTCCCTGTCGGGAAGAACATCCTCTCTGCCTCCTCCAACAACGGGCAATTGCTGGGGTGTATCTTGCGGAAGGTACTTCATGAGTATCTCCGGAGTTATGGTTCTCTCCTTTTCTAATACCGACATCTGCTCTGCCACATTCTTTAGCTGCCGTATGTTCCCCGGCCAGCGGTAGTTCTCAAGCAGATGCACGGCATCTGCGGTAAGTCTTACAGAGGGCATCTTGTATTTGTCTGCAAAATCGAGAGCAAACTTTCTGAACAGATTGTGTATATCCTCTCTTCTCTCTCTTAAAGCCGGCAGTGTAATTGGAACAGTATTGAGCCTGTAATAGAGGTCTTCCCTGAATTTACCCTGTCTTATGGCATGCGGCACATTGACATTTGTAGCGCCCACCACCCTAACGTTGGTCTTTTGCACTTTTGATGAACCAACTTTGTAGAACTCACCGCTTTGCAGTACTCTTAACAGTCTCACCTGTGTTGACAACGGCAACTCGGCAACCTCATCCAAGAAGATGGTTCCACCATCGGCCACCTCAAAATATCCCTTTCTGGTCTCCTGCGCTCCGGTAAACGAACCTTTCTCATGCCCAAAAAGCTCGGAGTCTATGGTCCCCTCCGGTATTGCTCCGCAGTTTACGGCTATGTAGGCGTTGTGCTTTCTGGAACTGTTCTGGTGTATAATCTGCGGGATCACCTCCTTACCCACCCCGCTTTCTCCCGTAACCAATACAGAGAGATCCGTTGGTGCAACCTGAACGGCAATCTCAACGGCTCTGTTAAGGGCAGGGTCATCTCCAACTATTTCGTATCGTTGTTTTATATACTGTAAATCCATATCTGCAAAGTTACATTTTTTTTACTTGTTCCCATTATATATATGCAATTGAGTAGTCGTTACAATTACCTTTTCTGCGAGCTTCTTGCTATATTTGTGTCTGATTATAACAATGCTATCTAATTTATGTTGCAGAGATGAAAATATTAGTTTTAATACCGGCCAGATATGCTTCGTCGAGATTCCCCGGCAAACCTCTTGCCGTAATAAAGGGCAAAGCCATGATACAGAGGGTGTACGAACAATCTGTAAAGGCGTATAATGATGTATGTGTGGCAACAGACGACCAAAGAATCTATGACAAGGTAAAGGAGTTTGGCGGCAGGGCTGTAATGACCTCTACAGAGCATCAAAGCGGAACGGACAGATGCCTGGAGGCTTTGGAAAGATTCTCTGCCGAGACCGGGCTGCATTATGATGCTGTAATAAATGTACAGGGGGATGAACCGTTTATCAAACCGGAACAGATTAGGCTTGTAGGGGAGCTGCTTTCCGGGAATAATGCAGATATAGCAACCCTTGTAATGCGCATAAACAGCGTAGAGGAGTACCATAACAGCAATTCTCCAAAGGTTGTAATAGACAAAAACGGTTACGCACTCTATTTCAGCAGGGCGTCTATTCCGTTTTTAAGGGGTGTTGAGGCAACAGACGAGATACTGAGGAACGGTACATTTTTCAGACATGTTGGCATGTACGGATATAAGTCTACTGTACTGCAAAAAATCTGCGCCCTGCCTCAAAGTTTTCTCGAAAAAAGCGAGAAATTGGAGCAGCTGAGATGGATAGAGAACGGTTACAGAATCAAGACAGCTGTAACAGACAGCCAAACTCATGCTGTAGACACCCCTGAAGATTTAAAATTCCTTAACGAAACCGATTTATATCTGTAAAAAGTTGTTTCTTTTTTGTTACCTCTAATTTTATAGCTTCTAATTGTAGAAAATATTGACTATATTTGCGCAAATTTGTAAAACACATTTCAATTATATAAACAATGAAAAAATTATCTTTCAGATTTCTAAGTCTCATGGTTTTGAGCTTAGCGCTTGTTGCTTGTAGCAATCCATCAAAGATGGCTAAACATGCAAGCTTGGTTACAACTGACTGTGACCCAGAAGTTCTTGAGGCTGTTGCCGGTAAGATTGATGCAACATACTCTATCTCTTTCCCTGCTAAATACTTTGTCAAGAAAGCTATTTTAGAGGTTACTCCTGTAATGGTTTACCAAGGTGGCGAGGTTGCAGGCGAGCCTTTTGTTCTACAGGGAGAAAAAGTTCTTGAGAACTATACAACTGTACCT
>CAVIKQ010000023.1:0-12471 GCA_963643305.1 Eggerthellaceae bacterium
GTTCTGTAAGGTGAGCGATACGGTAGGAAAATAAAGCAACTTGACTCTCAGGAGAGCCGGTGTCTGTATTAGACTTTCCGTATTTACCGAAAATCTCTTGCTTTTTGTCAGATGATAAGTACTCTGCCATAGTGCTAAGATTGTTTAATTGTCATGTCCCAAAATTGGGACTGCAAAGATAAATACAAAATGCTCACATCCAAAAGTTTTTTGTGAATTAATTGGATTTTTACAGGCAAATATTGTATATCTTTGCGCCGCAATGGTTATGTAGCGTAGTCCATACGTCTGAATGGGGTACATTAAGATGAAAAAATTTTTTCTGTTTTTTTTATTCTATTTGTGCTGTAGCGTTCTGCTTGTTGCCAAGCGGGAGCGTTGCAATGCTTTTGGTTATGGACTGCAACAGGATACCAACAGGGTTGAGAATCTTAATGAGATTGTTGTTACAGACTATCGTCTGCCAAAGGAGATTATTCCTGTACAAACCCTTAAAGGCAACGCATTAAGAAGACTTAATGTACATTCCGTGGCAGATGCAATAAGATATTTCTCAGGGGTGCAGATAAAGGATTACGGGGGTATAGGAGGTCTTAAAACTGTTAATGTAAGGAGTATGGGAAGCCACCATGTTGGGGTGTTCTATGATGGGGTGGAGCTTGGGAATGCACAGAATGGGGTTATAGATCTTGGACGTTTCTCTTTGGATAATATGGAGGCAATATCTCTTTACAACGGACAGAAGAGCGCTCTGTTTCAACCGGCAAAGGATTACGCATCTGCCAGCTCCCTTTATCTTGTAACAAGGAAGCCCTCTTTTGCAAAGGAGAAGAGGTATAATCTTGAACTTGGTTTAAACGGGGGCTCTTTTGGAACTGTAAATCCATCCGTTTTGTATGAACAGCAGATCTCTCCAAAGCTAACAGGCTCTGTGAGTGCAGAATATATGTACACTACAGGCAAATACAGATTTTCTTATGCTACCAAGGGGGGATACGATACTACAGAGACAAGGAGGAACGGAGATGTAAGCGCATTCAGAATGGAGAGCGGACTGTATGGTAATATAGTGAACGGGGAGTGGAAAGCCAAAGTCTATTATTATAATTCAGAGAGGGGTTATCCGGGGGCTTCTGTAAGGGAGGAGCCGGGGAAGTTCAAGCATCAGGACAGGCAATGGGACCATAACCTCTTTGTCCAAGGCTCTTTCAGAAAGGATATAGGCAGGTTCTACTCACTGCTGGCAAATGCAAAATATTCTTACGATTATCTGCACTATATCTCCGACCCGCGACTGGATGTTACTACCATGTATATCAACAACCGTTATAAGCAGCATGAGTATTACGGTTCTTTGTCCAATCTGTTTAACCTGTACAGATGGTGGAACCTTTCTCTCTCTGCAGATCTGCAGTACAACACCTTAGATGCAGATTTGGTAGATTTTGTCTACCCCAAGAGGTTGCAGCTTTTTGGCGCGGCATCTACCTCTTTGCAGATTGGGAGGCAGATTGCTGTTCAGGGGAGCCTGTTGTACACATACGTACATGACAAGACAACTCCGGCAAGAACTGATATAGATGAGTCTGCCGATGCGTGGTCAGGCAGGAATATGGCAGATAAAAGCAAATGGTCTCCATCTGTAACGGCTTCGTGGTCTCCTTTTAAGGGAGCACCGGGGGAACCGGGGGATGATTTGGTGGTAAGGGCCTTCTATAAGAAGGTGTTTAGAATGCCGACCTTAAATGATCTGTATTATACATTCATAGGGAATAAGAATCTTAATCCGGAATATACAACTCAATATGATGTTGGTGTTACATACGGGAGAACAACGGGCAGAGGGGTTGTAAAGAGCTTTGAGATAAAGGCAGACGGGTATTATAATGAGGTAACAGACAAGATTATAGCAATGCCAACCTCAAATCAGTTCAGATGGACAATGATTAATCTGGGTTATGTGGAGATAAGGGGGATAGATGCTTCTGTGGGGGTTTTATGGCAGTTTGGGGAGCTTGGGATAGACTCTAAACTGACCTATACTTATCAGAAGGCTCAAGACAAGACAGATAAGACAAGTGCATGGTATGGGGGGCAGATTCCATACGTGCCATGGCATAGCGGTTCTGCAATTGTTGGGGCAAGCCTGAGGGGATGGAGCGTGAACTATAGTTTTATCTATACCGGGGAGCGTTATGAGGCTGTTTCTAACATAGAGGAGGATTATGCGCAGCCATGGTACACTCATGACCTCTCTTTTTCAAAGGAATTTGTACTTAAACAGACAGATATGGCAAAGGGGAGGAGAGGGGTTAGAATGATGGCTACCTTAGAGGTGAACAATATTGGAAACCAACAGTATGAGGTGGTAAAGTGCTATCCTATGCCGGGGACTAACTTTAAGATTAAACTTAAATTCAAACTATAGGAAGTTGTTTAAAAGGGAGGGGACTATGTATAGAAAATTAAATGTATGGTCTGTATTGGCCGTTTTGGTAGGGTTGTTGGCCTTGGCAGAGATGACGGGGTGCAGAAAGGAGGAGAGGGCTTCTCAATCTAAAGATACTCAAACGGATGATACCAACAAGGGGCCTGTAAAGGGGTTTTTCCTGTTGAACGAGGGAAATATGGGGAGTAACAAGTGCTCGTTAGATTACTACGACTATGAAACGGGGGTGTACTCTCATAATATCTTTGAGGAGCGGAACCCCGGGGTGGTAAAGAGCTTGGGTGATGTTGGGAATGATATTCAGATATACGGAGAGAGGTTGTATGCTGTAATCAACTGCTCTAATCTTGTTGAGGTTATGGATGTTAATACGGCAAAGCATATAGGGGCTGTTTCTATTCCCAATTGCCGTTATATAGTCTTTAACGGGGGGTATGCCTATGTGAGTTCCTATGCAGGTCCCGTAAAGATAGACCCCAATGCCCGTTTGGGCTATGTTGCAAAGATAGATACGGCCGCCCTAAAGGTTGTGGATACCTGTGTGGTTGGCTATCAGCCGGATGGGATGGTCATCTATAAAGACAGATTGTATGTTGCAAATTCAGGTGGGTATAAAGTTCCCGATTATGATTCTACAGTCTCTGTAATTGACCTTAATACCTTTAAGGAGATTAAGAAGATAGATGTTGCCATTAATCTGCACAGGATGGAGATAGATTCAGATGGCTATATATGGGTGTCATCGAGAGGGGATTATTACGGTACACCGTCTAAGACGTTTGTTATAGATCCAAAAACAGACAGGGTGGTTGAGAGCCTTAACACTCTGCCCAACAGTAATATGACAGTCTGTGGAGATTCGCTTTACATATACAGTTGTGACTGGAACTATCTTACCGGCTCAAATACTGTCTCCTATTCTATAGTAAATACAAAAAGCAGACGTATAGAATCGAGAAATTTTATAACAGATGGTACAGACCGTGATATAAAGGTGCCTTACGGGATTGCTGTAAATCCCGATAGCAGGGATATCATAGTTACAGATGCGGCAGATTATGTAACATCGGGATATGTACACTGTTATGACAACAGCGGCAAAAGGAAATGGAGTGTTGAGGCGGGCAAGATTCCGGCTCATATAGTTTTTACATATAAGAAATTACAGCCATTGGCTCAGTAGTAAATTTAAAAATAGGGGCACTTATGGAACTGAAGATAGAAAAATCTAACGGCAGAACATGCAATAACAGAAACTCTTGCAGCATGAAAGGGGGCTTATTCATTGCAATGGTATTGCTGTTCTGCATTGCGGGTTGCAAGAAAGATGCAAAAGAGAGCATACTGCCACCTGTCATTACATTAGAAAACGGACAGGATATTTTTTCTGTTAAGGTTGGCAAGGCTCTTACAATCTCTCCAACATACCGGAATTGTACCAATGCCGTTTATGTTTGGAGGTGTAACGGCAATGTTGTTGGGAACGAGCCTAATCTTAATATTACTTTTACATCGGTGGGTGACAATTATATAGATTTGGATGTTACCAATGAGGCGGGCAGTGCTTTTAAACAGATGGTTGCCAAGGTGTTGCCGTTGGATATTCCAACTATCAGCCTTGCTGTGCCGGAGGGGGGCTACAAGATTGTTACGGGATATGAGCTCAGACTTGAACCTGATATTGCCAATGCCACAGATGCAACAACCTATTCATGGAGCGTGAACGGTACGGAGAGGGGCACAGAGAGGTCGTTTAAGTTTGTAGGGGATGAAAAGGGTACATACGCCATACGTTTTACTGCAAAGGGGGAGGATGGCCCTGCAGAGCTTGATTTTAATATTGTTGTTCTTAATCCCGATGAGGTCTCTGTTAAGTGGTATTTTGACAAGACCCTCTTTAATCTCTCCACAGGGAGGAGGGTTATGCTAAAGGCATACGATGTAGAGGGGGTTGCATCTCCAAAATATGAATGGAGTATTGTAAAGGATAACAAAGAGTTAGAGGTAACAGAGACAGACAGGCCTGAATATCTGTTCAGCTATACGGAGCAGGGGGCGTACAAGGTGGTTCTTACATTAAAAAGTGCAGATATTCAGATGAATAAAGAGCTTACTGTTAATGTCTGCCCTCCTGAGGGAACATACAGGCGCAGCTTGGGCTCCTCTAACAGCGAGGCTTGCAACAAGGTGTATGAGTATCTGCCGGCTCCGGGACAGTTTATTAATGAGGGATTTACCTGTACAACCATGGAGGAGGCTGTGGCTTTTGCCGAGAGCCGTTTTAAACAGGAGGCGTATGTTTGTCTTGGCGGTTTTGGTGGGTATATCATTGTGGGTTTTGACCATAGTGTTGAGAATGACGGTGACTATAATATTCAGGTTGTAGGTAATGCCTTTGACTGGAATTCGGAACCGGGTATTGTTTGGGTTATGCAGGATGAGAATGGAGACGGGCTGCCTAATGATACATGGTATGAACTCAAGGGGTCTGAGACAGAGAAGGGGACACAGACACAGGATTATGCCGTTACCTATTACAGGCCTTCTGCACCCTCTATGGCTGTTGTATGGAGCGACAACAAAGGTGGCAGCGGTACAATAGATTATCTTTCTGCATTCCATACGCAGGAGTACTACTATCCTTTGTGGGTTAAGGAGGATTCCTATCTATTGCGTGGAACCTGTCTGCCTCCAAAGAACCGGATGATAAGTGAAAATTATTGGATAAACGGCCCGTATGACTGGGGATATGCAGACAACTACAGCTCTGTAGACAGGCTTACAGATGACGATAACGCCGGTGCGGCTGCAAGCGGCAATCATTTTAAGATATCCAATGCCATAGATTTTGAGGGTAAACCTGTAGAGCTTAAGTATATAGATTTTGTTAAGGTGGTTACAGGCGTGAATGCAAAATCGGGATGGCTTGGAGAACTCTCAACAGAGGTGTTTGGGGTAAATGATTTTAATATCCTTAAAAAGGGGTCAGGTAGTAATCTTTAAGATACGGGATCTGTTGGGAAGCTCCTCAATGTAAACTTTTACGGAGCTTTCCGGCAGAATCTCCTCTATCTTTTCTGGCCATTCCATAAGGCATAGCCCGTCTGATGCAAAATACTCCTCTATTCCAATGTCGTATGCCTCTTTGGGGCTGTTAAGGCGGTAAAAATCAAAATGGTATATGGGAAAGCCCTTTGCTGCCCTGTACTCGTTTACAATTGTGAATGTGGGGCTGTTTACTATATCCTCGTCTACACCAAGCTCGCGGCAGAGTGCGGTTATGAATGTTGTTTTTCCGGCTCCCATCTTTCCGTAGAATGCAAAAATGTTGCTCTGTATCTCCTCCGAGCTGCTTATGTAGTCTATAAACTCTCTTGCTGCCAAATTAATGCTGCCTATCTCCTTTATTGGAATCTGTTTCATAATCTGTTTGTCTATTTGTAGAGCATATAAGGGGCGCGTTGTCTCTTGAATTTCTCTACATCCTCTTTCCACATTGCCTTTATCTCGTCTGCTGATTTGCCCTCTTTTATCATCTTTCTTACGTAAGACTGCCCAATCTCAAGTTCAAAGAATGAGCGGAAGAAATGGTCATCTACATTGAGGTTGTTGTATGCGTCTATAATGTATGAGAGATCTATCCCTTTGGCGTTTATCTCATCTACAGAGGGGGTTGTGCGCAGATCCACTCCGTGGCATACTTTGTTGAGCTGCGGCGGTGTCTTGGCTCCGGGGATGCTTCTTGGTATAAAAGAGAATTTGTAGCCTAACATATTGGGATGTCCGTACATCTCAAATGCCTTGTCTGTTCCGCGTCCGAGACTTACAGGGGTTGCCTCAAAGTAGCAGACAGAGGGATAGAGATAGATGGCCCGCATATCGGGAAGGTTAGGAGAGGGCTTAACCGGCAGACGGTAGAGCATGGAGTGCTCGTAGTTCCTGTTCTTTATTACGGTGAGCTTAACCTTTTTGCCGTCTGCTGCCGCAGAGGAGTATTTGAGCCAGTTTTCTCCGTTTATCATCTGTGCAAGCTCTCCTATGGTCATTCCATATACAACAGGTATGGGGAGGCCTCCAACTCCCGATTTGTATTTCATATCCAAGATGGGGCCGTCTGTGTAGAATCCTACCGGATTGGGGCGGTCTAATACTATGAACTCTTTGTTGTCTTCTGCGCAGGCTGCCATCATGTTTGCCATAGTAACGTAGTAGGTGTAGAAACGTACTCCAACATCCTGAAGGTCAAACACTAAAACATCAAAGCTCTCCATAACCTCCTTAGAGGGCTTCTTGCTGTTGCCTTCGTAGAGGGATTTGATTGGAATCCCTGTCTTGGGGTCTTTGGAGCTGCTTACATGCTCTCCTGCATCTGCATCTCCACGGAAACCGTGTTCGGGAGACATTATACAGGTAACATTAACTCCAAGGGTAAGGAGGGTGTCCAATACATGCACACCGGGCTTTACAATGCCTGTCTGGTTAGAGAGGATGCAGACCCGCTTCCCTTTGAGAAGTGGGAGGTAACTGTTAATGTCTGTTGCTCCGGGGAGTATGTTTGTGGCATATTTTACATTCTCCTCTCCGGGGAAACTGCCTAATGTGTGTGAGATTGTTGATGATGAGTTTATGACAGGTGCTCCAAAACTGCCCTGTTTGTTTACATCTAAATCTATCTTGCGGCAACAGCCTTTTTCTACTTTTGTGCAGCAACTATCTTGCTCTGTGCAGCACTCTTTTGTAGCACTGTTCCGGGCAGAACAGAATATGCTGCCCAGAACAAATGCTGCCAATAATAAACTTTTTTTCATCTGTTAACCTGTTGGTTGTTAATTGTTGTGCATCTGTGGAATATCTACGCTGTTCTGGTAGTCTCCAATAAGGTATCTGCTAAAGTGGTCTACCATTCTCCAGAAGAAATACTCCTGCATATCTCCAAATCCGTGACGCTGCCCTGGAAGTACCAACATGTCGAATCTTTTGTTGGCTTTTATAAGGGCGTCTACTACTCTTAGTGTATTGCCGGGATGTACGTTGTTGTCTATGTCTCCTGTTATGAGAAGCAGGTTGCCTCTAAGGTTTGAGGCTAATTCCTGATTGGTTGCTATGCTGTAACGGAAGGTTGTATCCCCTTTTGCAGAGAGCTCCTCCACTATTCCGTGATGCTGCTCGCTCCACCATCTGTTGTAGATTGAGTTGTCGTGGTTGCCGGCACAGGATACGGCTGCCTTAAAGAAGTGCGGGTATTTTAGGATTGCTGCCGTAGACATGAATCCTCCGCCGGAATGACCGTGAATGCCAACACGATTACCGTCTATGAATCTGTATCGGGAAGCTAATTGTTGTACTGTAACTTTCTTGTCTTCTAACCCGTAGTCTCTCAGGTTGCCGTAACCAAAGTTGTGATACCATTTAGAACGGTTAGGGTGTCCTCCCCGGTTTCCTACGGTTATTACAATGAATCCTGCCTGGGCCAATCTGTCTGTCCTGTCCATTCCGTAACTCCAGAGGCTGTTGTTGGCTTCTGTCTGAGGGCCGGGATATACATACTCTATGATTGGGTATGTTTTGGTTGAGTCAAAGTCGTATGGTTTGTACATTACTCCGTAAAGGTCTGTAATGCCGTCTCCTGCCTTAACTGTAAAGATTTGGGGGAACTTGTACCCTGCTGCCAACAGTAGTGAAAGGTCTGCTTTCTCAATGTCTGCAATCTTTCTGCCTGTGTTGTCGTATATTGCTGTTGCAGGGGCGCAGTCTACTCTGGAGTAGTTGCTTACAAAGACTTTTGCGTCATCTGATGCTACTACTTCGCAGTCATAATCGCCGGGGTTGAGGTTCTTTAGTGTGCAACTGCCGTCTAATGGTGCGGAGTAGATATGGTTGTAGTACGGATTCTCCTTTTTGTTAACTCCGCATGCGGTAAAGAATACAACTCTGCGGGCTTCGTCAACGCCAAGAATCTGCTCAACATGCATCTCCCCCTTTGTGAGCCTGTGTTTTAGGTTGCCATCCTTGTCATAGAGATAAAGGTGTGCCCATCCGTCCCTTTCTGACCAGTGAATCATCTCTCCTGTGTTTCTTACAATACGCAGGTCGCGTGTTTCTACGTATGTGTTAAGTCTCTCCTCTATAAGTGTTTTTGCAGAATCTGCCGCAAGCTCTACACGGCAGATGTCAACTCTCTTTATATCTCTGCTGGTACGGGTCATAAGGAAACTGTTGTTGTCTCCCTCCCAAACTACAGGGGTATATTTGTCATATCTCTGCTTGTTGGTAAATGGCTTGTACTCAATGCCAATGGATTGGTCTTTAAAGGCATCTACCTTAATGGTACGCCCTTTAAAGTTGCCGTTGCCGTCATTCTCAAACAGATACAGATATGCTTTGGGGCTTGGCTCGCCCGGCATCTGGTATTTGTATGCTTCTAATTTGGGTCTTGGTTTAGCCAAAACATCTATAACCCAGAGGCTCTTTACATTGGAGGCATCATATCTGGTTATTGCAAAATGTCTTGAATCGGGACTCCATGCTGCAAAAGCTCCTCCTCTTTTGTTAAGGTCCTCTTTGGTAATGTACGGATCCTCATTGCCTCTTCCGTATGGAAAATCTTTTGTGCCGTCTGTGGTAATCTGATGCTCTACTATTGTTGAATCTTTCTCATCCTCAATGACTTTCTTTAGATTATCCATATCCATATACCAGAGATTAAAGCCTTTTGAATAAAGGACATATTTGCCATCGGGAGATATATTGGCCCATCTTGGGTAATCTTTCTCTTTCTCAATGTCTGATATATCTGTGAGCTTGCCGTTGGTTATATCATAGCTGAAACGGAAAAGCCTTTTCTCCTTGGCGGCAGGTTTTGAATCCTTCTTTTCATCCTTTTTTGCATCCTTGTTGTCTGTCTCTGACTTTTTGTTTTTATCCTTTTTTGGAACCATCTCAGATGTCCTGAGCTCAAATTCAAAATATCTGTCCTCCTTTAGTTTAAGGTCTTGTATGGGGAGATGTTGTGCATCGTACGGCTCTTTGGTTATCTCGGTAATCTGAGCGGCCAAGTCTGCCATGTTCCATATCTCCTTTTTGCTTCCCGATGCGGGGTCTACTATGTAATATTTTGTACCGTCTAAATCTTTATACTGATACCAGAACTTGTTTGAGTTTTTAAAGAAGTTGGGACGGATTTTGGTTGTAGGGACCATTTTGGAAACCTTTTTCTGAGAGAAACGCTCGGCAAGGTCGTAGTTTGCCTTTTGTGGTGTCTCCTGTGCATTGGCTCTCTGATGGCTTGCTGCAATTGCGGTGGCAATTATGATTACCTGAGCAGCTAAAATCAAATTGTTAGTGTTCAACTTCATAAATATGTGTATTAATGTTTTAAATTGTTCACTTTCGTGCAGCTTTTCCTCGCCATGGCATAGCTCAAACAAGTTTGTCTCTGCTCATCTGGCTTACGGAAAAGGGTCTGCTTTTTTTGTTTAGTTCCCATACCTCCATATCTAACATTTTGCCTGCATCTATCTTAAACCTTAGTGCTGTGCGTATGGTATGGAAGCCAAAGGTGCCGGCAGCACCGGGATTAAGCAGCATCATATCTCTTTTTTTGTCATTCATGACTTTGAGTATATGGGAGTGTCCGCAGACAAAGATGTTTGGTCTGTGGGCTTCAATCAGGAGTGATGCTTTATAGTCATACCTGCCGGGATAACCGCCTATGTGCATCATAAGCACTTTCATCCCTTCTATGGTAAAGACTTGTGTGTAAGGCTGGTCTAATCTTACTTGCGCGTCGTCGCAGTTGCCGTAAACGCCTGTTAACGGCTTAAAGTTCCGCACGGCATCAACGGTCTCTATGTTGCCAAAGTCGCCGGCATGCCATATAGTATCTACAGGGCTGAGGAACTCTTTTAGCGGAGAGTCGAACAGGCCGTGAGTATCTGAAATCAATCCTATATATACCATATATTTTTATATTGTCTTTAATACGAAACAGTTTCTCTCTCCGCGTTAATCAACTGCGTTTGCTCTCAATCAGCTTGAAACGGCTGAGTTGTCCCTTTTAGTATGCTTTGCATCCTAACGGTCCTCCAACAGACGCCGTTTCTTACAAGCTGCTTTCGGCAACCGCTTTTTCGTTGATTAACAAGTCGTTCATAACTGTTTCGTTTTAATTTAACATAACTTTTTATGTTGCATATTCAGAGGCAGTTTCTCTCTCCGCGTTAATCAACTGTGTTTGCTCGCCGTTTTCAGAGCTAATTACAATTTTATTATGATGCGCTTGCGGTATAATACCATAGCCATGGCTGTAAATACCACAACATAGCAAAGCGCAAACATAAGGGAGGAAACCTCATTGTTCTCCCCAACAATGGCAATGCAAACATTCTTGTAAAACCATGAAAGGCAGCTGTAAGATGAACCATCTGCCGCAGTCCATTTTATTATCCTCCCAAGAATCTTGGCAAACAGTCCTGCCATTACAAAGGCAAACAGCGGATTCATACCCATAGCCTTGAAGGGGGTAAAAATCCTCTCCTTTCCCTTTACATCTATAAAATAGATGAAGAAAGCCAACATTATTGTAGACCATCCTCCTGCGTATAGCACGTATGAACCTGTCCACAAGGCTTTTATGACGGGAAGCCAATTGCCCCATACATAACCTGCGGCAACAGATATAAGGCCAATTGTATAGAGTTTGGTAACAACTTCTATCTTATTCTCATGGGTTCTTATAAGGTTGCCCAGGAGGAATCCCATTAATAGGGTACAGCTTCCGCTTAATGTGCCAAGCAGACCTTCGGGGTCAAAGGCTATTCCAAAGCCATGGTAGATATGGTTCTCTCCAACAAGGGCAATGTCTATTGCTCCGGCTCCCTGCCCGGCAAGTGAGAGTGCTCCTTTGGCTCCGTTTACCAGCTCTGCCGATGAGTCTCCTATCAGGAGTAGTATTATCCAGTGCAATATCATGAGGAATGCCATTGCGGGGATAATCTTCTTTGGCTTTTGCAGCCATAGAGCCACCAAACCGCCAAGTATGTAGCACATTGCAATCCTTTGCAATACTCCAAAGATTCTTACATGCTTAAGCCATTCGGTGTAATTCTGCCCAAATGTAAGGTTGGGGTCTGTACTCATCGGGAAGAATGGAAAAGCGTTTAATCCCAAGCCTACCAAGAATATCAGAACACCTCTTTTTAAAAGTTTTTTTGTACTGACTGCTGTAAGGGATTCATTGTACTTTGAGAATGAAAAGGCCATTGCTGCACCAACAACAAACAGAAAGAATGGGAAAACAAGGTCTGTGGGGGTGCATCCGGCCCACTTTGCATGCTCAAGCGGTGCAAAAATATGACTCCACGAACCGGGATTGTTTACTAAAATCATTCCGGCTACGGTCATTCCGCGCAGAACATCAAGAGCAACGTACCTTTGCGATTTAATACTATTCATTATGCTATTTTTTATACAATCTGCCAAGATGCATTGTTTGCCATCTGCAATTGCATTGGCAAAGTTAGCTATTTGAGTAGAAAATCAATATTTTTCCGGCATCATCTTGGCGTTCTTTGCCGCTCGCAGGTTGTCTCTGATCTCTGCATACCCAGACGTTTGCATCCGTAGTGGATGACATGACAGAGTATTGCCCTCGGTTTGGCTTGATGCCGCCACCGCCCTTGTGAAAGCAAAAAATAGCCCTCGGACAGGTAGGAGAAGCCGGCCGAACAGAGGGAATCCGAGCAAGAATGATTCTAGATGATTGACTTTATCTATCATAAAAACATAGATAAAGTCTACTGAGTGGTCACATTTATATGTTTCATAGGGAAAAGCAATAAGGGTATTGCGATAAACCTGAATTTACCAAGGTGTCGTAATGGTATAAATTCAGATTTATGGAAAATTTAAGTAGCCAATATCAGACGCGAGCCATAAATCCGAACTTATCTGCGTTATTTTGTGACATAAATTCAATTTTAAGGTATTTTATTTTGTGAAAACCATAACCAATTAGTACCTTC
>CAVIKQ010000023.1:12481-15403 GCA_963643305.1 Eggerthellaceae bacterium
GTATTTTGAGTATAAAAACGAGGCCACATACCGCTACAACGGCGATTTGTGGCCTTAAGATTTTTTTGGGGATAGTGGTATATAAATAGTGGTGGAAAAGAAATGCTAACGGAGAGGAACTACATCTCAGGGGCCGTCGGCCCCTAACCAACGCTGTGCAGGGCTGGCGTTCCGCACGCGGAGATGTTGTTCCTCTCCGTTAGCCTACGATCCCCTTACTATTCTATTCTTCATACTTCTCTCTATTCATCATTCTCCTTCTCTCTCCTCTTGGTCTGTGAGATGATGCTCCTCATCTTCTGCCTGGTGACTATCTGACTGTCTGTACTGAAGCCGCTGCTCCCGTGCAGACTGTCGGTCAGAGTGGTCCGCGTATATGTCGGGATATACCCCTCACCGCTGACGCTCAGAAAGTCCATCCCCCTGAGTGTCTCTACTATCTCCCCAGTGCTGTAGTGTCTGCCTCCACGGTTTATCTTCTTCTCTATATACTTGTAAAGCAGCAGCGACAGAAAACAGGTGAGAAAATGTGCCCTGATACGGTCATCCCTGCGTACATACACAGGACGTGCCCCGAACTCCGTATTCATTATCCTGAAGCCGTTCTCTATCATCCACCGTCTGCCGTTCAGCCCGATGATTGTCCCGGCAGGGTCTTCCAGATTGGTACACAGTGCATAGAACCCGTCATAACGCGACTCCTGTTCTATCATCTCCCGATTCAGTGAGAAACTCTCTATCTCTGCATACTCCCCATCCGCCGTGCAGTGCTCGGCCTTGATATAGCGCTTGGCATCGTTGGGACTCTTGCGCCCGGCCGTCGCGCCACGTCCCTTGTCCAACAGGGTCTGTGCCCTCGACACCTGTCGCTCTCGTACATACGACAGATACCCCCTGTACTTGAATGAGAAGGTCACGATAATCCGCTGCTCCAGTACTTCCCCTCCTGCCATGGGTGTGGGATCCCAGCGCTCCTTGTAAAACAGCTCCCCGTAGTAGGCCTCTCTATCCAATCTCCCGATGTCATACTCCATGTCACTATCGCTCCCTACAATACGCCACCCTCTGCTATCCATCGCCCAGTCCTGAAGATAACCCTTCAGTTTCTTTATGGACTGTACCGTGACAAACGAACGCTCCCCCGTACTGTCCCCCTTCCTGTTCTCGTAAGACGACAACCCTCCGTCTGTACAGACGACCAGCTTGGACAGCCCGAATTGCTCGTGCAGAATCCTCTCCATCGGCCTGAGAGTACTCGTCTCTGCCTTGTTCCCCGGCTCTATACACATGGCCAACGGAAAGCCGTCATGATCCATGAACAGTCCCATCTGAACTATCGGCAACGGGCGTCCCTCCTTGCTGTGTCCGTACTGTACAAGACCTCCCTCTTCCTCCCACTCGAAAAAGTAGTTTGTCAGGTCATAATAGACTACGCCCGTATTACGCTTGCCCAGCTTCAAACTCCGCCGGTAAACCTCAGCCTGTATGCTCTCAAACTCCGAAGACAGAAGGGACAAGGCCCGATAAACCTGTTCTATGCTACACTCCGGCTGCTCAAAAAAGCACCGGGAGTCTTCCAGTGAAGAACGCTTGGAGCCCGGATAAAGAATCCGAGTATAGACCAGCATGGACAGTATGCTGTTGAGATCGTAACGAACCAAACGGTGTCTCTTGGATATCTTCTTGCAGATGTAATCCAACCCCAACTCATAATATACCTTCTGCAAAAACAGATAACCACCGTTATAGCTCCGTCGCTCCCCGTGCTTTAGCAGAACTGTTGGATTGTACGCTATATTGATGGATCTGTTGTTTTCTTTTTCCACACGCGTCAGTTCAGCTACATATTTTTTCGCCTCGCCTACAGGATCTTCTGCACCGAATCTCGCTTCCAGTTGTTTGAGGTTGCCCAAACGCTCTACATATTTCGTCGCATTCGTGCCGTCATCCCGTCTATACGACTTCTGAACGTAGTAAAGGGTGGTGTTCTTTGATGAAACTGTTCGTAATATCATATCTATAGCATTATATAACATTACAAATGTTAAAAACAATATTTGACAAAAAAAAGAGTTTTATCTAAAACTCTTTCAATTATTTACATTTTTTATTCTCCTAACTAACTGTCAAACTCCCGAGGAAATGAGGTTGTAATCATTCGTGTTTTTAGGATTGTAAATACACAAAACAGTAACGACTGATAATAACTCGATATGCTTCTTTCTTTTGAAGAAAACTTCGTATCTTTGCCTATAAATTAGGTGTATTGTATATATAATTGATATAGCAATTGTATGTAATTTGAACATATTTAAAGAAAGTACTATGAGTAGGCAAATATATTTACCAGAGCTGTTAAGTATAAACATCAAGAATTATACTTTATATCCTAACGGACTGGATTACACCTTTGATTTTGTTAAAGGTGTCAATCTTGTGATAGGTGGTAATGGCATGGGGAAAACTACTTTTGTCAACATTATTCGATATGCAATTCTTGGGTTATACAAAAAGCCTTTCGGATATACTCGTACATACCAAGGAAATATTATAGAAAAACGCCAACTGTTTCCGCAAAAGTATTTCAGCAATCGCATGGATGACAGCATTCACACGGATGCTTCTCCTATCGTATCGATTAGTATGAAGATAAACAATGTTACAGTTGATTTGACAAGAGATTTATCCTCCATAACCTTAACCAAACTTAAGGTTGATGGAACAGAAGTATTTGGCACCTTAATCAATCAGTTTAGCTACGAAAAATTATCTGATGCTGCAAAAGTTAATACGTTGCCCTATCTATATGAGAAAATCATTAAGACTAATACAAATTTAGAATTTGATGATTTGATATTTTTCGTAAACGAGGTACTTTTTTTCGGAGAAGACCACAAGACCATTCTTTGGAATGATGGTGGT
>CAVIKQ010000023.1:15413-16157 GCA_963643305.1 Eggerthellaceae bacterium
GCTATTAATAAGGTCCTTGGCAAAATGAAGGATACTTCTCCGTCAGCCGACCACTCAACAGCTAATCAAGGGAACACCGCACTTATTCTTATTGATTTAAAGGGAAAGCTTGCGGAAATGGACGCCAAACTGGCATCCATACAAAAAGAACGTGCTTCTAAAAGTCAAGACATATCACTATTGCAGAATGAAATCAACAAAATAAGTTTATCTGCAAATGATATGGATAAACAGTTAAAACAAATAGAGGAGCAACTAAATAACCATATATGGGAGACTCTACATCCTTCATATCATGTTTTCATAAAGAACATTCAGCTGAACCACATCTGCCCGATGTGCAATCAGCCAAATGATGAATTGGTTGAAAAAGTTGCAAATGACTCAAATAGTTGTTTTGCTTGTGGTTCTTCAATTAATGAAAACACAGAAACGGATACAATATTAAGAAAACGCTTTGATGAGATAAGCACACATAGAAAAACATTATATCAGTCTATTAATACCAAGAAGCAGACAATACAAAATATAGAGCAACAAATCATTAACTCGGATACAGAGTTTACTAAGATTGAATTAGAAAGAAGAACGATTCAGCAACAAATCAGGGAACTGGAGTATGAAAATGCTATGTCTGATAATAGTCAAAATTCCATTCAACCATTCCTAGATGAAGTAAATCGTCTGACCCAACAAAAAGAGGCATACCAAAAACAACGTGACGAGCAGTATAATATCGTGACT
>CAVIKQ010000024.1:0-15710 GCA_963643305.1 Eggerthellaceae bacterium
TGGTTATGTAACTGTGCTTAGAACCCTCTCTTCAGGTAGGGCTACCAGTACAATGACCTTCGATCATTATGCAGAATTGCCTGCAGCTCTTGCCAAGGATGTTATTGAGAAGTCCGGCAACAAGAAGCTTGCAGATGACGAAGAATAATTTATTTGAATTACAAATTGGTTAAAGAATAAAAAGATGAGCCAAAAAATAAGAATTAAATTAAAATCTTTCGATCACGCTCTTGTAGACAAGTCTGCAGACAAGATCGTAAAAACAGTAAAAGCAACAGGTGCTGTTGTTAGCGGACCTATTCCACTTCCTACAGACAAGAAGATTTTTACTGTAAACCGCTCTACCTTTGTTAACAAAAAGGCTCGTGAGCAGTTTGAGCTTAATTCATTCCGCCGTCTTCTTGATATTTACAGTTCTACACCAAAGACTGTAGATGCTCTAATGAAGCTGGAATTGCCAAGCGGCGTTGAGGTTGAGATTAAAGTCTGATACAGTGCAGCATAGGCTGCAATAAATATCGGCTACAACGATACATGAGCCGGTGGGGAGTAATTTTTACCGGCTTTATGTTTTGTAAATAAAAAAAATGACTATCTTTGCATTCCTCCTTGGAGGTGCGTAACGAAAGTTATAAGACTACTTTACATTTAAAGTAACAGTAGGGGCCCATAGCTCAGTTGGTTAGTAGCACCTGACTCATAATCAGGGGGTCACTGGTTCAAGCCCAGTTGGGCCCACAAGAAAGTCAACCGGTTTCCGGTTGGCTTTTTTCATTATTATTGGTTATCGGGATAATAATTTTACCAATTTCTTGTTATTGACACAGCTGGTTCCACTCTATACCTTTGCCACCGGTTAACAGATAGCAGACTGTGCATGATAAAGAGATTGTTGGGAATATTATTTCTGTTTTCTGCCGTTTGCAGTTTGGCTTACGGGCAGAATGTGGTTAAGGGGAGAGTCCTGGATGTGGCAAGAGGAGAACCTGTCCCCTTTGCTACTGTGGTTGTTGTGGGGGTACCAACGGTATATGACATAACAGATGTGAACGGCAATTTTATCCTTAGATTCAGGGGTATCTCTGCTGTAGACAGAAAGATAGAGATCTCCTGTATGGGGTATGTTGCCAAACGGGCATCGTTGGTACAGAATGGGGTATATACACTAAATGAGGATACATATTCAATAAAGGAGGTTGTTGTTACGGCAACAGAATCTCAGGAGGTTGTAAACTCGTCGAGGATAGGGAAGAGCGCAATAAAACATATACAGCCGTCGAGTATTGCAGATATAATGGAGCTGTTGCCGGGTGGCAGAGCCAAGGATCCTGTATTGGGATCTCCGCAGATAATAACCATGAGGAGTGCGGCTGCAATAAGCGGCGGGAATTATGATACGCACTCCTTGGGAACTAAGTTTGTCATAGACGGGGTTCCTGTAAACAATGATGCAAACCTACAGTCTGCTCCGGCATACAGTGCGTACGGCTCCTCATTTGTAAATGCAGGTGTAGATATGAGGAGCATCTCTACAGATGATATTGAGTCTGTAGAGGTGGTTAGAGGTATCCCCTCTGTTGAGTATGGAGATCTTACAAGCGGCCTTATAAATATAAAGAGGAGACAGGGTGGCAGGAATATAGAGGCCAGATTCAAGGCAGATATGCAGAGCAAGCTGTTCTATGCAGGTAAGGGGTTTGAATGGGGAGAAAGGGACAAGCTCACAATGAACCTGACTGCCGGCTATTTAGATGCCAAAAATGATCCCAGAAACATAAGGCAGAGTTACAGCCGGCTTACTGTGGGTTACAGGGTTGGCAAGAGATGGGATTCTAAAGGGGACTATGCTGTTCACCTCAACGGGAATGTAGATTTTACCGGCTCTTTTGACAATCGTAAATCGGACAAGGATTTAGACACCGGGCTCGGAAGCCGTCCCATTGAGACATATAAATCTGAATACAACAAGATTGTGGCAGGAGGGGAGTTGGGAATAAAGAACAGGTTAGAGAGCGGCCTCTTTAGGCAGTTTACCTTAACAGCCTCTGTTACAACCGAGTTCAGTGAGATAAACCGCTGGAAGTATGTTGTCTTAGGCTCAACGGTTCCCCTCTCAACATCCCTTTCAGAGGGGGAGCATGATGTTGTTACCCTCCCCTCCCGATACGAAGCAACTCTTAAAGTGGATGGTAAACCATTTTACGCATACGTTAAAGCACTGTCTAAGTTTAGGGTAAAAGGGGGCAGTGCAGCTTCTCATGATTTTAAAATTGGCGTAGAGTGGAATATGGATAAGAATTACGGCAAGGGGGTGATTTTTGATCCATACCATCCATTTAGTCCCGATATGAATATCAGGCCTCGCAAGTTTTCTTTGATTCCTGCCAATCATCAGCTGTCTGCCTTTGTAGAATCGAATTCCACTTTTCATATAGGGAGGTCGAAATTGGAAACCATGCTCGGTATAAGAGCTTCCTCTATGTTGAATATCGGGAAGGATTATACTATTCAGGGCAGAGTGTATGCAGACCCAAGGTTTAATGCAAGGTGGGAGTTCCCTGCAATTAATGTTGGAGGCAGCAAGTTGGCTACGGCTTTAAGCGGGGGTGTGGGGTGGCATACAAAGCTGCCTACCATGGATATGCTCTACCCCGATCCTATCTATTATGATATTACACAGTTTAATTATTGGCCTGTGGAGGAGAAGCTGAGGAGGATAAATGTGCTTGTGGTAAAGTATGATCCCACAAACTACAATCTTAAAGCTGCAAGGAATTTTAAATGGGAGGTTAGGGGAGATGCCAAATGGAACGGTTTTACGCTCTCTGTTACATATTTTAGAGAGGATATGCAGTCTGGGTTTAGGAGCGGTTCTAAGGTAGACAGAATAATTTATAAGGATTATGATGAATCTGCGGTTGATTACAAGACACTTACAGGGGCACCCTCTTTGGAGAACCTGCCGTATGTGAAGGATACCTTAATGCTCTATCACAGTTTTGCTACCAATGGGAGCCGTACACAAAAAGAGGGGATAGAGTTCACATTATCTGCAAAAAGGATAGAGGCCATAAAGACAAAACTTACTGTAACGGGGGCATGGTTCAAGACAAGATATTCTAACAGCCAACCGCAATATTACAGACCCTCTGTTGTGATTGGCGGCAAGGTTTATCCATACGTGGGGTTGTACAGAGATACAGACAAATACCTTAGGGAGATGTTCAATACAAACTTCACCTTTGATACCCAGGTGCCGCGCTTTGGATTAATCTTCTCTGCCTCGTTCCAATGTTTGTGGTTTACCGGGCAGCAGACAGGGTATTGCAACCCTTACCCTGTACTGTATATAGACAAAAACCTTGTAGAACACGAATTTACGGAGGAATCTGCCAAGAACGGAGTGTTGGCGGAGCTGATAAAGGCTAATAGGGATGAGTCTATATTCAAATATGGGAGGATTCCTTTTAGCATGAATGTAAATCTTAAGGTAACAAAAACTCTCTATAAAGATAAGATGGCGTTGGCTGTGTTTGTAAATAAGATAGCAGATTATACCCCCTCTTACAAAACGGCAAATGGGGTTACGGTAAGAAGAGATGTAAGCCCCTATTTTGGGATGGAGTTAAATTTTAAATTGTAGTTGCAATGAGAAGGCTTTTAGTATTAATGGTTTGTGCAACAGCTGTTTGCATGGTATTGGGAGGATGCGAGAGAGATTTATCGGAAAAAAATCTCTTTACAACTGTTTCAATGCAGGTACAGATGCCCGATGGGAGTAACATTGTAAGGATGGAGGTAGACAACACCCTTGCCGGTACCTATATAAGGAATCTTAATACACAGATGGATTTTGATTTTCCCCTTTTTGTTAATGGGGAGGGGACGGTAAAATTGCTGAAAGGGGTCTATCTTATCTCTTTTGATGCAACTGCCTCCTTCTCTAACGGAAAGCGGAAGCGTGTAAGATATTCGGGAAACAGTTCTCCGGAGAAGGCGGTTAACCTGCTTAATGACAAAGAGGTTATTGTATTAAAACTTATAGAGTTGTAGCTGTATGAGGCGTTTTTTGGGAATAGTGTTTTTTATGGCTCTTGCAACACTTGCGCAGGCGGTTGTTAAAGACAGTATAGGGGTAACAAGATTTTACCTCCCAACAGACAATGTTGGGGAGTCTGTTGTTAAAGGAACGCAGTCTGCAATGTTGTATGCGTATAACCGTTCTTTTACGCAGATAGCGTTAACGGCAAAATACAGGGATGAGAGCCGGGCGTTGATTCCTCAATTGGGGAGAGGCGAGACAAAGGGGGTATTCTCGGCAGATTCCTATATCAGGCTTAACAAAAAAACGGCATTATGGGGCAATGTGGAGTATTCTAACGGGGAGGTTAAAAGTGTATGTTGGAACTCTGCCTCAGATTATGTACAGCTCTATCCATATATTATTGCAGATTCGGTAGGGGGGAACCTCTCTACGGAGCAATATCTTTTCTCCGGAGGATATGCAAGGGAGAGCGGAAGATTTACATTTGGGATAATGGGGCGTTACAGGGCTTTGCACGAATACAGGACAACAGACCCTCGTCCAAGAGCTGTAGTGTCTGATTTTAATGCAGCAGTCTCCGGCGGTATCTGCATGGGTGACTATCTTATGGGGGTCAATATAGGAGGCAGAATCTATAAACAGTTTTTGAATGTTGTCTTTTATAATGAGGCCGGGGCAAATACATCTGAATTTCACTTTACAGGGCTTGGAAGCCATTATGAGAGGTTTGGGGGTGTGGGGGAGTATGCAAGTGCAAGATATAAAGGGGGAGAGTATTCTGCAACCGTTTCGGTTACTCCACGCAACAATATGGGGTGGTATGCGAATGCCGGTTACAGCTCGTTTGGGGTAAACTACTATCTGCCAAACCAGAATATGGTTCAGTTAACCAATTTGAGGGTAGAAAGGTTGTTTGGCAATGTTGCGTACAAACGTCTGCATGGTACCGCTGAATGGGGTGTAGAGGCCGGGGCTGTGTATGAGAAACGGAGCGGAACAGAGAATATAATAGATAATGGAGCAGGCAACGTACATGAGATTTTGGGTTCTCTTAAAATGTATAAGAATGAGAATATTACGGCAAAAGTTAGGGGGAAGGCCGTTTTTAACAGAAAAAACGGCAGGAGTTGGCTTAATATGGGTGCCGGTTACCGCAATTTAAAGGCCGAATATCTTTTTCCAAGCAGGGAACTAAGATTTGCAACGGTGGTGCCGCATGCAGAGGCTGGTTATATGAGATATTTTAATCTCTATAGCTGCGAATTTGCCATGCGTGTGGCATACAGTATAAACGTAGGGGGCAGGATTAATATACCGGAGCAGCATACAGATACCAAAATACGTGCATCATTTATTGAGTTGTATGACAGGTTAACGGACAGCTGTATTGCAATTGAACCTAAGGTAAAGATACAACGCGAGATTACATCAAACAGGGCTCTCTATCTTATGGTCAGATATGGGAGATTCATATATGGCTGCAATGAGTGGGCAAATATGCTAACGGCATCGTTTGGAGTCTGTTTTTGACAACAGATGTTGCAGTTAGCGGTTTTTAATGGATAAATTTTTAATATTCAGATATTTATGAAAAGATTATTTTATTTGTTATTGGCATCTTTTGCACTGCTTGCAATAGGATGCTCAAAGGACTCTGAGCCTGATTCGCTTATAATTAACGGTGTTACAGAGGCGGGGAAGACTCCGGAGATAGATTTTACTCCAAATGGAGGTGTCTCTGCAATTGATATTCAGTCTAATACGGTATGGGCTATAACTCCCGATGGTCAGGACTGGTATGAACTGTCTGCATTAAGCGGAGAGGGTAATGCAAAGGTTAATGTAACAGTAAAATCTAACAGAGGAGATATTGAGAGGAGTGCACGGCTTAACCTTGTAGCAGGTTCGGCAACGGCTACCATTGCAATCATCCAAAAATCCCAGACTTTGCCATCTGACCCGCAACAGATAGAGATTAAAGTAAGAGCATACGGTGGGGAGAATGTGATAGAGATAATAAAAGGGGTAGATTTTAGTGTAGAGGTTCCCTCGTCTGCAAATTGGATAAATGGGGCTTCTGTTAATAATGAAGCCGGAACTGTTTCATTTTCATTTGCAGAGAACGAGACAGATGAGTACAGAGAGGCAGATGTAAAGGTTGTTACCTCTGCATCTAAAAAGGATTTGGGAACTGTTCATATACGCCAGAGCTGGAGAAACATAGAGCCGGGAGAGCTGCTTATTGAGGAGATATTCTTTACGGGTAATGCACTTCCGGATACAGGTAAACCGGAGAAACGAAACGGAGACCAATACTATAAACTTACCAACAACACAGATGAGACGCTGTATGCAGATGGTGTTATGATAATGGAGAGTAAGATTAATACTGTACTTACATACGAGTATGTGGTACCTATAAAGGAGAGTTATACAGGAATCCAGACCGCATATTGCATACCCGGAACAGGCAAGGATGTCCCTGTAAAACCGGGCGCATCTATTATAATCTGCAATAACGCACAGAATCATACGGTAGACAATCCTAACTCGTTTGATCTTTCAAAGGCAGATTTTGAATGGTATGACCGGTCTACTTCATCTGCCAATCAGGATATAGATAACCCGGCAGTACCTAATCTTGATATATGGTACACATACACACTTTCTTATTGGATTATGCACAACAGAGGGTACACAGGCCATGCAATAGCAGTCTTCCCTAAGTCTGTTACCAAAGAGAAATTCCTTGCAGATTACAAATGGGAGGGGCAGTATATAAACCATACTAAAGTGGGCGATTTTACAATGAATATCTCCAAGGCGTACAAAATACCTAACGAGTGGGTATTGGATGCGGTTAACCTTTCTCTTAAACAGCTCTTCTATTCTTTGGCATTTGGAGAGAAATTAGATGCAGGTTACACCTCTTGCGGTGAGATAGATCTGGATCCAAACAGATATGGAAAGAGTGTAAGGCGCAAGACAGATACAAACGGCAAGTTGGTAGATACAAACAACTCTACAAACGATTTTATATCAGATGCCGTTCCATCTCTAAAGAGATAATTACCATAGTGTGGCGATTTTCTTTTTGTTTTCATAGTTAGCAAGTAGGAGGGCGGCAAAAATTGATTTTTGCCGCCCTCCCTGTCTGCTACATTACAATATCAACATCATCTATCTCCTCCCACTCTTTGCAATCTATCAGACAGTTTCCTGCAGAGAGATCTACATAGAGCTTAATGTCATTGAGATTCTCTTTGCCAAGGTTATAGTTTGCGTTTTTAAGGAGTTCTCCCATGTTTAGGGAGAGTATATCCTTAGTTCCATCTCTAATCTCTATGCTCATCCCGTTAAAGGATGCCGGTCTTGCTATGTTATATTCAAATGAGAGCCTGTTGTTATCATTGGTTTCATCTACAGAGGCCGGTACGGCCGAGTGTATTGTACTCTCCCCCTCAATGATGTTACCGTTAAGATAATATCCTATACTGTTGCTTATTGTACGTGCTGCAATCTGCTTTATATTCAGACTGCTGTTTGCTGGGCAACTGATATTAAGTTCAACGGCAGCATACTGTTTGTACATCTCTATCTCCATTGTTACAGTCTCTTTTTTCAAACTGTTACCGGCAGCATACCCAAAATAGAGCTTGTCTAAAGAGTTCTCTTTATTCTGTTTGAGAACAGAGTTTGTACCGTTGAACACAAAGAGCGTATATTCTCCAACATTTCCCCATACATAAACATTAAAGATAGATTTTGGGATGGATGTTTCATACTGCATCTCTGTTTCAGTCGGATAAAAATTATCCTGTTTTAGAATATTCCCCTGCTCATCAAATATCCATATATAGTAACTGTCTATATTGTTGTTACGGGCAAAGCCTATCTTTAACAGACACGGACATTCATCTCTATCTTCATATATTTTACCTTTACAACCGCAGCTGAATTGAACAGCTATCAGGCATATTAACAGCCGGATGAATACAGCCCCTCCCTCACGCATAGCTCTCTGCTAAAAATTAATCACTGCCTCTCCAATCTCTTCCCAGTCCGTTACACTAACGCTTACCCTAATAGTTTTCGTCTCTATTATCTTATCGGGATTATTTGAACCAACACCGCTTATAACACAGTTTATGTTGTAGGAGGCATTGCGCTTTACCCCTCTGTGACCGTTGGTAAAAACATACCCAAACATTTCTCGGTTAATGTTTATTGGGTAGTAATATGTTGTGCCGTTAAGCTCCCCCTCTATTACAAGTCTTGTATAACGATCCGAAGCTGTTTCGGTGGTTATAAGGTTCTCATAGCAGTAGAAATAACGGGAGGTTATCTCGCTGCTTGGGGTTAGCGGCTCATCTATAGCTTCATATAAAAAACTCTCAATCCCCGAATTCTGGTAATCCGATCTGCTTAGCTGTTGACTGTTAAAGATTGTTCCGTTAGTCGGTTCCTCTCCGTTATTAAGGAGCTTGGTAGAATGGGCGTTAAGCAGATACAGTTTTACATTATTCAAAGACATCCCCTCAAAAGGGCCTCCTGTAAAATTGGTTTTAAGAGACCCAAGTTTAACTCTTGCAACAAATCTTGTGAGGTTTGCTGCTATTGAGGTGTAGGTGGTAAAATTTCTCTCGGCTGTGTACATCATGCAGAAATCCCCTGTATTTTCATTTAGCAGGGAGCTTTCTATGGCTTGTAACTCGGAGAACTTAGTTATAGACTTTAGGGTGTTGCTGGCATGCGAGTTACCAATTACAAACAATTTCTTGTGACCGGCAGTGGCTATTATCTCTATCGTTGAGAGGTTTGATAATTGGTCTCCGGACATGTGCTTGTAGACCTCAATAAGGCCGTGTTCCGCCCCATTTGCATAGTTAAAGATAAGTATATCCAAACTGTTTATCTTGGAGTCTGAGGTGGAGTTGCCGTGTTCGCTTCCCGATGCTTTTGTTGCAGGGGTGCAGATGTTAATAGATACCAGTGCAGGTTCTTTTGTCTGTTCTGCATTGGAACAGGAGTTCTTTGTCTTCTCTTTCTCACAAGATGCAGCAAATATCAGTGTTGAAAATAGCAGTAGAGCAATTCTTTTCATTTAGTGTGTAATTAATCTCAACGCAATATTGCGTTTGATTAATGGAGGGGCAAATTGCTGTTTTGTAACACAAATTTTTTTAGAATTTTATGCGAACACCGGAACTGTCTTATATTCAGCGTGCTCATGTAGGTGGCTTACGTGCAGCTTTTCATTGCCATGGCATGGCTCAAACAGGTTTGGCTCTGCTTATTTGGCTTACGGAAAAATCGAAATTTTATACAATTTCATAAAAAAAGGAGTTGATCTGTATAAATCAACTCCTTGGTACGGGATAGGAGAATCGAACTCCTATTTAGAGATTGAGAATCTCTTGTCCTAACCGTTAGACGAATCCCGCAGATTGGGATTGCAAAGATAGTAATATTTTTACAATCCCCAAATTTATTATGCTAATAGCAGTAAAAATTGCTATTTATCGGAATCAAGCCTTTTTGCAATCTTGTCTGCAAGGAACATATAGTGTGCTCTTGTTACCCCTGTAGAGGAACTTGCAAGGGAGTTAAATCTCTTTTGCAAATCTCTAAGCTGTGCATGAACGGTTGAGATAATATCTGTGTTGTCCTTGTTCTCGTCCCCTTTCTTGTAGAACGGGCCTCCTTCTCCGTTATAAACAGCAATGAGGGCTGCTACGTAGCGTTTCTGAAGCAGTCTTTGCAGACTTGCTTTGGTCTGGTCTGAACTAACAGGAACCATAATCATAGAGTTGAGATCCTTAAAGAATTCTGTTAAGGTGTAGGCACTCTTGCCATTCTTAATCTCATCTTCAACCATATTGAGCATGGCTCTCTTGCTTACCATAGAGGCAAATACCTTGGTATATGCCTTGTCTACAATAATTTCAGGCTTGTTTATGGTCTTAGACAGTATCTCGTTTGGAATAAGCCAGGTCTGAGGGGTAAAGAGGTTTCTGTTAAGGAATTCCATTGCCTCTTTCTGTTTAGCCTTTTCTACATGTGTATAAATCTCGCCGGGCTGGTCAGATGTCTTTACATCATAGTAAACTCCGCCAACCCACTTTGCAACATGGTTCATATATCTGCCATACTGGTTTACAACCTCGTTGTACAGCGTGTGCAGATTGTCGTAACCTTTGCCCGGTGTTGAGGTCCACTCTATAAGGTTGTTCATTATGAACTTAAGGTTCTTTACTCCGTACTCGTTTGCCTCCATCTGGTTTGAACCAAGATCTTCTGACTGAAACCTTGGGTCGCTTGGATTGCTCTCTGTTCCAAACAGAAGCAGTGGGTTGGATGTTTTCTCAATAATCCACCTGTTCAGATGCTCCAACTCCTTTTGAGGGTCATCGTATTGGTAAAATCTTCTGTAGCCCCACTCAATGGCCCAGTAGTCGTAAACCCCTATTCTTGGCCAGAGCGCAGATTGCTCTATCTTGTCTTCCGGCTGGGCAACGTAGTTGAAACGGGAGTAATCCATAATAGAGGTGGTATGCCCGTTCTTCTTTACAAATTCGGGGTCTCTAAGCTGTGCTACAGAGTAGTGGGCAGAACCCATAAAGTTGTGTCTCAGGCCTAATGTGTGTCCAACTTCGTGAGATGATACAAATCTTACAAGCTGCCCCATAAGCTCGGTATCGAATACAAGGTTTCTTGCCGCTTTGTCTGCGGGTGATGCCTGAATGAAGTACCAGTTTCTAAGCAGAGACATAACATTGTGATACCAGCAGATATGGCTCTCGATTATCTCTCCGGAACGGGGGTCGCTTATATGTGGTCCCATTGCGTTTGCAACGTCAGATGGCTTGTAGACTATTGCAGAGTGTCTTGCATCCTCTAAGCTCCAGGTAGAGTCCTGTTCAAAGGTAGGTGCTTCAAGGGCATAGATTGCATTCTTGAACCCTGCTTTTTCAAATACAGGCTGCCAGTCGTTTACTCCTGCTATAAGGTATGGTACCCACTGTTTTGGGGTGGCAGGGTCTATGTAAAATACAATTGGCTTTGCCGGCTCCACAAGCTCTCCCTGTTTGTATTTCTCCAAATCCTCCGGCTTTGGTTCAAGTCTCCATCTTGAAATCATCTTTACAGACTCTATCCCCTGAGGGTTTTTGTCAAAGTCTACATATCTTTCAATAAAGTAACCTACTCTTGGATCTTCGTATCTTGCAACCATAGGGACTTTAGGAAGAAGTACCAACGATACGTTAAACTCAAAGGTGGCTGTTGGGTTGCTCTCTGTGCGGGCGTAGGTATAGACTACCTTCATCTCTGTATTTATAGGGAAGCTCTTTATTCCACTTACAAAAGATTTGTCCTTTTGCATGGCTCCCAACTTAAAGGTGGTCTTGTCCCGTTTGCCAAAGAAGAGATATTCGGTATCTGACAGGAGAAAATCGGTGATATCTATAAGGAAGGTGTCCTTGCCGGCAGACTGTGCTTTTACATCAAAGGCTGCTGCAATTGCCTGCATGTTGGATGCTGCAACATTTTCTGCCATATCCCCCTCTGCACGCTCCCTAAGCAGGATGTTTTTAAGGAAAATCTTTTTGCCGTCTTGCGATTTTTCAAAACGGAACATTCTGTGTGCTATATCATCTCCGGCATAACCGTCAAACTGGTGGCGTATTCCGGCTGCCCCTTTTGATATTCTCGAAACCATCATCATGTCTCGGCCTAAAAGGGTGTCGTTAAGTTGCAGGTAATATTTTCCCTCTTTAACATAGACAGGGGTCATCCCCTCCTTGTACATCTGAGGTGTCTTTACAAAATTGGAAATAAGCGGAATAGCTTTGTTTTTTGTCTTGCTGCTGTCTTTTGCTGCGGTTGGAACCTCGGTCTTTACAGCATTCCCTTTCTTGTGTTTGCTCTTCTGTGCAGATGCCTCGTTTGGAGCAGCCCAAACTAATGCTGCTGCAAGAATCGGGATAATTAAAAAATGCTTCATAAAATGATTTATAAGTTTTAGTTAATTTACATTTTGGTCTATCTCTCATTAGACGTGTGGGGGTAGCAAAAGTTACATAGATTTGTTGCGGTTTTTCCTATCAATTAGCAGCGCTTTGCAGAACTCCCACAATACCATTCCTGCCGATACGGAGATGTTTAGAGAATGTTTTGTCCCAAATTGCGGAATCTCAATAACATAGTCGCTTGCATCTACCACGCTTTGGCTTACCCCCTTTACCTCGTTGCCAAAGATTAATGCTGTTTTCTTTTCTTTTTTGCTTTTGAACAGAGCTCTGTATATTGTTTTTGTGGCCTCTTGGAGTGAGATTGAGTTTTCTGCCTGTTCTATGCTTATTATGGTGTATCCCTCCTCCTTTAGCTTTTGTACAGCCTCTAATGTTTCTTGGTAATATTCCCAATCTACCGAGAATTCTGCTCCTAATGCAGATTTATGTATCTCTGCTGTTGGCGGTGTTGCACAGATTCCGCAAAGGATAACTCTCTCCATTATAAAGGAGTCTGCTGTTCTGAAAACGGAGCCTATATTGTGCTGGCTCCTTACATTGTCTAATATGATGGTTACAGGCAGCTTGCTGTGTGCCTTAAACTCATCTATGGTGATTCTGCCTAATTCGTCGTTGCGTTTTACGCGATGTGTTGATATGTTATCTTTCATTTCTTACAAGCTGTTTTCGGCAATCGCTTTTTCGTTGATTGACAAGTCGTTCAAAACTGTTTAGCTTTTGTGCGTTTTTTATGTATATAATCAAAAACGTTTTTCACTCCGCGTCAATCAACTGCTTATGCCTTCAATCAGCTTGAAACGGCTGAGTTGTCCCTTTTAGTCTGCTTTGCATCCTAACGGTCCTCCAACAGACGCCGTTTCTTGTAAGCTGCTTTCGGCAATCGCTTTTCCGTTGATTGACAAGTTGTTCAAAACTGTTTTTGATTATCTAAATAATTTGACACGTTAAAGCCAAAGCAAAGGGGCGACCTGCCCTTGCCGGTTGGCCACCCCCTCATGCTATCTATACATAGTAAATTCTACCTCTCGGTCTGAGTCTCTCTCGGCTCTCTGTTCTCGCGTGGTTCGCGAGCCTCCCTTGGTTCTCGGCGGTCTCTGTCGCGATTGTCCCTTGGGGCTCTGCCCTCTCTTGGGGCGCGATTCTCCCTTGCTCCTCTGTTGTCTCGTCCACCATCTCTCTGTGGGCGGTCTCCTGCCGGACGCGGACGTCTCTCAGGCTCAACATAACCCTCCGGTTTCTCCATGAGCACTCTTCTCGATAGTCTCATCTTGCCTGTCTTAGGGTCTATCTCAAGGAGCTTCACCTTAACCTCGTCCCCAACCTTTAGGGTATCCTCTACCTTGTCTGTCTTCTTCCAGTCTATCTCCGAAATATGCAGCAGCCCCTCTTTGCCAGGCAGAATCTCTACAAATGCTCCAAAATCGAGAATAGAAACAACTTTACCGTCGTAGACCTCACCAACTTCAGGTACTGTAGAGATCCCTTTTATCCATGCAAGAGCCTTATCCATGCTCTCTTTGTTCAGTCCAAAAATATCTACACAGCCAACGGTCTCTCCTGTAGCATCTTTCTCCTCTGTAATTGTAATGGTTGTGCCGGTGGTCTTCTGTATGTTCTGAATGGTCTCGCCCCCCTTGCCAATAACCGCTCCAATGAAATCACCGGGTATGGTAATCTGAACTATTCTTGGTGCATTAGGTTTAAGGTCTGCGCGTGGTTCGCTTATACATTTCATCATCTCTCCCATAATGTGCATACGTCCCTGTCTTGCCTGTTCAAGGGCTTTGCCAAGAACCTCGTAAGAGAGTCCGTCTACTTTTATATCCATCTGGGTAGCGGTAATGCCGTCTTTGGTTCCTGTTACCTTAAAGTCCATATCTCCAAGGTGGTCCTCATCTCCAAGAATATCAGACAGAATAGCATATCTGCCTGTTTTGGAATCAGATATAAGTCCCATTGCTATACCTGCAACAGGTTTTTTAAGTTTAATGCCGGAATCCATAAGTGCAAGTGTCCCTGCACATACCGTTGCCATGGATGATGAACCGTTGGATTCGAGAATATCAGACACCACTCTTACGGCGTATGGGTTCTCCTCCCCTTTTGGAACCATAGGTTTTAACGCTCTGAACGCAAGGTTGCCGTGTCCAATCTCTCTACGTCCTACGCCTCTCTGCGGTCTTGCCTCTCCTGTTGAGAATGGAGGAAAATTATAATGCAGGACAAATGGTTCTGTGCTCTGAATAAGTACCTCATCCAACTCTTTCATGTCTAATTTGGTACCAAGGGTAACGGTTGCAAGTGACTGGGTCTCGCCCCTTGTAAAGATTGCCGAGCCGTGTGCTCCCGGCAGATAGTCAACCTCGCACCAGATAGGTCTTATCTGTGTTGTGGTACGGCCGTCTAATCTTATCCCCTCATCTAAAATCATATTTCTCATTGCCTCTTTCTCTACATCGTGGTAATATCTTGCTACCATAGATGCTTTCTCCTCTCTCTCCTCCTCCGGCAGTGTGTTTAGGAACTCCTCCTGCAATGCCTCAAACTCCTCTGTTCTCTGCTGTTTGGATGTCCCCTGTTTTGCTATTGTGTATGCCTTATCGTAGCAATATTCTCTGCATGCTTTTCTCAACTCCTCATCGTTAACCTCATGGCAATACTCTCTTTTAACGGTCTTGCCAACCTCCTCCATGAGTTCGAGCTGTGCCTTGCACTGCTTCTTTATCTCTTCGTGGGCAAATTTTATTGCATTGAGCATAACCTCTTCGGATACCTCCTTCATCTCCCCCTCAACCATCATTATATTGTCTATGGTTGCTGCAACCATAATATCCAGGTCTGCCCCCTCAAGTGCAGAGAAGGTTGGGTTTATTACAAATTCGCCATTGATACGGGCTACTCTTACCTCAGAGATAGGACCTCCAAACGGAATGTCGCTAACTGCAAGTGCTGCAGATGCTGCCAATCCTGCAAGTGCATCGGGCATTGTCTCATGGTCTGCAGAGATGAGGTTTACTGTAACAAATGTTTCTGCGTGAAAGTTATCGGGAAACAGAGGACGCAATGCTCTGTCTATAAGGCGAGATATAAGAATCTCATAATCAGATGATTTACCCTCTCTCTTCATAAATCCTCCGGGGAATCTTCCTGCTGCATAGAATTTCTCTTTGTATTCAACGGAAAGCGGCATGAAATCTACATCCTCTTTTGCATCTTTAGCGCAGACAACAGTGGCCAAAAGCATGGTGTTGCCCATTTTTAATACTACGGAGCCGTCTGCCTGTTTGGCCAATTTACCGGTCTCAATCTCAATTTGTCTTCCATCGCTAAGTGCAATGGTCTTTTTTACTACATTCATTGTTCTAAATATGTAATCTGCCTCTCCCTATGAGAGTTAAAAATTAAACGTATCAACAACCCTTTACGCCGCAGATTACCTTTGTTAGCGAAAAGGGCACAGTTTTTCAAAATCTTACAAAAGTAGGGAAAATATTGTCATTCAAAAAAATAAATTCACGAGAACCGTAAAAAAGAGGGGCAGACCGTTATAATGCCGGCAGCCCCTCTTATGGCTATGATTTTAAACTTCGTTTACAATCACTACGCCTCGGCATAATCAAAATAAATTTTGC
>CAVIKQ010000025.1:0-15286 GCA_963643305.1 Eggerthellaceae bacterium
GATTAAAGATGTCCAATGCCACTTCGTTAACCTGAACCTTAATTCTGGCTTTCTGATTCAATGCCGCAAAAATCTTCTGTTGCGGCGAGGGATCTGCTTCCATAATTTCCTATAAATATCTCTTTTAATTATTGCCTGCAATATAAAAATAAAAATTATATTGCCCAACCTACATCTTAATATGACCGGGCAAATATAACTCTTCTATGCGAAGGTTTTCCGCTGAAAACACATCTGCCCTCCTCCTCAACAACAAAACTGTCTGTAGGGATGCATCTTATTGTAGCCTTTGTGAGTTCCTTTATCTTCTCCTCCGTCTCGGTTGTTCCGTCCCAGTGGCAAAGCAGAAAACCGCCCTGCTCTATCCTCTCCTTAAACTCATCCCAAGTATCAACCTTAAATACATTCCTGTCTCTGAACTCAAGGGCTTTGTTGTAGATATTCTCCTGTATTACATCCATCAGGCCTTTTAGATATTCAGCCAAGCCAGCCTCTTGCCTTATCTCCTTTGTCATGGTATCCCTACGGGCAACCTCAACAGTATCGTTCTCCAGGTCTCTTGGTCCTATTGCCAATCTTACAGGAACCCCTTTAAGCTCCCACTCTGCAAACTTGAAACCGCTGCGATAATTATCCCTGTCATCTATCTTTGCCGTTAAGCCAAGAGCCTCCAGTTCTCTCTTTATCTGCTCCATCTTTGCCACTATAGCCTGTCTCTCCTCCTCTTTCTTAAAGATAGGAACCATTACAACATGAATAGGTGCAAGAGTAGGCGGCAGAACCAAACCGTGGTCATCTCCATGAGCCATTATAAGAGCACCCATCAAACGGGTAGATACACCCCACGATGTTGCCCATACATAGTCTGAAACGCCCTCTTTATTTGTAAACTTAACATCAAATGCCTTTGCAAAATTCTGTCCGAGAAAATGTGATGTACCTGCCTGAAGCGCCTTTCCATCCTGCATCATTGCCTCTATGCAGAGCGTATCAACGGCTCCTGCAAATCTCTCGCTCTCTGACTTGTGCCCTACAACAACAGGAACAGCCATATATTTTCTTGCAAACTCTGCATAAACGTTAACCATTTTCACAGCCTCTGCCTCTGCCTCCTGCATTGTCGCGTGAGCCGTATGCCCCTCCTGCCACAAGAACTCTGCTGTTCTTAAAAAGAGCCTTGTCCTCATCTCCCATCTTACAACATTAGCCCACTGGTTGCACAATATGGGAAGGTCTCTGTATGATGTTATCCAGTTTTTGTAGGTATTCCAGATAATAGTCTCGGAGGTTGGCCTTACCACAAGCTCCTCCTCAAGTTTGGCATCGGGATCTACAACAACACCGGGGCCGTTTGGATTTACCATAAGTCTGTGGTGGGTTACAACAGCACACTCCTTTGCAAACCCCTCAACATGTTCAGCCTCCTTGCTCAGGAAAGATTTTGGAATAAAAAGAGGGAAATATGCATTTACATGTCCTGTTGCCTTGAACATCTTGTCTAACTGCTGTTGCATCTTCTCCCATATTGCATATCCGTAAGGCTTTATTACCATGCAACCTCTAACAGCAGAATTCTCTGCCAAATCTGCCTTTACAACCAAATTATTATACCACTGGGAGTAATTATCCTCTCTTTTTGTAACCTCTTTTGCCATATTTTTAAAATTATCCTAATAAAGCCGCAGTAAAACAGCCCTTAATGCGTTTATACTAATAAAATATATCCGTTATTGTGATAAATGGAATATTTTTTGATACTTTTGCAATCAAGGGTACAAAAGTACAAAATTAATTACGAAACTGTCTAAAACAGGAGGGAAAATGAGAAATATTACCTATTTGCTAATACTTGGCACAGTTATGAGCCTTTCATCCTGCGTGACAACAGGAGGTGGTTGGAGTGGCTACGGGGCATACGCAAACAGCCTCTATTACACTCCAGATCCAAATGCAGAACAGGCCGCGCTTGAACAGAGACGTCAGGCAAACGAACTTAGGAACCAGACAGACCGGTCTATAAACGAGATCTATGTTGGAGATAATAATCAGGTAGATATTGATTACAGAATAGACCCATACAGTTCATCTGTAACAACATATTCTATTTTAGATGATAACGAGAGTTATGAGGCAAGGTTAAGGAAGTTTGATTCTCCAACCTATACCATTAATCTTAACATCTACGATGACAGCTACTGGTATCGTCCTTCGTGGGCAGGATACCATGGATGGTATAACCCATGGTGGGGAACATACTGGCGCTATCCTTGGTACTACAACGACTATTACTATTGGGGGTTTGGCAGCAGGGACTGGTATTTTGGATGGGGAGGATGGTATCCCGGCTATTACGGCCCTTGGGATCCATGGTATTACGGATGGGGTCATGGCCCGGGATGGGGGCATGACCGGTGGCATGGTCATCCTCACAGAGACCACAGACCTGTGTACTACGGCAAGAGGAACGAAGGTGGAATAATGCACAATGCCGTTGACGGCAGAAGGCCATCCAACGGTAGCACAACAAGGCGCGACCCATATACATACGGGCATAGCAGTTCTCCTGTCTACATGAATGGCAACTCCGGCAGGAGTAATGGAGGAAGCATTTACAGAAGAGTATCGAACAGTGGACAAAACGGTGCAGTAAACAGCAACAACAGCTCAGGTAACAGAAGAGAGAACGGTACCGTTGTAAATGGCAGCAGCTCACAGCAGAAACAGAACAACAACAGTTCTAATTACAGAAGAAAATCAAACAGTGGCAGCACTGCAACCAAGAGCAACAGTTCTAACAGTAGCAGCAGTTACAGAAGAAGCAGCAACTCTTCAAATAACACATATAACAACAGCTCCTCTTACAGCAGTGGCTCTTCATACAGCAGCGGTTCATCTTATTCATCGGGAGGTAACTCCGGTGGAGGGTCTAACTACAGAAGAAGATAATGTATAATAAATTGATTTGACATGACAACAGTTAGAAGATTAAATATTTCACACAGGATATTTGCAGGGATAGGTGCAGCAGCACTGATGATTCTCTCTATGATTGGCAAAGCAGACGCTCAGACTGTAGATGATGCCTACAGGCTATCATGGCAGACACCGGTCGGTACGGCAAGATCTGTGGCTATGGGACAGGCTGGCGTGGCTCTTGGAGGTGATATGGGCTTTGTGTTCTCCAATCCTGCGGCCTCTGCAGTGTACAGATACAATGAGATTACCTTCTCCCCACTGCTCTCCATGAACAGTTCGAATATGACATATCTCGGCAACAAAACAGATGATTCCAAGACTACGTTTGGCATATCCAACTTTGGCGCGGTGACAACCACTAAAACAGGTATGCTAAGCGGACTTAAAAGCTGGACTGTGGCTATAGCCTACAATAGGCTTAATGACTTTAACAGCTCCTTCTATGCATCGGGAAGAAATGCACAAAGCAGCTATCTTGCATCAATGGCGGCCGAACTCTCCGGTACAAATGCAAAGAATTTGGATATAACAGATTCTTACGATCCGTTTGGAAGCTACTCATGGAAGAATGTACTTGCATGGAATGCCTCTCTGTTAGATACGCTCCCCGGTACACAAGGAAGGGAGTACAAGGGTGCTACAGAGAATCTGAACGGCTATGATATTACAATGGGGGGAGAATTGGATCAGAGATTCACATCTGTATCTAAGGGAAATGTATCTGAAGGCTCATTCAATATTGGCGGCAACATAGATGATGTGCTCTACATAGGAGCTACAATAGGTATTCAGAGCATCTACTACCGCACAGACCAGCACTACTCTGAATTTGCTGTAAGAAGCAATGATTTTCAGACAGGATTCAATTCGTTTACCCACAAATACAGCCTTAAGACAACAGGTACCGGCATAAATATAAGGGTAGGCGCTATTTTCACACCTGTACATTTCTTCAGATTTGGAGCAAGCATCTCTACCCCTACATGGATGTATCTGCACGATGAATGGGAGGAGAGGATTGCATCCGACTTCTCAGCCACACATACATCGAGCGCATATTATGCAAACCTTGTTTCACCGCTTGGGCAGTATGACTACATATTAAGGACTCCTTTCAGATGGAATATCGGTGGAGCCTTTGTATTTGGAACACGAGGTACTTTGAGCGTAGATTACGAGATGACAGACTACTCTACAATGAAACTTAAAGATCCCGATTACAAAGGGGAGTTTGACAATGAGAATGCCGGCATAAAAGACAAGTACACAACATCTGACAACATAAGGATAGGAGCCGAGGTGATAGCAACACCAACTCTTGCAGTAAGAGCCGGATTCCAGTACTATACAGCAGGTCTTAAACAGAATGACTACAAGACATATATAGGCTCTGCCGGAGTCGGCTACAGCTCAAAGAGCGGTTTCTTTGCAGATTTGACATACGTAAGACAGCTAAAGGAGAGCAAAGGCGATTATCAGTTCTACAACAGCACCGATTATAGAGAGGCACCTGTAGCACATGCCAACTGGTATAATTCGAGGGTAGTACTTACCTTGGGACTACGATTTTAGCAATATAGAAAGTTAGAAAAGCTGCACGTGAGCGTGAGTGAATTTGTTTAACTTACAAGAAAGAGACAGAATTAGGACCTTCATTAAACAGCAGGTCTAAAATAGAGAGATTGGGAGTAAATCCGTATTTATTTGTAAATACCTGATAATACGCCTTTTCTTCATAGAATGGATTAATAGATCCGGGTACTTTAGGATGAATGGCAGACCTTAAATCCAATGTATCCGGTTCTGTTTTTTTTGGCATCATGTACTCTGTTGAGAGGGAGAATCTCTGCCTTATTCCGCAAAGATTGCAAAGCAGCAATGTAAGTTCTGTGTTTAGCTCTATCAATGTATCTACATGAGAATCAAGTACTGCAAAGATTTCATCCTTATAATACTCAAAGAATGGAGAATTTCCGTATGCCGCTTCGATAGCCCTTTCATGCTGCACCACCCATGGCTTGGAATAATCGATTCTAATATCTGCAATAGGAAGTTTGTGCGTTGCATCATTCCTATCCCCTGCCGCACAGCCATTAGCAGAGGCACTCCGCAACACAGGAAGTGTTAAAACAAGAATCCCGCTGCCTGTTAAAATATGGCAACGGGTTCTGTATGATTGTTTCTGATACTGTTCGCAAGCCTCAATAACCGTGTTACAGCAATTATCCAACACAGCAAAATACTCAACAGGAGCAAAATATGCAGTTGAAAGCAATACCTTGTTGGGAAGCATGGCTGCCAAATAGTTTTACTCCTCAGAAGATGAGGGACTATATCTGATTATACCACGCTTTGACTCAGCTATAAAGTCTAAGATTACCCTCTTCTCATTGGAATCAGGCATCTCTGCCTCCACCTTTTTGCAGGCTTCCGAAACGTTAAGACCGCTCTGATATATAACCCTGTAAATATCCCTTATCCTCTCTATCTGCTCATTTGTAAAGCCTCTGCGTCTAAGGCCAACGATATTTATGCCAAAAAATGACAACGGTCTTTTACCTGCCATTGCATACGGAGGTACATCTTTCCCTATTAATGACCCTCCCGATAACATGGCATGACAACCTATCTTTGTAAACTGGTGAGCCGAAGAGTTTCCTCCGATAATTGCATAATCATCTACATCGGTTTCGCCGGCCAGACCAACATAACTTACAAGTATAACATTGTTCCCTATAACACAGTCATGAGCCACATGTACATATGACATGACCAATACATTATTCTTTATTATGGTCTTGTATTTACCGCTGGCGGCAGTACCTCTGTTAATTGTAGCACACTCCCTTATTGTAACATTATCTCCAATCTCCACATAGGTAACCTCCCCCTGGAACTTAAGATCCTGAGGTATGGCACCTATTACGGCACCGGGGAAAATATTGCAGTTGTTGCCAATTTTAACATAGTCGTAAACAGTAACATTAGGGCCAATATGACAATTATCACCAATCTCAACATTTTCAGCAATATAGCAGAAAGGCTCTATTACAACATTTTTCCCTATTTTAGCATTTGGGTGTACTACCGAATTATTCATTATTGTAAATTTTTATTTGTTCTTAATTACCTGAGCAACCATATCGCTCTCACACACAAGAGCATCCCCAACATAAGCCTTTCCGTTCATGCTCACTATAGACCTTCTTAAAGGATTGGTGATTGTCAGTTTGAATACCACAACATCTCCGGGCACCACCTTTCTCTTGAACTTTGCATTGTCTATCTTGGCAAAATATGTTGAATATCTTTCAGGCTCGTCAACGCTGTTCAGCACCAATATACCGCCAACCTGAGCCATAGCCTCTATTAACAAAACCCCCGGAACAACAGGTTCTTCCGGAAAATGACCGTTAAAATACCACTCATTAACCCCAA
Source organism: Eggerthellaceae bacterium (assembly GCA_963643305.1). GTDB lineage: Bacteria > Bacteroidota > Bacteroidia > Bacteroidales > UBA932 > Egerieousia. The sequence goes on from CAVIKQ010000025.1 coordinate 6,415, forward strand.
TAGTCTTTATACCAACAACATAGTCCTCCCCCATCTCAATAATTCTGTCTACCATCAAAAACGGAGGTCTGTGAGGAAGTAATTTCTTTATACCGTTAATGTCCAAAACAGGAGCTGCATTCGGATCATACTTGGGAATATTTGTTTCGTGTTCCATCTCTGTATATTTAGTTGTTTTTTAAATATGTATCATAAATAAGCCTTGCCATTTTGGTATTTATGCCGTGACCGCTCTTATATGCTATTACCTTACCCTTAATATGTCTGCCTACAAGAGAAAAATCTCCAAGAAGGTCTAACAGCTTATGCCTGGCACACTCATTTGAATATCTCAGCTCTAAATGATTAAGGTAGCCCTCAGGTACACGCTCCAATCTCTTTACTTTAAAGAGGTCGGCCAATCTGTCCAATTCCGGCTGAGGAACAGGTCTCTCAACAATAATTATTGCGTTGTCCAAGTCTCCCCCCTTGATAAGGTTATTCTTAAAGAGTGGTTCCAATTCATGGAAAAACACAAAAGTCCTGCATGGGGCAATCTCCTTTGCAAAATCGGACTCAACATTAAACCGCGCATACTGGTTTCCCAAAACCTTTGAGCCATAATCTATCATTAAATCTACAGAGAACTTGTCATCCGGCATAATCACAATCTCAGAACCGGTTTCGGGATTCTTTATCTCTATCTTTCTCTCTATTGTTATATACTCTCTCTCTGCATTCTGCTCTACAAGCCCATCCTTTGATATTGCATCTGCAAACAATCTTGCACTGCCATCTAAAATAGGAACCTCCTGACCATTTATGCAAATAAGAGCATTATCTATACCAAAACCGTAAAGCGTAGCCATCAGATGCTCCAGGGTTGATATTTTAACATCCTCCTTTTCCAATGTAGTCCCGCGCGATGTAGTTGTTACATATTTAACGGAGGCATCTATCATTGCATCCTCCCCCAAATCTGTCCTTTTAAACTTAATTCCAAAATCAGCAGGAGCCGGTTCTATGCTCATCCTTACAAATCTGCCTGTATGAAGGCCCTTTCCCTCAAAGAAATATTTTTCTTTTAATGTATGCTGTTTAACACTGTTTATCATATAAATCACTATAACCGCGCAAAGATAATCATTTTATCTTAACAAAAATTTATCCAAGCAGAGGTAAAAAACCAACAAAATCTAATTTAGGTTGAGCTGTTATCTCAGTTTTTTAAAGGCCGCATAACATCTCAGATAGGTTTTATAGTCAAAAGCAGGAGAGCCAAGCAGGATTTCCCCCTCTTTCTTTATATTCCCCATTATGCCTGCCTGTGCCCCTATAGATGTCTTGTCTGCTATGGTTATATGTCCCGATATACCAACCTGTCCCCCTATCATGCAGCTCTTGCCAACCTTTGCACTCCCGGCAACACCTGTCTGCGATGCAATTACCGTATTCTCGCCAATCTCAACATTATGGGCAATCTGAATAAGATTATCCAGTTTTACCCCTCTCCTTATTATGGTAGTACCCATTGTAGCCCTGTCTACTGTGGTATTTGCGCCAATCTCAACATTATCCTCAATTGTAACTATCCCTGTCTGAGGTATCTTCTTGTACGAACCATCCTCGGTTGGAGCAAAACCAAATCCGTCCGATCCTATAACCACATTGGAATGCAGGATGCAGTTGTCCCCAATCTTGCACCCCTCATATATCTTTACCCCCGGATACAGAATACAATTTCTACCTATAGTAACATTATGACCTATATACACCTGCTCATAAACCTGCGTTCCGGCTCCAACAGTACTTTTCCTGCCTACAAACGAGAATGCCCCTATATAGGCACTTCTGCTTATCCTGCTGCTCCACGCACATTTGGCTTTCCAGCTTCTGCCCCTCCTGTTTGCCCGTTTTAAAGAGTTCAGCAGGTCTAACAAAGAGGCTACAGCCTCGTATGCATTATCTACAACAATAAGTGTAGGCTCTATCTCATAATCCGGCTTAAACTCTCTGTTTATGATAACAATGCTTGCTTTGCATCCCTCAAGATAATGTTTATACTTAGGGTTAGCCAAAAAGCAGATAGCCCCCCTCTTTCCGCTCTCTATCTTTGCAACAGTAGAGACTTTTACATTAGGATCTCCTATAATTTCGCCATTAAAATGAGCAGCGATTCTCTCGGCAGTAACTTCCATCTCAAAAACTTTTAAACCACAAATGTAACATAAAATTCATGACTATTCATAACAGCAACCGCAACCGAGAGAGGGTTTGGACATTTTTTTGTTTTTACGTAAGTTTGCAAAAAGATTATCATAACAGAATGCTTATAGTTTTGGAGGGCCTCGACGGTGCAGGGAAGAGCACCCAGGTAAAGATGCTCAAAGAGTATGTTGAGCAGAGCGGAAGAGTGTTGAGATATATTCATTTTCCAAGGTTCGACACCCCTGTGTACGGAGAAATGATAGCCAAATTTCTAAGAGGAGACTACGGTAAAATTGAGAATGTACATCCGCAGATTGTTGCATTGCTTTTTGCAGAGGACAGAAGAGTGGCCTCCGGTCAAATAAGGGAGTGGCTTAACAACGGAGACACCGTTCTGTTAGACAGATATGTCTACTCAAACATTGCTTACCAGTGTGCAAAGCTTACAGATATTAAGGCTCAAGAGGAGTTAAGGGACTGGATTTTTGAAACAGAGTACAATGTAAACGCCATTCCACGTCCCGATGTGAATATTTTTCTCGATGTGCCTGTCTCGTTTGTAGACAAGAAACTCAAAGAGAATCGGGAGGGGGATGACAGGGTGTACCTTAAAGGGAAAGAGGATATTCATGAATCCGATATTAATTTCCAAAAGCGGGTACGTGAAATCTACCTCAAAGAGGTAAACCGCGATTCTGATTTTCAAAAGGTTGACTGCAGCGACTGCAACGGAAACATGCTTCCGGCCGATGAGATTTTTGCCAGAATAAAGGCTTTATCAATATAAAACAGAGGAATATCTATGAGGTTTCTAAGAGGGCTGAGCCGAATCCTTATTGGTGTTACATTTATAGTATCGGGATTCCTTAAAGCATTGGATCCTGTGGGAACATCTTTAAAGATTAAGGAATACCTGAGCGTAATGCACCTTAACCCTTTAGAGTTTACCGCACTCCCTGCGGCTGTAATCCTGTGCTGCATAGAGTTTGTAACAGGCGTTGCCATACTGAAAGGATTAAAAGTAAAGCTCTTTTCTGCGGTATCCCTTATTCTGCTCCTGTTCTTTACAGTAATAACCCTGTGCACTGCAACATTTCTGCCCATTGAGGATTGCGGCTGTTTTGGCGATGCCCTGCATCTTACAGGCTTGCAGACATTTGCCAAGAATATTCTGCTTTTGGGGGCTGCCATTATAGTTTACATGCAACGTAACAGCTTCTCCCCCATTGCAACAAGGTCCCGGCAGAATATCTACACCTGTGCATATACCCTCTTCATTGCAGCCATCGCTCTATATTCGCTGTTTTTCCTGCCTATAGCAGATTTCGGGCAGTTCAAGCCTGGCACAGATTTAACAGACAAGCTGTTAGAAAACCAATTGAGAGAGTACAAAACAGTTTTAGTGTACTCCAAAGAGGGTAAGCAGCAGGAGTTTACGTTAGACAACCTTCCCGATTCCACATGGTCTTTTACAGACTCCAAGTCTATTCTTGTCTCAGAAGAGGGTAACGGCAGTATAGATCTCTCCATAAGAGACAACCACGGCATAGTTATAACAGATTCTATCCTGAACCTCAACACCCCGGTTGTTATTGTATCTGTATTCAACCGGTTGTCAAACAAAACCATTACAGAAATAGAACAGTTGGCAAGCAGTGCAGCCAAGGCCGGCGGCAAACTGTTCATACTCTCTGCCTTGGGAGAGGAGAACACAAACAGTGCTGTTCCTCTCTATTCGTCAGACTATAAAACACTTATCTCACTAAACAGGAGCAACGGAGGAGTTACATATATCTACGAAGGAGTTGTTGTAAAGAAGTGGAGCCATTACAATTATCCATCAGATATAGGCACTGTTTTTAAACAATCTCCCGATATTATAATAGCAGACTCCATCATCAGGGAGCAGCTGTTTATAGAGTTCTCCTTAGTCCTGATATCTGTAATGATAATTGCAATAAGATATATTTCAAAACGGCTCTACAACAAGCCTCATCTGTCCCAGTAGCTGGCATTCTTCTTAAACTGCAACAGATCTGCCAATGCAGAAGCCTTGGCATTTATCCTAAAACTCCAGCTCTGCCATTGGCCCGACGGAACCCATGAAAACGAGATCTGAAAACAGTGCAGGTCGTACGATGCATTCATCTGGGTAGTGGTAAGTTTCATTTTAGCCAAGTCGAATCCGCTGTTAAGGCTAAAGTTCAGCCTCTCGGTAAGCCTCATCTGTCCTGAGAATCCCAATGCTACAGTATGGTTGTTTATTGTCTGTCTCACCTGATTAGCATACTGGTAACTTCTTGAATATGAATAGTTGAAGTTAAAATTGGCAGACCACGGAATATTTGGGTCCATATAGTAGAGCCATCCGCCCGGAATATATTCTCCCGTAACAGGATGATAGTAGATTCTCTGATATTGCGCTACCGACCCATGTCCATGTCCTCCGCTTTGTCCTGAGCCTCCTCCCGATGAAGATGATTTATTGAACTTATAATCATAGTTTTGTCCCATACGGCTCTTCCCTTCTCCGCTAAAACCGTATGAGAACGAGACACTTGCATTGGTAAGCCTTGCCAATTTAAAGCCCCCCTCCTGCATTATGTTTAACCTCTTTATTCTCTGTCCCCTATCGTTTACTGCATAAGGATCCAATGTAGCATTTGCATTAAGTCCCAACTTGCCAAACACTGTTGTTGACATATTGACCGATATATTGGAGAGATTCATGGAGTCTGCAAGAAAGTTATACGAACCCCCTATTGACAACTGGTCTATAAGTTTTACCTTCTTTATCCCCTTGCCCGTAGTATCTTTAAGGTTCCTTACCTTTGCCTCTATATTGTTCCCTATTGAGAAGGACATACTTGCACTTTTTCCCCTCGACGGAGCCGAGTTGATTCCCCCTTCGAACCTGTTATACACCTCCGTATGCTGTATTCCGTTTATATCTACATAGCTGAGTGTCTTGTATCCGTTCATTGAGGTTCCCATCTCCGGCTGGAAACTAAAGCCCAAAGAGGGTGTTACCATGTGCCTTACAGCCTCTATCTTTCTATCCTTGCCAAAGTTGAAAAGGCCGTATAATCTGGTAGTTACAGAGAGCCCCGCAGAAAAATTCTGCGTAATGCCAAAGGTGCTGAACGGGTCTGACTTTTCTATTACCACTTTTTGCGTCTCGGTATCAAAGTACTTGCTTATATCTGTAAAGTACCAGTTCATCCCATAGTTTACAGATGGAGCAATCTGTATGTATTTGAGCAGGGTAAGACTTGGCAGCTGAATACTAAAACTATGCCTCATGCCGTTTGTCATATGATCTTTCCAGAAATCAGGCTCATTTACCTGACTGGCCTTAAAGCTCATCCTGTTCTCCAATGTTGTATTATAATTAAATGCAAACTGCTCGTACAGCCTCTCCTTTCCCACTCTCTCCTTTCTTTTAAAAGGATAAATCCTATTGACCGTAAAGGTTAGGTTAGGCAGGGTAACAGAGTACGAACTATCTCTCGAACTCTGGCTGTGAAGTGCATTTATAGTGAGGCTGAATGGGGTTCCCGCCCATGTCTTGCCGTATGATATTGATGATGAAATCTGGTTCTGCAGCGCCTGATTTATATTTGTCTGATTGTTGTACTTGTTGTTGTTTGGGCTGGAAAAGTTTACAGAGGCTCTGAAAGTTGTACCCGGACGCGCTTTTGCATCCTGTGTGTGAGACCATTGTACAGAGAAATTTGTCATCTCGTTATAATCGGGAGAACCCTTTTCTCCTGTTATATCATCCTGATATGTAAGCGAAAAGGTACCGTTGTACCTATATCTTTTGTTATATCTGGAGTTCAGCTGCATACCCCACGAACCCCTTGTGTATATATCACCTGTGGCAGCAAGATCCAAATGATCTCCAAACACAAAATAGTATCCTAATCCCCTAAGGAAGAATCCTCTGGAGGTCTCCTCTCCATAGGTTGGCACAAGCACTCCACCGCTTCTTCCGCCATTCAGTTTTGGAACAAAGCCAAAGGGGAGAGCAAATGGGGTTGGCACATCCTCAACTACCACGTACGCAGGGCCAAAAACCGTCTTCTGCCCCTTTCCCTTCTCATTGATTACCTTTGCGGCAGTCATCTTGAGGTAGAAATGCGGATGTTCAAGATCACATGTAGTATATTTTCCTTTGGAGATATTTATAGAATTGTTTGGAAGTTTCTTTAAAAACTGCCCATGAAGATACCCCTCCCCCTCTTGCGTAATCATATTCTTTATCTTGGCTTTCTGAGTCTTAAAGTTGTAGTAGACAGTCTCCATCTCAAATGTCTGATCCCCCTGCTTCATCACAGGACTGCCCTGAATAACCCCTGTTGTATCGGGAAGACCTTTGGCAAAGACAATACCGGTAGACATATCGTATGCCATATAGTCTGCCTTTATCTCCATGTCGTTATACTTTACGCTCATATCTCCGTAATAGTATATCATCCTCTTTCCGTTGGCAAACACCTTTACTGTAGAATCTCTGGCGGTAGAAAACACCGGAAACTCCAATGTCCCTCTGTTTTTAAGCGAATCCGATACAGCAAGAGAATCCCTTTCTGTTATGCCAAGCGAATCTGCATTTGCCAATATGAGAGAATCTCTACCCGTTGTCAGTGTATCCTTTACCTTGGTCAGGGTATCCTGTAGAAGAGTTGCTGAAATAGGTCCGTTGTATTGATATGCCTGTACACCGATAAAACTGCCGGCAAAAAGTACCAGCATTGTTAAAACCGTGATTATTAATGTTTTTATCTTTACAGACATTAAGTAACTGTTTTGACTTTTATTTAATAATTACAATACCAAATAGAGATTTAACAAGCAAAATTAGTATTTTTGCAGGGTGCGAATTTAACACTTTTTTGCAACAATATGATATTTAAAAAAATTATAACCATACTTAGCATACTGCACCTTTTGTTTTTTATCTGCGCAAATGCAACCAATCCCTGCCTCTCTGCGTCTAACAATGAATATACCAAACTCAAGTGCATTGTTATAGACCCCGGGCATGGCGGCAAACATCCGGGGGCAATAAGCAAAGTTGGCAATATCAAGGAAAAAGATATAACATTGGCTGTTGCATTAAAGTTAGGCAAACTCATTAATGATAATTTTCCCGATGTAAAAGTGGTTTTCACCAGAGTAAATGATGTATATGTAGACCTTGATGTGAGGGCAGCCATTGCCAACAAAAACAAGGCAGACCTGTTTCTCTCCATACATTGCAACTCAACCACATCTACAGAGGCTCACGGTACAGAGACATTTGTAATGGGAACCTCAAAAAGCTCCGGTAATTTTGAGGTCTGTAAGAGAGAGAACTCGGTTATTACCATAGAGGATAACTATGAGGCCAAATATGAAGGATTTAATCCGAATTCTCCAGAATCATACATAATCTTCTCCCTGCTGCAGAATACTCATTTGGAACAGAGTCTTATCTTTGCATCCCATATTCAAAGCAACTTATCCAAAGGACCCATAAAACATAACAGAGGGGTTAAACAGGGAGGGCTGCTTGTCTTGTGGAAAACTACCATGCCGGCAGTGCTCACAGAGATAGGATTCCTGTCCAATTCAAAAGACAGGGTTATCCTTAACAACAGGGCCAAACAGCAGGAGATAGCACAGGCTCTTTTTGATGCTTTTGCACAATACAAGAGGGAATATGACAGCACAGTTGCAGTGGAGAATGCAGAGAATGGCAAGAGCTTTACAAAAGAAGAATCCCAAAAGCACACAGAGAAAGAGATTGGAAAGAGAGAAGCAGTTACTGAACATAAAGATGGTGCATGGGGGATTCAGATAATGAGTGTTGCAAAGAGAATGAACAGTTCTTCATCTCTGTTTAAAGGCATACCTGTTACAAGATATAGGGTTGGAAACACCTATAAATATATACACGGTTCATTTGCAACAAAAGAGGAGGCTTTGAAGAGGTTGCCAAAAGTAAGAAAAAAATTCCCCGAAGCATTTGTTACTAAAATGCAAAACTTAAAGCCGGACAGGTAGCACAGAGAGATATACTAAAAGAGAAAATAACACGGATATGAAACCTATACTGAATAAAAAACAGAATCTTGGACTTTTTGTAATTGTTACCATAGCATGTATTTTTGCTGTGATTAATTTTCTGCGAGGGAGCGATATCTTTGGCGGACGCAGCAGATACTACACAACATTCGGCAGTGTTGACGGATTGAGCGCCACAAGCCCAATCTACATAAGAGGTCTCAAGGTTGGATCAATAGAGAGCATAAAATATGATAATACAAAGGATCTTTTTATCATACGTATGGCCATCAAGTCTGATTATGCAATCCCAAACAACTCAAAGGCAGAGCTGTACAGCGCAGACATACTGGGAAGCAAATCGGTAAGAATATCATTGGGCAGCTCCAATATACACATGACAAACAACGACACCTTGCAGGGTGTTATAGTTCCGGATATAATCTCCGCATTTACAAACGAGATTACCCCTCTTAAGGAGCAGTTCTATACAGTTATGGAGAACCTCAACAAGACACTGACAAACATAAATAACATTTTAGACTCATCGGCACAGAAAGATCTCTCAGAGACCTTTAGCAATCTGAATGCAACAGCTTCCAACGCCAAAAAGCTATCTGCACAACTTAATGAT